>NZ_CP019449.1:2836875-3152083 GCF_001984035.1 Sphingopyxis sp. QXT-31 | reverse complement strand
GCCGTCGCGGAGTACTTCGACGCGCTGGATACCGAAGACCGGGATTGAGTTGCTATTATAGGTGATGACCGGCGCCAGCGACGTGCTCGCCTGGCTGCTTGGGTGCTGCACAAGCCGGCGCCCGTTGAGCAGGACCAGCGTGTTGCCGACTCCCAGTCCGCGCAGGTCGATGGAGCCGACGTCGCCGCGCGCGAAATTGCTGCTCGTCTGACCATTGCTGCTGTTGAACGACTGGTCGCTCATTTGCGGGATCGATCGCAACAGTTCGTCGCCCGACACCGCAGCGGTCGCCGCAATCTCGTCCTCGCCGACCACGGTCACGGGCAAGGCTTCGGTGATCTTGGTGCCAGCGATGCGACTGCCGGTCACGACGATTTCTTCGCCGCGGGGAGCCGATTGCGGCTCGGTCGCGGCCTGGGTCTCCGCCGCCTGTTCCTGGGCGGCCGCGGTTTGTGCGGCGATCATTCCGATCAGCGATGCTGCGGCGAGAATATGCTTGCGGTAGTTCGAATATGTGCGGTTCGTCATGCCATGTCCCCTTGTTTCGACCCGATCGGCGCGTCGTCCTCCGTGCGGCGGATGGATTTTTCCTCCATCTCGTCTCGCTTTGACGCAAGTTATCGACATATCCCCATCAGCATTGGCGCAGAAAATTACAACCCTTTGCGCTACAGCGAAATTTTCCAGTTTCCGCCGCCTGTCACCGTTCAGGCCAGCTCGATCACCGCATCGACCTCGACCGCGAAGTTGAACGGCAGACGGTAAACGCCGATCGCCGAGCGGGCATGTTTTCCGGCTTCGCCGAAGACATCGACGATGAGGTCCGAGCAGCCGTTCATCACCGTCGGAATCTCGTAGAATTCCGCGCCGGCCTGGACATAGCCGCCGAGCCGGAGGACGCGTGCGACGCGGTCGAGGTCGCCGTCCGCAGCCGCCTTGAACTGGGCGATGAGGTTGATCGCGCAGAGCCGCGCGGCGATGATGCCGTCGGCAAGGCTGCAGTCGGCGCCGACCGTTCCCTTGATCCCGCCACTGGCATGGGTTGAGAGCTGGCCCGAGATCTGGACGATGTTGCCCGACCGGGTCGACGACACATAGTTGGCGACGGGCGGGCAGACCTGGGGCAGTTCGATCCCGAGACTGGCGAGACGGCTTTCGATACGAGACATATTCACTCCTTGGTTGCGAGAGAGGGTAGTTGTTCGGTGGGTACGGGCTCGCCGGCAGCCGCTTCGCGCGCCATTCTGCGGCCTTCCCAGTGGTCGATGACGGCGGCAGCGACCGAATTGCCGACGACGTTGGTCGCCGAGCGGCCCATGTCGAGCAGATGGTCGACCGCGAGGATCAGGAGCAGCCCGGCCTCGGGCAGTTTGAAGTAGGCGAGTGTCGCCGAGATCACGACGAGCGAGGCACGCGGGACGCCCGCCATGCCTTTCGACGTCACCATGAGCAGGAGCAGCATCGTGATCTGCTGGCCGATACTCATGTCAATGCCATAGGCCTGCGCGATGAAGAGCACCGCGAAAGTGCAATACATCATCGAGCCGTCGAGATTGAAGCTGTAGCCCAGCGGCAGGACGAAGGAGACGATGCGGCGGTTGACGCCCTGCTTCTCGAGCTCCTCCATCGTCTTCGGATAGGCGGCTTCCGAGCTGGCGGTCGAAAAGGCGAGGAGCACCGGAGTGCGGATGCCGCGGAACAGTCCGAAGGCGCGCGTGCCGATGATCGCGAGCGCGGCGAGGAAAAGCACAAGCCAGAGCGCGCCGAGCGAGAGATAGAAGCCCGAGACGAAGCCCGCATAGGTCACGAGGACGCCGGGGCCCTGCGTCGCGACGGTCGAGGCGAGCGCGGCGAAGATTGCGACCGGGGCGGTCTTCATCACGAAGCCGGTTACCTTGAGCATGATCGCGGCGACCTGCTCGACGAGGGCGAGCACGGCGGGAGCCTTGTCGTCGATGGCGGCCACCGCCGAGCCGACGAGGACCGAGAAGACGACGATCTGGAGGATCTCGTTCTCGGCCATCGCCTGGACGATCGATTGCGGGATGAGGTGGGTGACGAATTGCTTGAGCGAGAAGTCGCCGGTCGCGACGAGGCCTTCAGCGCCGGTTGTCGGCAGGTCGAGCGCGAGGCTCGCGCCCGGCTGGAGCAGGTGGACCATGACGAGCCCGATCGAGAGCGACACGATCGAGGCCCCGATGAACCAGCCCATCGTCTTCGCGCCGACGCGGCCGATCGCGGCGGCGTCTTCCATATGCGCGATCCCAGCAACGAGGGTCGCGAAGACGAGCGGCGCGATGATCATCTTGATGAGCCGCAGAAAGAGGTCGGTAAGGATCGAGAGATTGTCGGCGATTTCGGCGGCTCTTGCGGCCGGGTAATGCGAATTCACGAACCAGCCCGCCGCAATCCCGGCGACCATGGCGAAGATGAGGATGAAGGCGAAAGCTCTGTTCATGACTGTCCCGTTCCGGCTTCGCCCCGGCCGGGGCGTACAGGAAGCAGAGACGCAAGTGCGGCGCGGTTCCGCAGCAGCAATGCGGTCGACAAGCGCATATTGTTGCGACATGGCGGGCGCGGACCGAACAGGCTGGTGGGGATATCTACCGCCGCTGCGTCAAAGCAGGGCAGGGCGACAATCAGACAATCGAGGAGACGCGCGTGGCCAGTTTTCGGAAGATGATCGTAGCGGGAACGGCGCTCGCCGCCGGGCTTGGCTGGGCGAGCCAGTCGGTACTCGCCGAACCGGGCGGCGAGCTGGTCGCGATCACCGGCGCGACGATCTTCGATGCCACGGGCAAGGATCCCTATCGCGGCACCGTCGTCGTGCGGGGTGGCCGGATCGATGCGGTCGGAGCTGACGTCAAGGCTCCCAAGGGCGCGAAGATAGTGCGTGCCGACGGCAAGGCGCTGCTCCCGGGCTTCATCGACGTCCATACGCACTGGTCGCCGTCGGGCTCGCCCGCCGCGCTGCCGCAAATCGCCAACGCTTACCTCTCGAGCGGCGTGACGACCGTGAACGACTTCCACCAGCAGCCCGAAGCCTTCGCGCCGCGCCGCGCCTGGCTCGCCGACATCTACGCGCCGCACGTCAACTTCGTCGCGCGCATGAGCACGCCGGGCGGCCACGGCGCCGACTGGGGTGACACCAATACCACCAAATGGGTCGCGACCGCCGAGAGCGCGCGGCGCGAGGTGCAGGCGCTCCAGCCCTATCGCCCCGACTATATCAAGGCTTTCGCCGACGGCTGGCGCTACGGCCAGCTGCCCGAGGAAACCTCGATGAACGTCGAGACCCTCGCCGCACTCGCCGACGAGGCGCACAAGCATGGCCAGCGCGTGCTCACTCATACGGTGACCGTCGAACGCGGCAAGCTCGCCGCCGACGCCGGCATCGACGTGATCGCGCACAGCATCCAGGACGGCGTGCTCGATGCCGACGCGATCGCCCGGATCAAGAAGGCGGGCACCTTCTACGCCCCGACGCTCGCCATCTATCAGCTGAAGCCCGACGAGATCGGCCCCGGGCGCAAGGACGATGCCGCGACGCGCCTGCGCATTCGCAAATATGGCTTCGCCGAAGAGAATGTCCGCAATCTCCACGCGGCCGGCGTCACGATCGCGGTCGGGACCGACGCGGGGATCGGCGGTGCGAAGCACGGCGTCTCGACGCTCCAGGAAATGGAATTGCTCGTTGCGGCTGGCCTCACGCCGAAGGCGGCGCTGCTCGCGGGCACGTCGAATAGCGCGCTCGCGCTCGGACTTTCGGCCGACCGCGGCACGATCGAGAAGGGCAAGCGCGCCGATCTTGTGCTCATCGACGGCAAGCCGTGGGAAGCGATCGGCGATGTCGAGAAGATCGACCGTGTTTTCGTCGACGGCAAGCTCGTCCATGGCGCCGGGGTGAAGCTGCCCGCGGGCAACCTCGCCACGACGCTCCCGGCGTTGCCCGCTGAGGCGCTGATCGACGATTTCGAACGCGCCGATGGACGGAGCTCGCTCGACACGCTCCGCCTCACCGACATGGATGGCGGCGTCGAGCGTTCCTCGGTGGTCACCAACCGCGTGACCCACGCGGGCGGCGACGGCTCGGCGCTTGCCTTCGCGGTGCAGATGTCGCTCAAGGACAAGCCCGAGGGCGGCATCCTCGTGCCCTTGAGCCGTGGTTCGGTCCGTCCGGTCGATGCGCGCAAGTTCGCAGGCGTCCGGCTCGATATGCGCGGCGCCGGCCGCTATCTCCTCGTGGTCAACACGCTCGCAGGCGAATTCACCGCGCCGATCGAAGCGAAGGAAGGCTGGTCCGAGCTGCGCGTGCCCTTCTCCGCGCTCGTGGCGACGCGCCCCCGCCGCGGCGATGCGCCGTCCTGGCGCGGCGACGATCTCGTGCAGGTCGGTGTCGTCGTCCAGCGCGAGGCGGGCGCAAGTTCATGGGGCGAAATCGACAATCTTCGCTTTTACTGATTCCCGCGCGGCGCCGCTTACGGCGGTCTGCCGCAAAGCGAGCGATCCTTGCTCCATCCGTGTCAGACTCGGTTGGGCAATATAGGAGTGGGGTAAACTCGTTTCGCTGCGTCTCTTTCTATTGAGAGCGGATGCATTTGCTCAGAATCGCGCGTCCGCTGTTCCTGGAAGGAGTATTCGCTGATCATGGAGGAGGACCGGGCTGCATGGACTTTAGCAGCGGATGTCCCGCTCGCGGCTGCACGGCATCAGCTTATGTCGATAGCGAAAGATACGGCGGCGGTGCGCGGCTTCTTCGATCCCGAGACCTCGACGATCAGCTATTTGGTCCATGATCGGCGCACGAAGCGCGGCGCGGTGATCGACAGTGTGCTAGACTATGACGCAGCTGCCGGGCGTACCTCGACCGCCTCGGCCGAAGCGATCATGGAGTATGTCCGCGCCGAGGGCATCGCGATCGACTGGCTTTTGGAGACCCACGCGCATGCCGATCATCTCTCGGCAGCAGCTTGGATCAAGGAAAGGCTCGGCGGCGCGATCGCGATCGGCGAGCATATCCGGGACGTTCAGGCTGTGTTCGGCGACATCTTCAACGCCGGACCCGAATTTCGCCGTGATGGCTCGGATTTCGATCGTCTCTGGTCCGATGGCGACCGTTTCGCAATTGGCGAACTGCCAGTTACCGTGCTCCATGTTCCCGGTCATACGCCAGCTTGTGTTGCTTATGTGATCGGCGATGTGGTGTTCGTCGGCGACACGATGTTCATGCCCGATTACGGCTCGGCGCGCGCTGATTTTCCGGGCGGCGATGCTGTTTTTCTGTTCCGGTCGCTCCGCCGCATCCTTGAGCTCCCCGGCGATACGCCGCTCTTCATGTGCCACGACTATCTGACCGCGGAGCGGCAGGAGCACCGCTGGCAAACGACCGTCGCCGAGCAGCGTGCCGCAAACGTCCACGCGCGCGATGGTATCTCCGAAGACGAGTTCGTCGCTCGCCGCCGCGCGCGCGATACCGAACTCGCGATGCCTCGGCTGCTGCTGCCTTCGATACAGGTCAATATGCGGGCGGGGCGCTTGCCGCCCGCGGAGGACAATGGCGTCGCCTATCTCAAGATACCGATCGATCGGCTGTGAGCGCCGACACCTTTCCCCGAATGGAGAAACAATGACCATCAGGAGCCTGACCCCAGCACTCAGCGTGTCGCCGCAGATCGACCCGGCCGATGTCGTCGCGCTCGCCGCGTCGGGGTTCCGCTCGATCGTCTGCAATCGCCCCGATGGCGAGGAAGCAGGGCAGCCGACGGCAGCGGCGATCGCCGCTGCTGCAGAGGCGCACGGCCTTCGCTTCGTGCATATTCCCGTCATGTCGGGCGGGATCGATGAAGGCGATGTCGCCACAATGGCCCGAGCGCTCGCCGACCTCCCGGCGCCGGTTCTGGCCTATTGCCGCTCAGGCGCGCGCTCCGAGCAGCTTGCCGGTATGGCGTCGGCGCGCGGCGCCGATGGTAGTGTCGCGCATTATGATATCATCGTGATCGGTGGCGGCAGCGCGGGGATCGCGACCGCAGCGAGCATCCTGCGCCGCCGTCCCGGGGTGTCGATCGCGATCGTCGAGCCATGCGCGGATCATTATTACCAGCCCGGGTTCACGATGGTCGGCGGCGGCATTTTTGCGGCCGAGGCAACCCGGCGCGACGAAGCGGGGCTGATCCCAGCAGGCGCCGAATGGGTCCGCGGCGCGGCGGCATCCTTCGATCCCGCGAGCGACCGGGTGACGCTCGCCGATGGGCGCGTGCTCGGCTATCGCGCGCTCATCGTCTGTCCGGGGCTCAAGCTCGACTGGGACGCGATCCCAGGGCTCGCCGGAGCGCTCGGCGCGGACGGCGTAACGTCCAACTATCGATACGATCTTGCGCCCTATACCGACCGTCTGGTGCGCCGTTTTCGCGGCGGCCGTGCACTGTTCACCCAGCCGCCGATGCCGATCAAATGCGCGGGCGCCCCGCAGAAGGCGATGTATCTCTCGTGCCACCGCTGGGAGCGCGCCGGGTTGCTCGGGCAGGCCGAGGTGCAGTTCCATACGGCGACGCCGTCGCTGTTCGGGGTCGCCGCCTATGTGCCTGCGCTCGAAGCCTATATCGCGCGCTACGCCGTCGATCTGCAGCTAGAATCGCGTCTCGTGTCGATCGACGGGCCGGCAAAAGTCGCGCTCTTCGAGCAGCGTCGCGGCGACGCCGTCCGCCGGGTCGAGGAACGCTTCGACATGATCCATGTCGTCCCGCCGCAGGTCGCCCCCGAATTTATCGCATCGAGCCCGCTCGCGGCGCCCTCCGGCTTCGTCGCGGTCGACGAGGCGACGCTCCGCCATAGTGTGTACGCCAATGTCTTCGCGCTCGGGGATGTCGCTGCAACCACCAACGCCAAGACTGCGGCCGCCGCGCGCAAACAGGCGCCTGTCGTGGCGCTCAACGCGCTCGCCGCGCTCGATGGCGCTCCGCCAGTGGCAGCTTATGACGGTTATGGGAGCTGCCCGCTGACCGTCGAAGCGGGGAAGATCGTCCTCGCCGAATTCGGCTATGGCGGGAAATTGCTCCCGACCTTTCCCAAATGGATGATCGAGGGCACGCGGCCGTCGCGCATCTCCTGGCTGCTCAAGGAAAAGATTCTACCGCCGGTCTACTGGCACGGCATGCTGCGCGGCCGCGAGTGGCTCGCGGCGCCGGCGCCGATCGGTTCGGGGGCGTGACGCTCGACACGCTTCAATATCTGCTCGGCGGCCTGTCGGGCGGCATCGTCGGCTTCACCCTCGGCCTTGTCGGCGGTGGCGGCTCGATTCTCGCAGTGCCGCTGATGGTCTATCTCGTCGGGGTCGCGAGCCCGCATGTAGCGATCGGGACGAGCGCGCTCGCGGTTGCCGCCAACGCGGCCTCGGGGCTCGCGCAGCATGCACGCGCCGGGACGGTCAAATGGCGCTGCGGCTTTCTCTATGCGGGGAGCGGCATCGTCGGCGCGCTCGCAGGCTCGACCATCGGCAAGGCGATCGACGGGCAGAAACTGCTCTTCCTCTTCGCGTTGCTGATGCTCGTCGTAGGCGTGCTGATGCTGCGCGGGCGAGACAATCCCGGCATCGAGGGGGCCGCCTGCAATCGCCATAATGCGCCGAAAGTGCTCGGCTATGGTCTCGGCACCGGGGGCTTTTCGGGATTTTTCGGTATCGGCGGCGGGTTCCTGATCGTGCCTGGGCTGATCGCCTCTACGAAGATGCCGATCCTCAACGCGGTCGGCACCAGCCTCGTCGCGGTCACCGCCTTCGGGCTGACCACGGCGCTGAGCTATGCGGTGTCGGGATTGATCGACTGGCCGCTGGCCGCAGTCTTCATCGCCGGGGGACTCGCCGGCGGTATCGCCGGGACACGCGCCGCGCGTCAATTATCGAGCCGGGGGGCGCTGACCGCGATCTTCGCCGGCCTTATCTTCACGGTCGCAGCCTATATGCTCGTCAGGAGCGCGAGCGCTCTTTTCGCGACCGCGGGCGGTTGAGGTTCCTGCCGCCCGCCGCCACCGTCTATTTCATCTTTTCAATCCGCGTGATCGTTCCCGCCTTGCCGTTCCAGTCGAGCTCGAAACTCACCCGGTCTCCGACCGCCAGACCTTCCAGCAGCTTCTGCGGCGCGGCGAAGCCCATCGTCATCGCCGGCCAATCGAGTTCGGCGATCGCGCCATGATCGAGGGTGACCTCCCCGGCCGCGGTGTCGATTGCGGTCACGCTTCCCGTGCCCTTGCCGTGCCTGGTTTCGGCCGGCATCGCCATGGCGCCGACATCCTTCGCGGGCGCGGCCGCGTCTTCGGCCGGTTTCGAGGTTTCGCCTTGCTGGCCGCAAGCGGCAAGTCCTGCGGTGAGCGCGAGGCCCAGCGCGAATGTGACAGATTTCTTCATGTCGCTTCTCCTTCGGGTTGAATGGGATTTGCCGCGCGTCTCCGCATGAGCAGATAGGCGGCGGGAATGATGAACATCGACAAGAGCGGCGCGGTGAGCATGCCGCCGACCATCGGCGCTGCGATCCGGCTCATCACCTCCGAACCCGTCCCGGTCCCGACGAGGATCGGGAACAAGCCGGCGAGGATGACTGCGACGGTCATCGCCTTGGGCCGCACGCGCAGCAGCGCACCGTCACGGACCGCGGCCTTGATGTCGCCGTCGTCGCGGGCGGCGAGCGCCTGTTTGAGATAGATAAGCATCACGACCCCGAACTCGGCGGCGACGCCAGCGAGCGCAATGAACCCGACTGCGCTCGCAACCGACTGGTTATAGCCGAGCAGATAGAGCAGCCACAGGCCGCCGGTGAGCGCGAAGGGCAAGCTTGCCATAATGAGTAAAGCCTCGTCCCAGCGGCGGAAGGTCAGATAGAGCAGGACTAAGATGATCGCGAGCGTGACCGGCACCACGATCTTCATCCGTTCGGTCGCGCGGACGAGGAACTCGAACTGTCCAGTGTAGGAGACGCTGACGCCCGGCGGCAGCTTGACGTCGCGCTCGATAGCCTGCTGCATGTCCTGCACCAGCCCCTGCAGGTCGCGGCCGCGGCTGTCGACATAGATCCAGGTTACCGGACGCCCATTCTCGCTGCGCAGCATCGGCGGGCCGTCGCTCACCTTCACGCTGGCGACGGTGCCGAGCGTGATTTGCTGGCGCGAAGGCGTCAGGATCGGCAGGCTAGCGAGTTCGCCGATACTGTCGCGCAGCTCGCGCGGATAGCGGACGCTGATCGGGTAGCGCGCGAGCCCCTCGATGGTCTGGCCGATCGTCTCGCCGCCGATCGCGCCGGAGACGATGGACTGCACGTCGGCGACATTGAGGCCGTAGCGCGCCGCCGCGGCGCGATCGATGTCGACATCGATATAGCGCCCGCCGGTCAGCCGTTCGGCCAGCGCCGAGGCGACGCCGGGCACGGTCTTCACGACCGTTTCGATGCGTTTGGCGGTCTGGTCGATCGCCGCCAGATCCGATCCCGCGACCTTGATACCTACCGGGCTCTTGATCCCGGTCGCGAGCATATCGATGCGGTTGCGGATCGGGGGAATCCAGAAATTGGCGAGCCCCGGAACGCGGACGCGCGCATCGAGTTCCTCGACCAGCTTTTCCTCGGTCATGCCGGGACGCCATTGCTCTTTCGGTTTGAAGCGGATCGTCGTTTCGAACATCTCTAGGGGCGCCGGGTCGGTCGCGGTGTCGGCGCGCCCTGCTTTGCCGAACACGCTCTCGACCTCGGGCACCGTCTTGATCAGCCGATCGGTTTGCTGGAGCAGGCTCGACGCGCGCGCCGCTGAAATGCCGGGAAGCGCCGAGGGCATGTAGAGCAGGTCGCCTTCGCGCATCTGCGGCATGAACTCGCCGCCGATCTGGGTCATCGGCCACAGGCTGGTGGCGAAGACGAGGCCGGCGATCGCGAGCGCCTTTTTGGGGCGGGCCAGCACCCAGTCGAGTGCCGGCCGATAGGCGTGGGTCAGCCAGCGATTGATCGGATTGGCCTGTTCGGCGGGGATCCGGCCGCGGATCAGCCAGCCCATCAGCACCGGAACCAGCGTGATCGAGAGTATCGCGGCCGCGGCCATCGCATAGGTTTTGGTGAATGCGAGCGGCGCGAAGAGTCGCCCTTCCTGGCCCTCGAGCGTGAAGATCGGGATGAACGAGAAGGTGATGATGAGGAGGCTGAGGAAGAGCGCCGGCCCAACTTCGGCGGCGGCCTCGGTGATCACGCGCCAGCGTTCGGCGCCCTTCAAGTCCTCGCCCGGATGATCGCGCTCCCAATGTTCGAGATGCTTGTGGGCATTTTCGATCATCACCACGGCTGCGTCGACCATCGCGCCGACCGCGATCGCGATGCCGCCCAGCGACAGGATATTGGCGTTGAGCCCCTGCAGCCGCATGACGATAAAGGCGATGAGGATGCCGAGCGGCAAGGTCAGGATCGCGACCAGCGCCGAGCGCGCGTGCCAGAGGAAGAGCGCGCAGACGAGCCCGACGATGATGAACTCTTCGACGAGCTTCGAGGTCAGATTGTCGACCGCGCGGTCGATCAGCCCCGAACGGTCGTAAGTGGTGACGATCTCGACCCCGGGCGGCAGGCTGCGCTTGAGCTCGGCGAGCTTGGTGCGGACGCCGTCGATAACCTCGCGGGCATTCTTGCCCTCTCGCATGACGATCACGCCGCCCGCGACCTCACCCTCGCCGTTGAGCTCGGCGATACCGCGCCTTGTGTCGGGGCCGATCTGGACCGTTGCGACGTCGCCCACCGTAACCGGAATTCCGCCGCTTGCAGTGCGGAGAGGAACCGCGCGAAAGTCGTCGAGCGACTTCAGATAGCCGCTCGCGCGGACGATATATTCGGCTTCGGCGAGTTCGAGGCTGCCGCCGCCGCTTTCCTGGTTGGCGCGCTTGAGGGCGTCTGCCACCTCCGGCGCGGTCACCCCGAAGGCGGCGAGCTTCTGCGGATCGACGATGATCTGATATTGGCGCACCATGCCGCCGATGCTCGCGACCTCGGCGACGCCAGGGACCGATTTGAGTTCGAAGCGGAGGAACCAGTCCTGCAGGCTGCGCAGTTCGGCGAGATCGTGGCGGCCGCTCTTGTCGACCAGCGCATATTCATAGATCCAGCCGACCCCGGTTGCGTCGGGGCCGAGGCTCGCGCGTGCGCCCTCGGGGAGGCGGCTTTGCACCTGGCTCAGATATTCGAGGACGCGGCTGCGCGCCCAATAGGGATCGGTGCCGTCGTTGAATAGCACATAGACGAAGCTGTCGCCGACGAAGCTATAGCCGCGCACGACGCGCGCTCCGGGCACGGAGAGCATCGTCGTCGTGATCGGATAGGTGACCTGATCCTCGACGATCCGCGGTGCCTGGCCCGCATAAGTGGTGCGGATGATGACTTGAACGTCCGAGAGATCAGGCAGGGCATCGACCGGCGTCGTGCGGACCGCGGCGATCCCGAGCAGCGTCAGGATCAGTGCCGCCGCGACGACAAGTCCGCGCGCCGCGACCGAGGCGCGAATGATCTTCGCGATCATTGCGCAGGCTCCAGCGGGCGCACGGTGAGACCGGTCAGGCTCGCTTCGGAATCGAGCAGGAACTGACCCGACGCGACGACCTTCTCGCCGGGTGCGAGCCCCCGCAATATCTCGGTCTTGCCGCCGCCTTCGCGCCCAGCGACCACTTCGGCAGGATGATAGCGACCGTCGCCCTTCTCGAGCATCACGATGCTGCGCGTGCCGGTGCGGATCACCGCTTCGCTCGGCACCAGCAGCGCCGGTTTGGCATCGCCGCCGAGCGCTACCGCCGCGAACATTCCGGGGCGGAGACGCCCGCCGCGATTGGCGAGTTCAATGCGCACCGTCAGAGTCCGACTGTCGGCGGTCGTCGTCGGCAGGATCGCCACGACCCTGCCGGCGAAGCTCTCGCCGGGAAAGGCGGTAAGGGTCGCCGTCGCCCGCTGGCCGATGTTGACCAACCCGGCCTGCGCTTCGGGTAGCGCCGCGTTGAGCCATACCGTGCCGAGCCCCGAAATTTCGGCGAGCGTCTGCCCCGTGGCGAGCGTGACGCCCGCGCGCGCATTAAGTGTCTGGACGACGCCGCCGATCGGCGCGCGTATCGTCAGCCTGCCGCCGGTTCGTCCGGTCCGGTCGACCTCGGCAATCACCCCTTCGGGCATGCCCATCAGCCGCAGCCGCTGGCGTGCCGCTGAAGTGAGGTCTGGGCGTCCGAGTTTCTTGACGCTCAGATATTCGGTCTGGGCGCCGCCCCATTCGGGCAATTGCAGGTCGGCGATCGGCGTGCCGGCGCCGATGACGTCGCCGGGCGCGAGGCGATAGACGCGCTCGACGAAGCCGCCCGAGCGCGCCTGGACGATGGCGACGTCGCGCTGGTTGAAATCCACACTGCCATTGACGTCGAAGGTCGCCGCCAGACTGCCCATTTCGGCCGCGACGACGCGTATTCCGAGGCTCTGCCTCGCGGCCGGATCGACCGTGATGCCGGGGCCGGTGCCAGAACCGCCAGCCTCATCGGCATATTTAGGCTCGAGCTGCATATCCATGAAGGGCGACTTGCCGGGCTTGTCGAACTTCTGGTTCGGAAACATCGGGTCGTAATAATAGAGGATCTTGCGGCTGTCGGCCGGGGTTCCCCCCGGCGCATGGCTGTCCCCGCGCTGTCCCAGCCAATAGCCGCCGCCGCCCGCGATCAGCACCGCGGCCAGGATAGCGGCGCGCCACCGCGCCGCTGACGTCGCATCGGTCATCGCCCTGTCTCCCCATAGATAGTGTTGATCCGGATCGCGTCGCGCGCGACCTCGGCTTCGCGCGACAGCGCATCGACTTCGGCCTCTGCCAGCGCGAGTGTCGACAGGAGCGCAGTGCCGAGGTCGAGCTTTCCGGCGGCGTAGCTGACAAGGTCGAGCTCGGCGCGCTTCTTCGCCAGCGGCACCAGCTGCGACCGTGCATTTGTCAACTGCTCGTGGTGCATGCGATGATCGGCTAGATCGGCGTCGAGCGACGCCGCGATGTCGCGCTTGGCGGCTTCGCGGTCGAGGCGCGCGCGTGTCGCTTCGCTGGCGCGGGCGGCGATTTTGGGATCCTGCCGCTTTTTCGAGAAAAATGGCAGATCGATCGTGACCCCGAGCGTGACGAGGTCGCCATAATTGGGCTCGCGACGTCCATAGGCCGCATTGACGCTCCAGTCGGGGCGCTTGTCGGCGCGCGCAAGGCCCGTTTCGGCATCGGCCGCGATGGCGCGAGCGTCGAGCGCCCGCAGCCTTGGCAGGGCGTCGATGCCCGCGCGCAGCGTCGCCTCGTCGACCGTCGGCGGCGGCGGGTCGCCCGCCGTGTCGGCGACGGGGTCGCCGGTGAAACGCGCGAGCTGTGCGCGGGCGCGCGCGATCTCGGCGGCGAGCGCGCTGCGGCGGTCGTTGATCGCGGCGCGAAGCTGATCGGGCTCCAGCGCTTGCGCCGGGCGCGCCGCGCCGCTCGCTAGCCGCGCCGTCACCGTTGCTTGCAAATCCCCGAGACCGGCGTCGAGCAGGTCGAGTTCCTTCAGCCGCTTCTTGGCATAGAAGAGATCGACCCAGGCAAGCGCAGTCGCGAGCCGGACGTCCTGCGCGGTAACTGCCTCGTCGGCGCGGGCGATTCCGATATCGGCCTGCGCGCGCGTCGCGCGTGCGCGTCGCTTGGCGGAGTTCGGGAAATCCTGGCTGACGCCGATGACCTGCATCGTGAAATCGTCGCGATTGAACCGGCCCGCATCGGGACCGGTTACCGGGAAATCCTGGATGGCGAGATTGAGCTTCGGGTCGGGAAGCCGGTCGGCGGCGATTGCCGCCGACCGCGCGGCATCGAGCCCGGCTTCTCGGGCTTGTAATTCGGGCGCTCGCGTTTCCGCCAGCCGAAGCGCATCATCGAGCGACATCGGTTCGGCGTGCAGGGCCGTGGGCAGCGCAAGCACGGCTGCCGCAAAGAAAAGGCGCATGATTTCCCCCTTTTTGGATCGGGCGAGGCCATCCCCGGCGCATAGGCGCCGGGGATGGAGATATTACGCCGCGGGGTGCGCCATGTGGCCGCCGGTCATTTTTTTCATGCAATCGGCCGGATCGGCCTTCATCATGTCGCAGTCGCAGTTGGCCATCTGGGCGGACTTGTCCTTCACCCAGACGCGGACCCGCGAGGTGGTATTGGACTTGTTCGGTCCCGGCACCTGGCGGGTCTGCCATTCATAATGGCCCCCCGGCGCTTCCTGTGCGAAAACGGGAGCGGCAAGCGTTGCGGCCGCGAGTGCGGCAAGAGCAAAAATAGGTTTCATGTCGAATTCCTCGGTTGAAAAGCTAGGAAAGGCGCGCCGGAAGCGCGGTTCGCCTTTTGCAGTTCAGCCGAGGGATAGAGGTGGATCGGGTTCGGGGCCGAATGTTCTGCCAGCGAGCCGCCGGACAGGAAGCGGATCGAGCAAGCCCGGGACATGCGCTTTCGTTTCGAGCGGCATAGCCGGCGATACGACGGCGGGCGGAAGCGCGCAGCCCATCTTGGCAATGCAGTCGAGCGTGAGACCTTGGCAGGGCCTCTTGTCCTGCGACTTGTCGATGCCCATCATCTCCGCGCATTCGTCGCTCATTGCGGACGCGGTGATGGCCGTGTCGGGCATCGGCATCGCTGAAGCGAACGCCGCTTCCTGGGCCAAGAGACCCAGCAAGGCTCCGAGAAGGAGCAGGAGCGAGAAGCGGCGCTTCATGACGAAAGCATGATCCTTGGCGCATTCCGCGTCAACTTCATTCTGGCAAGCCGGACAAATCGGAGAGCCCAATTCCATCGGTCAAACGTCCTCTGTACCATTTTTTGAGGGATGGGGCGTTCTGGTGCGTAATCAATCTCAGTAGGGGATGTTGGGTGTTTGAACCCGGAAGCCGTAAACAGCGGTTTCCGGGCATGCATGTTTTTGTCCTCGACTTCCCCGAAACTCATTTGAGCTGCGCGACGGCGCAGTTCTTCGAAACAGGGGAAGCGTAGTGAACAATCTATACTGTTGCTCGTTAAAGAAGCGCACAATGCAGCGAACTTCGCTCGCGGCGATTGCGATGGCGTTCGCAATGCCTGTGCAGGCTCAGGAAGCCCAGTCGGAAGGCCTCGCGGAGATCATCGTAACGGCCGAGAAGCGCGAGGAAAATTTGCAGTCTGTTCCCGTCTCGGTCACAGCGATGACCGGCGAGGCGCTTACGGCAACGGGCATATCCAACGTCGAAGACCTGCAATTTTTCGTGCCGGGCGTGTCGATCACCAACGATTCCATGGCGATCATCAATATTCGTGGAATCGGCACCTCCGCGTTCGGCGTTGCGACCGATCCCAGCACGACGGTCCATTACGACGGTGTCTACATCTCGCGTCCGACGACGAGCTATCAGGATTTGTTCGACGTTGAACGCATCGAGGTTCTGCGCGGTCCGCAGGGCGTTCTCTTCGGTCGCAACTCCGCCGGCGGCACGCTCAACATCATCTCCAAGATGCCAACGGAGGATTTGACCGGCGCGCTGGGGCTCACAGTCGGAAATTATGAGAAGCGCTCGCTTAGTGGCACGATTTCGGGGCCGCTCGGAGCGGGCGTCCGAGGCCGTCTCACCTTGCTTGCCAACCAGCGTGACGGCATCTACCGCGACATCGTTTCGGGACGGCGATACCAGAATGAAGACAATCTCGCCGGACGACTGACGCTTGCGATCGACGCTAGCGACCGTCTTGAGATCGTGCTGCGGGCGGATGCCAGCCGCGATCGCGAGACTGGCGCACGGTCTGTCCGGCCCTTTTATCCGCAAGGCTTCATCGATGCGGGGGCGACGATCCCGGCCAATGACAAAGAAGCCGCGCTCGACCGCGTGCCGCGTTACGACGTCGATGCTTGGGGCGTGTCCTCGACGATGAACTGGGATGGTGGTCCGGTCACGATCCGCTCGATCACTGCGCTGCGCAAGAGCAAGGTCGTCCAGGCGCTCGATGTCGACTCGACCGACCTCTTCCTCCGCGATATCGAGTTTTTCGAACGCTCTCGCAGCTTCACGCAGGAGTTCCAACTGCTCAACAATGATGCAGACAAGCTGCGCTGGATCGTCGGGGCCTTCTATCTCAACGAAAAGGGCAATGACGAAATACGGATCATCGAACCGGGTCGTCGGCTCGCGATCCCGGAAAACAATACGACGAATGCATTCGCGCTCTTCGGACAAGCAAGCTACGAACTCATCGACCGCCTGCGATTGACCGGAGGGCTTCGATACTCATACGAAAAAAAGGATTTCGGATATCGTGTCCTGCTGAACGGAAATCAGGTCGATGCCGGTCAGCCCAAATCATCCTGGACCGCCTGGACTCCGAAAATTGGGATCGATTACGACCTTGCCGATGACGTCATGGCTTATGCGTCGGCAACCCGCGGGTTCAAATCGGGTGGATTCCAGCTGGGAGACGGGCGGCCTTTCCTCCCGGAGTATGTCTGGAGCTACGAAGTCGGCTTGAAGTCGACGCTCCTCGATCGCCGGCTTCGAGCTAATTTTTCGGCCTTCTATTATGATTACACCAATCTTCAGGTGGTCGAGTATAATAATGGCGTTGCCAGTACCACCAACGCCGGCAAGGCGACGATCAAGGGCGTTGAAGCGGAACTGATGGCACGGCCGTTCGATCGCCTGACGCTTACATCCACGATCGCTTATCTCGATGCGCGCTACGATGTCTATTTTGACGACGTCGGCGCAAGCCTCAAGGGCAAGCGGCTGCCGAACGCGCCGAAGTGGAACATCACTCTCGGCGGAGAATATAAGGCCTCCCTGGGCGGCGGAATGCTGACATTACGGACCGATATCTCCTGGCGCGACAGCATCTTTTTCAAGCCCAGCAACAATCCGCTTTTTTCCGGAAACGCCACGACCCTTATAAATGGGCGTGTCGCATGGCAGCCGGCGAGCGAAGCGTGGGAAATTGCGCTTTATGGCCGAAATCTCACCAACGAGCGCTATGTGAGCTATAGTACGATCGGGACGGACGCGACGGGTGTCTCGAACCCTACTCTTCCGCTCTACATCTACGGCGAGCCGCGCCAGTACGGATTGCAGCTGCGCTACTTTTTCTGAGGTTCCTCGTCCTGCGAGGTCCCCCGGCGACTCCCCTACGGTCGTCGGTCCCCCTGGGCGCTTGCGCCCGGGGGGAATACTTCCTCTGAACGCAGGACATGATATGTCCCTGTTCTCACCGGCGCCGTTACTTGAACGGCCCTGCTGATGGCACGATGAGCCGGACAGTAAGATGGCACGAACAGATACGGGCTAGTCCCATCCTGAACGTCGGTAGCGCGCGCGATTTCGATGCCCGGCTTTCCCTGTGACGCCGCGAGGATGCGAAGACCAACTGCTTTCGGAGGCCTACGCGTCGTCGGCTGCCTCACGGCAATGGATGGGAGATCGCCTTGATCGCCTTCAGGCCCGTACCGAAGCGGGCAATGGCGACCCTGTTCTGTTCGAGCTCGGCGTAGGGCAGGTAGGAAATGTCGAGATCACCGATCCGGCTGAAAGCCGGGCGTCGGAGCTGAGCGCGGACATCGGCTTCTCGCGCATCGGGTGCAACCAGGAAAAGTGGCGTCGACAAATGAAGATTCTCGCTGCTCAGCGCGAGATCAAGCATGCGGACAATTCCGGAATAAATGGATGTCGAATGCTCGACTTCGAATGCCGCCGCGACCGTAGCCGTCGATTGCTCGAGCCATAAGATGTCGATCAGTCTTATGGCATCGCTTCCTTGAGCGGTTGCGATGGCATGCGGCAAGCTATCGAGGCATCGAGACCCGAGCGGTACACCCTCATGAAGGCGCCCCCGGTCATTTGCCGCTACCCAGACGTCATATCCAAGTGCAAGGCCGAGGTCCCGAAGCCAGGATTGGACTTCGCTATGCGTCCGGTCGCTCTCTTTCTGATTTGCAAGCCCCTTATCGAACTTGTCGGACTGTGAGCGCGTTTCATTCAGCAAGGCCATCCAATCGCGAGCATTTTCGCTCGAACCGCTGAGCGGTGGGGCTGGAAACCGTCCCGATCCGATATCGAACAGCAGCCCTCCTATCGCGCCCAAATCGTTGGAGAGAAGATCCCGGTAGCAATCGTTGAGATCCAGAATGCCCGCGCGCATCGCGAGAAAATGCTCCCAGCTGCCAAGCTTCACATTCGCACCCGTCAGCGCGTTGTAGCCCTTTACGATTGCCGTATTGAACGGAGGCACAAGGGTGGGATGCAGAAAATAGAGAATGTTGGCTACCGCAGGACCCAACCCCTTGATCTTCTGTCTGTCGATTGCGAGGATCCCGGCGACGACCTCCTCGGCGGTATCGCAACAGGAGCAATGGTGAAGAAGTCTGCCAAAAGCTCGTTGATTGTCGGCGTTCTCGTAGATGTCCGGGATTCGGAGTTTGGGCTTCCACAAGAAAGCATGATCCGCACCTTTGAAAATCTGTCGTTGCTCGGCGATTGAATGAACAATGATCTCCAATGACGAGCCCCGATATGCCGCTCCGAAGGTGCCGGCCTCAATTTCGGCGACGACCTGCGAGATTCCTCTTCTGATCGACCGAAAATTCTTCAGTCGTTCCTCCCACAGGAACCAGCTTTGATAGGTCGAGCCGGAATCGCCGCGCCAGCGCTCGATCAGTTCGCGAACAAGATCGCGCTTCATGTTTATAGCCCCCGCTTGATCCATTCCGAATTGCTGTTTTCCACCTGCGGCTTGCCGGCCAAGACAGTTCGCTCGATCCGGCCCTTAGCGAAAGGCGAAACCTTCCGTCCCACCGGCAAGGTGGGCGGGAATGGAAGGTCGAAACGAGCCCGTTCACGCCCGGCGCTGCATAATTGTCGACGACCTCAGTGCCCTGCGTGTTCGCCCGCTCCGCTTGGTTTCTGACTCGCGCCTTCCGCCTCTGTCATGCCCTTCATCATCGCGTCATGGTCCATTGGCGCATTCTGCGTAATAGCCTGATATTGTGCCGGCGACAGGCCAGGGAGTTTTCGGACAAACGCGACCATATCCCAGATGAGACGATCATCATGCGTTTTCCCCCAGGCCGGCATGGCGGTCATCTTGATGCCATGCTTGATGATCCAGAATTGCTCCGAGGCAGAACGATCCGAACCTTTGAACAAGATGGGCGCTTGCGGATACAGCCCCTGACTCATTTCGGTTTTTTCCATTCCGGGCGCCAGATGGCAGCCGCTGCACATCTCCGTGTATAGTCCGGCGCCCGATGCGATCCGCGCCGGAGCCGCCAAATCCGCCGGCACCGCGATCGATCCGGACCGGGCTGCGATGGATTGCTCCCTGAATGTTTCGATGACGCTGTAAGTCAGTCGGCTATGAGGTGCATCGGCCGCTATATTGTACAGGCCGAGATAGACGGTGATTGCTCCAGCGCCAGCTATGACGGCAACGGCCAGGAGCGTGAACGCCAAGCTAGGCATGTGCTTCCGGAAATCGAAGTTTCGAAAACGCTCCATCGTCTATCTCCCTCAAAACAAGCGTCGAGCTGTGAAGCCGAACGCGATGCAAAGGCTGTTCAACAGATGATACGCACCGCAACAGGTTTTCCCTTGTCGCAAAGGAGACAGGTGGTTTGCGTACTTGCCGCGTCGAGGTAATTCCGGGCGCCCCTTACTCGATCGGACTTATGCGTTTCGTTCAGGCGCGGGCTCGGCGAGGCCTCAGGGCCCGCCCGGGCCCGCGAGCCTCGGGGGCGAGCCCTTTCTTCACGCGATCAGGCGCCGCCCGCCGGCCGCACCTTGGGCTTGCGTGAGGAACTGTGCAGATTGACGATCTGCCACTTTCCGTTTTCCCATTTAAGGACGCTCGTTGCGACGCCGTCCCGCTCGATTGTTTCGCCGCTCGCGAGTACGATCGAGAAGCTATAGGTCTCGGTCGCGATCGCTACATCGCCTTCGCCCCGAACCGATATCTTGTAGTTGCGGAAGGCAAAGGATCTGAACTCCTTGAGTTCGGGACCGAGGTGATGGTCGCGATAGTGGGCGAAATTCCCTTCGACGCCGCCCGACTCGAATATCTGGGCGTCTGGCGAAAAGAGTGCCTCGACGCCGGTCAGGTCCCGCTTTTCCATCGCTGATTTATACTGCGCGAGCGCTGCCGCCGCGCCCTGATAATCCACAGGCTCGGTCGCCTGAGCCGGGACGGCCACCAGCATGGCCAATGTGATTGCTGTAATCGTCAGTCGTCTCATATCATTTCCCCTTATTGCGTCCGAACTTCTCCGGTGGTTTCGATCAGATTCTGGCAAAGCGCAGCCGCAACGAATTGGCGATGACGCTGACGGACGAGAGTGCCATCGCAGCGGCGGCAATGACCGGCGAGAGCAATAGTCCGAAGACCGGATAGAGCACGCCCGCAGCGACCGGAATCCCGGCGACATTATAGGCGAAAGCGAAGAAGAGATTCTGGCGGATGTTCGCCATCGTCGCATGGCTGAGATGCCGCGCCCGCACGATGCCCAGAAGGTCGCCGCGCAGCAGCGTCACTCCCGCGCTTTCGATGGCGACATCGGTTCCCGAGCCCATCGCGATGCCGACGTCAGCGGCGGCGAGCGCGGGGGCGTCGTTGACCCCGTCGCCGGCCATCGCGACGATCCGGCCCTCTTCGCGCAGCCGCTGCACGACCGCACTCTTCTGGTCGGGGAGGACGTCGGCCTCAACGTCGTCGATGCCGAGGCGCCGCGCGATCGCCTCGGCGGTGACGCGATTGTCGCCGGTGAGCATGATGACCTTGATTCCGGCCTCGCGCAGCGCCGCGAGCGCGTCGCCCGTCGTTTCCTTGACGGGATCGGCGATGGCGATGACCCCGGCCGCCTTGCCATTGACCGCGATGTAGATCGCCGTCGCGCCGTCTGTGCGAAGGCGGTCGGCTGCCTCGGTGAGCGCGCCCAGATCGACGTCATATTCTTCAAGAAAGCTCGCATTGCCGAGGACTATCGCCTTGTCGACGACGACCCCGACGATACCCTTGCCGACCGGCTGGTCGACCCCCGATGGCTCGACCAGCGCGAGGCCCCGGTCCTCGGCGGCCTTGACGATCGCGGCCGCCAATGGATGTTCGCTGCTGCGCTCGAGGCTCGCGGCAATCCGGAGCAGATCCTGCTCTTCGAAGCCTTCGGCGACGTCGATGGCGACGACCGAGGGCCTGCCTTCGGTCAGCGTCCCGGTCTTGTCGACGACGAGGGTGTCGACCTTCTCCATCCGTTCAAGCGCCTCGGCATTTTTGATCAGCACGCCGGCTTCGGCGCCACGCCCCACGCCGACCATGATCGACATCGGCGTCGCGAGGCCGAGCGCGCAGGGGCAGGCGATGATGAGCACCGAGACGGCGGCGATAAGGCCGTAGGCCATGGCGGGCGCGGGGCCGAGAAGCGACCAGACAATGAAAGCGACGATGGCGACGACGATGACGCCGGGCACGAACCAGCCCGAAACGGTATCGGCGAGACGCTGGATCGGCGCCCGGCTGCGCTGCGCGTCGGCGACCATTTGTACGATCCGCGCGAGCATCGTGTCGCGCCCGACCTTCTCGCTGCGCATGAGCAGGCCGCCCGTCTGGTTGATCGTCCCGCCGATCAGCGCCGCGCCGGCCGCCTTGGTGACCGGCATCGATTCGCCCGTAACCATCGATTCGTCGACTGTGCCGCGGCCTTCTACGACGATGCCATCGACGGGGACTTTTTCGCCCGGACGGATGCGCAGCATGTCGCCGACCGCGACTTCCTCGAGCGCTACCTCCTCGTCGCTTCCATCGCTGCGGACGCGCCGGGCGAGCTTCGGTGTCAGGTCAAGGAGCGCGCGGATCGCGCCGCTCGTCGTTTCGCGGGCCCTGAGTTCGAGCACCTGCCCGAGTAGCACCAGGACCGTGATGACTGCGGCGGCCTCGAAATAGACCGCGACCGAACCATCGGCGGCGCGGAAGGCTGCCGGGAAGATTTGCGGGAGAATCGCCGCCATCATGCTGTAGCCCCAGGCAACGCCCGTCCCCATCGCTATGAGGGTGAACATGTTGAGGCTCTTGTTGCGGATCGAGAGCCAGGCGCGCTCGAAGAAGGGCCAGCCAGCCCATAGCACGACGGGGGTCGCGAGCAGCATCTGGATCCAGTTGTTCGTCTGGCGGCCGACATATTGGTGGAGGCCCGTCAGATGGCCGCCCATTTCGAGCGCAACCACCGGAAGGGCGAGAAGGAGCCCGATCCAGAAGCGCCGCCGCATATCGCGATATTCTTCGCTGGGGCCGTCCGATGCTGTCGGCATGACGGGCTCGAGTGCCATGCCGCAGATCGGGCAGCTTCCGGGGCCGGCGCGCTGGATTTCGGGATGCATCGGGCAGGTCCAGATGGCGCCTTCGGGTGCATCGGCTGCGGCCGGCTCGCTTTTTGCGGCATAAAGATCGGGATCGGCCTCGAATTTGGCGAGGCAGCCTGCGCTGCAGAAATAGTGATGCTTGCCGCTATGCGTCGCGGTGTGAGGTGTGGTGGCCGGATCGACCGTCATGCCGCAGACGGGATCGGTCGTGCTCCCGCTGCCTTTTTCTGCGCCCTGATGATCGTGCATCGCCGCCGCTCCCGTATGTGTCGGATGCCCGCCTCGCGGCGGGGCGGTCCAAACGCCACCGGTCGAGTTCGCCGCTGGCGTCGTTCCTGGCGGTTCCAGAATGGAGCCGCTTCTATCGATACGCAAGAAAGGCGATTATCCCTTGGATTTTCTTTGCCCTGTGCCGTCAGGTCCCGGGCTTTCGGGCCTCGATGATCGCGATCGCACCGGTTGGCGTGCGGAACGTCTCAAGTTCGCGAACATCGCAAAAGCCTGCCTCTCTCATCAGCACCGGGAGCAATCCATCGGCGTTGGGTTGGGTGTCCTGGACGCCGTCGAGCTGCTGGATCGTCAGGCGGAACAGCAACCGCATGAGGCGGCTGCGCTGTTCTCCATAGTCGGTGACATAGAGTTTGCCGCCCGGCGCGAGCACCTGCCGGGCCTCGCGTAGCAGACGTGCCTTTTCCTCAAGCCCGACCTGATGAAGGACGAGGCAGATCGCAATCTTGGAAGGCGAGGGCCAGTCATCGATCGCCGAAGCCGCGAAAAAGCCAACTCGAAACTCCGGCGGTGGAACAATCTGCGCGGTCTTCGTTCGGGCAATTCGCGTCGCGGCCTCGTCGGGGTCGAAACCAAGATAGCGGACGTCCCGGCTATGGCGAGCGATCGCCAGCGCGAGATTTCCCGTACCCGAGCCGATATCGAGAATGACGTCACCCTCGCCGAGCGCCATATGGCGAACGAGACGGTCGCGCCACACGCGCTCGCGCGTCGTCACCGCGACGCCGAAATCATAAAAGGGCGTCAGGAAGTGATATCCTGCCGCTGGCGTGTAGGATCTTGCTACGGGTTTCGGGTCGGGCATGGCCGTCTCCTTTCGACGCTTTGGCTTGCCGCCGGATTGCGGCCGCACTCGCCGGTCTCGAGGAGACGCTTAGGGGCAAGCAGGCGCGGCGGTCTTGAATGTTTCGCCGGGGCGACGCGGTGCGAGGCGCATCCGGCTCAGGGCACGATTTCGAACGCGAAGGCGCTAAGGCCAGCCGAAGGCGTCACGCCTAGCCATTGAGCGCAGCGGCGCGTGAAGTGCGACTGATCGGCGAAGCCTCCCGCCGCCGCTGCGTCGGCGAGACCTCCGCCGCCGACCAGCGCCCGCACGGCGCGTTGAAGCTGGAGCCACTGCAGCAATTTGGCCGGAGGCACGCCGAAGTCGCGGCAGACGATTTCGCGAAGGCGCGAGGGCGAGAGGCAGGCGACGTCGGCCAACGCGCGCGCGGTCGACAAATCACTAGGGGCCGCGAGCGCCTCGGACAGGCGTGCATCCACCGGACGCACCTGCGACCGGTCGAGATAGTCGGACGCCCAGCGCTTCGCGTCCGCGCCGCTAGCGATATCGCATAGTCCGGCCGTCTCTACTGGTGTCAACAGGACGGGCGCCGATCCGGCGGACAGCCGCGCGTCGGCACGAAAAAGCGGGTCGAGATAAAATGATCGCACGAGGGCGCCCGGCGGTCCCAGGCGGTGCCGGACATGCGATGCGATGGCAATGGCGTGTCCGGCAGGGACTATCATGTCGGCATCACCGGAAATTTCGAGGTCTCGTTCGACGGCGAGGCTGATCTGATGCGCCACATGGCTATGAGGACGGCTGCTCCCGATGCGTGCGTCAATCAACGCCCAGCCGGCCCCGAGCATGATCGAACCGGACCATGAGACGGTGCTGGCGGTCAAACCGGATCGACGGCGACGAAGGGTTCGAGCGTGCCGAACCAGGCGACCAGCGCGAGTATGGCGAGCGCGGCCGACGCTTCGATGACCAGGCTTCTGCGCATGGCTGCGATCGCGAGGTCGGGGTCGGCGGCGACATTGTCGGTATTGGTCTCCGGGACGGCGGCCGCGAGCGCCGGGGTCAGCTGCCAGCGGTTCGCCGCCGCGAGCGCTAACATCAGTCCGAACAGCGCAAGCTTGGCGAGGAGCAATTGTCCATAGGGCGAGCCGAGGGAGCGGCCGAGATTCTCGGCGCCGACGATCATCTGGCTGTTGACGAGGCCGGTGGCGGCGATGACGAGGACGCAGATCGTACCGACGCGCGAGAATTGATCGAGACTCCGCGACGCAATTTGGAGTCCCCCCGGCCATTCGCGGAGGCGCTGGGGCGAGATCAGCATAAGAAAGGCGCCGATTGCGCCGATCCAGACCGCCGCTGCGATCAGGTGCAATATGTCGCTGGCCCGATGCAGGGTGCCCGCCGCGCCCTCGGTCGCGCCCGCATGGCCCGACCAGACCAAGGTCGCGACGGCGACCGAGCCGGCAAGAGTGAGTATGGCGGCTGCGATTGTCGGCCGGCGCGTCATCCAGACTGCCGCCGCCAACGCAACGAGCAGCGCGGCGCTCCGGTAGATCCAGGCCATGCCGACCTCGGTTTCGCGAACCAGATCCCAAAAGGGTTGGAACTCCAGGGAGAGGATGCCCACGCCCTGCATCGAGGCCGCGAGCACGCCCATTCCGAGGCTGGAGACGAGCAGCCCGATGGCGCAGAGCCATCGTTCTGCGCGCCAGATCGCGGCCATCATCGGCTGCGGCTCATGGCGTTCGCTCCGCGTCAGCGCAAAAAGCGGGAACGCAGCAAGGCCGGCGATGAGCATCAGGTCCGCATAAAGTGCGAACCTGATGCCGATCAGAACGGGGTCCCCCACCGTCTTTTACTTTACGGTGAAGCTGAATTCGCTGCCCATGCGGTGGGTATCAGCGCCCGCCGCCGACCATGTGACCTTGTAGGTTCCGGCTGTCAGCGGCCGCTTGAGCATCAGCATCGCCGACTTGCCCTCTTTGCCCATCATCGACGAGTAAGGCACCTTCATCGGGGCATGATTGGCCATGCCGGGCATGCCGGTCATGACCAGCTCGGTCTTGAGGGTCGAGGCGACGATCTTTTCGTTGAACTGAAGATTGACCGACGTGACCTTCGAAACGGTCGAATTGGCGGCGGGCGTCGAGCTGACGAGCTTGGTGTGCGCGCTTGCCGTGGCCGGCATGAGAAGCAGAGCGAAAGCCGCCGCTGCAGAGGGGAGAAGAGACTTGAACATGAACACCTCCAAATGCGTGTCTGTCCTGCTAATACGCAGGATATCGGCATGGCCCTCAAATATTCCGGAATAATATTCTGGTGTGAGGGGTGAGGCGCTTCGGCGCGTATGTACAATGATGGAAAGGTTTGAAGAGACGATCGATGGATAAGGAGCTTCGCATTTTGAACAGGATCGATCTGCCCGCAGCGCTCGATGCGCTCGATGATCGCATCATGGGCGCATTGGCGATCCGCCGGCGCGAAGCGGTAGCGATGCGCCGCCTGATGGCGCTCGCGGCCTTTGTCTCGCTCGGCGGCGGTGTTTTTGCGGGGAGTGCGATTTCCCAGCCGGCGGTCGCGGCAAGCCCCCTGACCCCATTCGGCCCGCCTAGCGCATTGGTGCCTTCCACCTTGCTGGATGTACAGTAGCAATGCCGTCGCGCCGTCTTCTTCTCTTGGGGCTCATTGCCTTCGCCGCGGCGATTGCCGGCGTGTTCATCGGCCGTCTGGTGGCCGATGCGCCCAAAGCCAGCGAAACCGAACTTCATGCGCTTCTCCACGGCCAACTCGACCTGACCCCGGAGCAGGAAAAGAAACTCGAGCGGATCGAAGCCGACTTCGCCGGTCGCCGCCAGGCGCTCGAACTCGAGATGCGCGCCGCCAATGTCCGGCTCGCGCAGGCGATCGAAGCCGAGCATGGCTATGGACCGCGCGTCACCGAGGCGATCGACGAGACGCATGAGGTGATGGGGACATTGCAGAAGGAAACGCTCCAGCATCTCTTCGCGATGCGCGGGGTTCTCAACCCCGATCAAGCGGAAATGTTCGACAAAAGCGTGGTCAAGGCGCTGACCGCCGATGCGCGGTGAGCGCCGACCTATCGCAATGTAGCGACCAGGATCTGGCGGCCTTTGCGCGCGCGCACCGCGAAGACGCCTATCGCGAGTTGCTGCGCCGTTACAAAACGGGCGTCTACCGGCTCATCGTAAAGCAGATCGGCGATGCCGACGAGGCGATGGATCTGACGCAAGAGACGTTCGTCTCCGGCTTTTCGGCGCTCGATCGCTATGATGGCGAACGCCCCTTCCGCACATGGATCGCCCGTATCGCGCTCAACAAATGTCGCGACTGGGCACGACGGCGAAAGGTGCGCGCCTTTTTCTCCCGCGCGCTCCCGCTCGAAAATGCGCATCACGTAGCAAGCGATGGTCCTGGGCCCGATTCCGCGGCGACCGACAGGCGAGAGCTCGCCAAGGTTCGCGGGGCGATCGATCAGCTGCCGCAGAATTTGCGCGAAGTGTTGCTCCTCCGCGGTGTCGACGAGGTCAGCCAGGCCGAAACAGCGGTCATTTTGCGCGTCAGCGAGAAAACAGTCGAAACGCGCCTCTATCGAGCGCGGACCAGGCTCCGGGAATTGCTCGCGGGAACATCTGCGAGCGCCGAGGGTTGAGGGTTCGACCGCTCGTTCAGGCGGCATCTCCTCATCGTCCGGCATTTTTATTGAGGGGCAGCCGTGCCGCCTGCGTATAGCTTTAGGAACAGTCAGTAACGGTCGGAAAGAATATGCAGATGGAAAGGCGTCGGTTCGTCAGTGGAGCTTTGGGTGGAGGGGCTGCTGCGGCGATGGCCGCATGGTTCCCGGCCTGGGCCCAGTCGGTGTCGTCCGGCATCACCGCGCCGCTTCCGACCGTATCCGGCAATGACATAACGCTGCGCATCGCCCGGCAGACGATGCGGATCGACGGCAAGGTCAGCCGCGCGATCGGGATCAACGGCACCGTGCCCGCGCCGCTCGTCCGTCTAAAGGAAGGGCAGACAGCGCGCCTGACCGTCGTCAACGATCTCGACGAGGACAGCTCGATCCACTGGCACGGCCTGATCCTGCCGTTCCAGATGGACGGCGTGCCCGGCGTCAGCTTCCCCGGCATCAAGCCGCGCTCGAAGTTTGTCTATGAATTCCCGGTCGTTCAATCGGGGACTTATTGGTATCACAGCCATTCGGGGCTTCAGGAACAGCTCGGCCATTATGGCCCGATCGTCATCGATCCCGCGGGCGCCGACCCGATCGGCTACGATCGCGAGCATGTCGTCGTCCTGTCCGACCACAGTCAATTGTCGCCCGAGGCGATCTTCCGCAAGCTCAAGGTCAATCCCGGCCATTTCAACATGCAGCGCCAGACGCTGGCGGGCCTGCTCGCCGGCAAGGATCAACCGCTCAAGGAGCGGATCGATTGGGGCAAGATGCGGATGGACCCGACCGACGTCGCCGACGTCAATGGTTCGACATACACCTTCCTCGTCAACGGCCATGGTCCGCGCGACAACTGGACCGCGCTCTTCAGCCCGGGCGAGCGGGTGCGCCTGCGTATCGTCAATGCGTCGGCGATGACGATCTTCAACGTCCGCATCCCGGGCCTCAGGATGACCGTGGTGCAGGCCGACGGCCTCAATGTCGTGCCGACCGAGATCGACGAGTTCCAGATCGCGGTCGCCGAAACCTATGACGTCATCGTCACGCCGGTCGAGGACCGTGCTTATACGCTCGTTGCCGAGGCCAATGACCGGTCGGGCATGGGACGCGCGACGCTCGCACCGCGCGCCGGCATGGTCGCCGAGGTGCCGCCGCTCCGCGAACGGCCGCTCGCGACCATGAAGGACATGGGCATGGGCGACATGTCGGGCGGCTCAATGGCGGGTATGGACCATTCGGGCGGCGATATGGGCGCCATGCCCATGCCGGCGAGCGATCCTTCCTGTCCCCCTGAACATGCCAAGATGGGCCATTGTACGCCAGCGGGGGAAAGCGGCGCGATGGCGGGCATGGATCATGGATCGGGCGGAGGCATGCAGCACAGCATGCGCGACTTCAGTGTCGCGCCGCAGGTCAAGCGCGACCCGAGCGTCCAGACGATCTCGCCGATGCCGATGGATCGCATGGACGAGCCGGGGCAGGGACTGGAGAATGTCGGGCACAAGGTGCTGACCTACCATGACCTTGTCGCGCTCGAGCGCAACCCCGATACCCGCGCCGCCTCGCGCTCGCTCGACATCCATCTGACCGGCAATATGGAACGCTTCATGTGGTCGTTCGACGGCATCAAGATGTCCGACTATCACGAGCCCATCCCCTTCATCGAGGGAGAGCGCGTGCGGATCAACCTCATCAACGATTCGATGATGAGCCACCCCATCCACCTCCACGGTCATTTTTTCGAACTGGTGACGGGCAAGGGCGACCGGTCGCCGCGCAAGCATACGGTGCTTGTCCAGCCGGGCGGCATCGCGAGCTTCGATTTTACCGCCGACGCGCTCGGCGACTGGGCGTTCCATTGCCATCTTCTCTATCACATGCACGCGGGAATGATGCGCGTCGTCAGCGTCCGTCCGAAGGGAGACGGCGAATGACCCGGGTCGCGCTTCTCCTCGCGGGTATCGCCCCGCTGACCTTTGCTGTGCCCGCCGCGGCGCAGTCGATGGATCATTCGATGCATGGTGCGGCGCCCGCGCCGACACCCGCTCCCTCGCCAACGCCAGCGCCGGTAGCGCAGCCCGCGCCCGAAGCGCCCGCCGAAGGGTCGATGGAGCAGATGGACCATGGGAGCATGCAGGGCATGGACATGGAGCCCAAAACTTCGACCTGCCCGCCCAAACATGCGGCGATGGGTCATTGTACGCCCGAGGCGGAGGCTTCGGGCAAGGGCGCTTCTGACATGGACGCGATGGATCATGGCACGGCGGCGCCGTCCGATCCCGATTGTCCGCCCGAACATGCCAAAATGGGCCATTGCACCCCGAAGGGCGGGTCTGCGGACCCCATGGCCGGAATGGAAGGCATGGCGACGATGAGCGGCGCCAGCGGCACCGACTTGCCGCCGGGCGATGCTACCGCGCCTGCGCCTCCCGGCGACTGGTATGCCGATCGCATTTATCCCCAAGCCGAAATGGAGCATTCGCGCCACGACATGATGAAAGAGAATGGTGCGCAGACCATCGCTTTCATCAGCTTCAACCTTGCCGAATATCAGGCGCGCAAGGGCCGCGACGGGTTCCGCTGGGACGGTGAGGCTTGGTACGGCGGCGACATTAACCGGCTGACGATCAAGAGCGAAGGCGAGGGCGTGTTCGGCGAAGGCATCGAGAGCGCCGAGGTACAGGCGCTCTACAGCCGGGCGATCGGACCCTATTTCAACGCGCAGGCGGGTATCAGGCAGGATCTTGGGCCCGGCCCCGACCGCACCTATGCGACGATCGGCTTCGAGGGGCTCGCCCCCTATTGGTTCGAAGTCGAGGGCGCGCTGTTTCTTTCGAACAAGGGTGACCTGCTCGCCCGGCTCGAAGGCTATTACGACCAGCGCATCACCCAGAAACTGATCCTCCAGCCGATGGCGGAAGTCAATTTTGCGCTGCAGGATGTCCCCGAGACCGGCGTTGGTTCGGGGCTTTCGGATTTCGAGCTCGGGCTTCGCCTGCGTTACGAGGTCGTGAAGGAATTCGCGCCTTATGTCGGCGTCGAATGGGCGCGCAAGGTCGGCGATACCGCGCGTTTTGCCCGCGCCGCGGGCGAGGATGCGAGCGGCGTCAGCTTCGTGATGGGGGTGCGGGCCTGGTTCTAGAAGTTTCGCGGGGTGGCGACACGTCGAGGAGAAATGCCGTGAAACCAGCCTATCGCAGCCTCGCGCTGCAGACGATCGTCAGCGGCGTCATCATGTATTTGGTGATGTTCGTCATGATCGACCGCCTCTCGAGCTTCTACAATAATCTCAACATGCTCTACATGACGCTGATGATGGTCTCGCCGATGGTCGTGCTGATGATCGTCGCAATGCCGGGCATGTTCCCGTCGAAACGTCTCAATACGTTCCTGCTGCTGGGATCGGCAGTTGCCTTCTTCGGGAGCTTCGGGCTCATCCGGACACAGACGACGATCGGCGACACGGCCTTCTTGCGTTCGATGATCCCGCATCATTCGGGTGCGATCCTCATGTGTGAACAGGCTTCTCTCAAAGATGCCGAGATACGCGAACTCTGCCGCGGCATCATCGCGGGGCAGGCAGCCGAAATCGAACAGATGAAATCCATTCTCGCGAGGAAATGACATGAAAAATCCGATGACGCGCCGTCATCTTTTCGGCCTGATTGCGGTCGGATCGGGGATGGCGCTTGCGGCATGCAATTCTGCCTCGGGCCCGGCGGCGACCAGCGATAAGAATGGCGCGGCGCCCGCGCCGGGCGCCGAGACGTCCAGCCCCAAGCGAATGCTCGTTTATCGCGATCCCGAATGCGGCTGCTGCGAAGCTTGGGCGGATATCGCGCGCAAGGCGGGTTATGATGTGACTGTCGAGAACCGCTCTGACATGGCCGCCGTAAAGACGCGATATGGTGTGCCTGGCCAGCTGGCGTCGTGCCACACGGCAGTTATCGGCGGCTATGCCATTGAGGGTCATGTGCCGATGCAGCATGTCGCGAGGCTCCTTCACGACAAGCCACGCGACATTCGAGGGATCGCCGTGCCCGGCATGCCGCGCGGCTCACCAGGAATGGAAATGCCGGACGGAAGCGTGGACGCATTCGAAGTGATGGCGTTCGGCAGCGACGGCAAGGTTTCTGAATTCCGCGCATGACCTGCCGACACCAAGAGGAGACAGATATGACGAGATTCATTCCCCTGGCGAGCGCCGCCGCGCTGATATTTGCTCTGGCAGGATGCGGCACTGAGCCCGCGCAGCAGAGCGACGTCACACCGGAACAGAGTGAGGTCACTGCCGGTGAGCCGCCCGCAATGGTCGAGACCATGCCCGTAGCGGACGAGACGCCCGCCGCGTCTGCCCCGGCGGCGCCGACCAAAGAGGCAGTGCCTCCGGAGAAATCCCGCCCCAAGCAAGAACCTGCCGCGAAGGCCGCTGTGCCGCCACGGGCAAAGGCCGCGCCGGAAACGCCGAAACCTGTCGAACCCGAACCCGATCCTCATGCTGGGCACGATATGGACAAAAAATAAGGGGCATGTGCCGACGCGGCATGTCGACCGGGCGGTCGAGGACAAACTGCGCGATATGTCCGGCTTCGCCGTGCCCGGCATGCCGCGCGGCTCCCCGAACGGAAATGTCGAAGCATTCGAAGTCTTGACCTTCGGCGCCGATAGAAAGGCCGTTGTGTTCCACACGGACCCCCGGGAAGGGATCGAGTAACAGCGACCGGGCGCTGCTCGATGCCGCAGCGAGAGATATAACCATATGGAATAACCATCTCGTTTGTAGCGATGAGTGGTGATTATTTCTGGTCATGCCAAGGCCGCGAAGATAGCTCGGTGGCGAAGCCGAGAGCTTTCGCAAATGGGAGGGGACCATGAAGAAATTGCTTCGCACGAGTGGCTCGATTATCGCCGTCCTGGCAGGCATTTCGGCCGCCGCCGCCTTCGCGCAGGATAACGCCAAAGAGGCGCCGCAGCCGGGCGCGTCGCAGGGCGAAATCGTTGTGACGGGCACGCGGCGGAACGATCTCAAGGCGGCCGATTCCGCCCAGCCAATCGACATTATCACCGGCGCCGAACTGCTCGAAAAGGGCACGGCCGACATGAACGATCTTCTCCGCACCGAGGTCCCGTCGCTCAACGTCCAGCGCCTCGTCAGCAACGACGGCGCCGTTTTCACCCGGCCTTTCTCGCTGCGCGGCCTGCCGCCGGACCAGACGCTGGTGCTCGTGAACGGCAAACGGCGCCATCGCGGCGCGACGGTCCAGTTCACCAATGTTCCCTATATCCGGGGATCGCAGGGACCCGATCTTTCGGCGATTCCGTCGATCGCGATCGGCCAGCTGGAGGTTCTGCGTGACGGCGCGTCGGCGCTCTATGGATCGGATGCGATCGCCGGCGTTCTCAATTTCGGTCTGCGCCGCGATCGCGAAGGCGGATTGCTGATCGCCCGCTATGGCCAATTCTACAAGGGCGACGGTGAGGATTTCCTCGTCCAGGGCAATGTCGGGCTTCCCTTCACCGACGCCGGTTTCGTCAACATCAGCGGCGAATATGTGAACGCCAGCACGACGTCGCGCGGTATCCAGCGTCCCGACGCGCAGGCGCTCATCGATGCCGGCGTTCAGGATGTCCCGGTCCCGGCGCAGCGCTGGGGAAATCCCGAATCCGAGGCGGCGCGCATCTTCGTCAATGCCGGCATCGAACTGTCGGACGAGATGGAATTCTACACCTTCGGCAACTATAGCTGGAGCCGCGGCACGACGGCCTTCTTCTACCGCAACCCCAATGCCAGCTTCATTTCCACCTCGATTCCGCTCACCAATACGCCCGGAGGACAGCGCTTCAGCTTCCGCCAGCTCTTTCCCGGCGGCTTTACGCCGGATTTCGGCGCCACGGTGACCGACGCGGCGCTTGCGGCCGGCCTCAAGGGCGAATTCTCCTCTGGCCTGACCTATGACCTCAGCGCTTCCTATGGTCAGAACCATGCTTCCTACCGGATCGAAAATACGGTCAATCCGTCGCTTGGCCTCGCGTCGCCAACATCCTTCAAGCCGGGGCAGCTCGAGCAGCGCGAACTCGCTTTCAATCTCGATCTCACTTACCCCATCGCGATCGGCACCTCCGATCCACTGACGCTTGCCGGCGGTCTCGAGTATCGGCGCGAGACATATGAGATCACGGCCGGCGACATCGCATCATGGCAGGTTGGTCCTTTCGCGTCGGTCATCGATCCCGATACCGGAAACCGCGTCGGACTGCCGGTCGGCTCGAACGGCTTCCCGGGCTTCAGTCCCATCCAGGCGGGCGAGTTCGCGCGCAGCAACTGGGCCGCCTATACGTCGCTCGAAGGCAATCTCACCGACGCGCTCCAGTTCGGCCTTGCCGGCCGCTACGAGAATTACTCGGACTTCGGCTCGAAATTCACCTGGAAGATCAACGGGCGATATGATTTCTCGGACGTCTTCGCGGTGCGCGGATCGGTCAACACCGGCTTTCGGGCGCCGACGCCGGGCCAGTCGAACGCCTCGCAAGTCCAGACCAACATCGACTCGATAACCGGGGCGCCGCTGACCGCAGGCATTATCGCGCCCAACAATCCGGTGGCGCAATTCTTCGGCGCGACGCCGCTTCGGCCCGAGAATTCGTTCAACGTCGCCGGCGGCATCGTGGTGAAGCCCTCCAATCGCATCACCTTCACGCTCGACTATTTCAACATCAAGGTCGAAGACCGGATCGCCGTATCGGGCAATTTCAATCTCACCCCGGCGCAGCGCGCGCAGCTCGCGGCGCTTGGCATTCCCGGTGGGGATTCCTTCCAGCAGGTGAGCTTCTTCACCAACTCCTTCGACAGCCGCACCCAGGGCGTCGATGCGGTGCTCACCGTGGGCTTCGACCTCGGCGGCGGCAAGGCCACGCTCGGCCTCAACGGCAACTATACCAAAACCGATGTCATCAAGGCTTCGCCGGTGATCACTGCGGACCGCGAGCGGCTGCTCGAACTCGAGGGCTTCGTTCCGAAGTGGAAGGGCAATGCGTCCTTCACTTATGCGGGCGAGCGCTTCGGCTTCGTCGCGCGCGCGAACTATTATGGCAAATGGACCGACTATGGCGCCGCACCGGCTGCCGACCAGACGGGCGGCGCCGAACTGCTGGTCGATCTCGAGCTGTCCTACAAGGTCAGCGACATGCTCAAGCTTGCGGTCGGCGGCGAGAATATCTTCGACAATTACCCCGACGTCGAGGCGCGGCAATCCCAGATCAACAACGGGATCCGATATCTCCGCTTCGCGCCGACGGGGTTCAACGGGGGCTTCTGGTACGTTCGCGCGACCGCCTCCTTCTGATCGGTGGCCGTGAGGGCCGTGCGGCGTCTTGTGTCTTCAGCTGGCGTCGGAGCCGAACATCGCGTCGCGGTGGGATTCGAGCACCGCGATAAAGGCCGCAGCGACTTGGGACATCGGCCTCAACTTCGGCGTGAAGAGCATATATTCGAAATGGACCTCCGGCGCGAAATCACGGACCGTAAGGCCCCGCTCGGCATAATCCGCTGCGGTCACGGGGTTGAGGATCGAACATCCGACCCCCTGCATGACAAGCGCGCAGATGGTCATCGCATATTGGGTTTCGATGACCATCTCGCGGTGGACGCCCGCGTCCTCGAAAATGCGATCGATGCGGTGACGCACGCCGTCCTCGAGCGCGAGCGAAATGAAGGGCTCGCCCTCGAGATCGGCCGGCCGAATGACGTCCTTGACGGCCAGCCGGTGACCGGCAGGGAGAACGCAGGCGCCGGGGCAGCGCAGGAAGCGCTCCATCCTTATGCCGGGCAATTCGCGCGCCGGCGTCGCGAGCCCGATGTCGAACTGCTGGTTCGCCATCCATTGCCGCACCGTCGAGGAACTGCGGGTCTGGAGCTGAACGGTGACGCCGGGATGCGTCTCGCGAAAGGCCGCGATCACGCGCGGCAGGAAACTGACCGCGAGCGCCGGGAGGGCGGCGATCCGGAGCGTGCCGGTCGCCATGTTGCGGATGTCTTCCGCTACCCGCTTCAGGGCCGCAATACCGGAGAAGCTCCGCTCGACTTCGTAGAAAAAGGCGTCGGCTTCGGGCGTCACGGTGAGCGCGCTGCCGCGCGAACGCAGGAAGAGCTGAAAGCCCAGCTGATGCTCGAGCTCGGCAAGCATCTTGCTCACCGCGGGTTGCGACAGGTTGAGCGACTGCGCGGCCTGGGTGACCGATCCCGAGAGCATCACGGCCCTGAAGGCTTCGAGGTGACGCAGGTTCATCGGACATCGCTCCCTATAGCTATTTCTTATGGCGCTAGCATTGAAAGCCTCGTTTATGAATAGGTCGCACGCATCGCGCCGCTGGTTACCGGCGCTGCTCGCCGCAGGCGCCCTGTTACTCGGCGGCTGCGGCCGCGAGCCCGCCGGCACCGGTGGGCATGAAATCGCCGCGGCGAAGGGGTCGACGCTTGCGCGGATTCGCGCGCGCGGAACGCTCAATTGCGCAATTCATACGGGGCAGCTCGGCATGTCCTATCTCGACAAGCGCGGACGCTGGCAGGGCTTCTTCGTCGATTACTGCCGGGCGCTCGCCGCTGCGGTCCTCGGCGATGCCCGCAAGGTCCGGTTCATGCCGGTCGCCTCGAACAAGCGCTTCACGATCGTGCAGACGGGCGAGGCCGACGTCCTGTCGCGGACGACCACATGGACGCTGACGCGCGACACCGACCTCGGGGTGAATTTCGTCGGCACCATGTATTATGACGGGCAGAGCTTCTTGGTGCCCCGGCGATCGGGCGTGCGGCTTCCGACGGATCTCGATGGCGCATCGATCTGCATCACCAAGGGGACGACCTCCGAACTCAACACCGCCGAATATTTCGAGCGCAAGGGGCTGCGTTTCCTGTCGGTCGTGTTCGAGAATCCCGAGGAAGCCAAGCTCGCCTTCTTTGCCGGGCGGTGCGACGCAATGACCACCGATGCCTTCACGCTGACGGTGATCCGCCTGGCCGACACCGCACATCCCGACGATTATGTGGTGCTGCCCGAGCGGCTCACCAAAGAACCGGTCGGCCCAGTCGTGCGCAGCGACGACGAGCAATGGTATGAGATCAACAAATGGGTGCTGAACGCGCTCTTCGCTGCCGAGGAAATGGGGGTCACCCGCGCGAATGCCGCGCGCATGCGTATGGCCTCGCGCGACCCTGAAGTGCGCAAGATGCTCGGCGGCTTGCCCGGATTCGGCAAGTCGCTCGGCCTCGACGATGACTGGGCGTACCGGGCAATCGAGGCGACCGGCAATTATGGCGAAATCTTCGACCGGCACATTACGCCGCTCGGCGTCGAACGCGGACAGAATAAGCTCTATCGGGACGGCGGGCTGATCTACCCGTTGCCGATGCGATGAACCATAAACACAGGCGGCTTGCCATCGCTGCGTTGCCCTGGCTGCTGATCGCGGGCGGGCTTGTGGTCGCCTACGGCCTGTTTGCGACATTGGCGGACAATCTAGCGGACCGAAACATCCGGACGGGGTTCGGTTTCCTGTTCGACCGGGCGGGCTTCGCGATTGGCGAAACGCTGATTGCTTACGCGCCTGGCGATTCCTATGCCGCGGCGCTGGCGGTGGGTCTTCTCAACACGCTCCTGATATCGGCGCTCGGCATCATCTTCTCGACCTTGCTCGGCCTCGCGGTCTGCATGGCGCGCCTGTCGTCCAACTGGCTGCTTGCGAGGCTCTCCGGCCTTTATATCGAGCTGGTTCGCAATATTCCCCTGCTGCTCCAGATGTTCGTCTGGTACGCCGCGCTGCTGTTCGGTCTGCCCGGACCCGGCCCGGGCGCCGTCGGACCGTTCGACCTCGATAATCGGGGATTGCACCTCCCCGCGCTCTCCTTGGCCGATCCGGGACGGCCGGTCTTGCTCATCGCGATCGTCGCCTGTGCGATCCTGCTGGGTGCCGTGCGGCGAGGAGCCGTTCGCACGCGCACTGCGCTGGCCTTCGCCGGCATCTCCCTGGTGCCGCTCTTGCTGTGGGGCGGGATCGATCTGCCGCGGGCGGGGCGCTTCGGAACCGTCGGCGGACTGTCCTTCTCAACGGAGTTTCTGACTCTGGTCACCAGCCTTTCGGTCTATGCCTCGGCCTATCTGGCCGAGATATTCCGCGGCGCGATCCTCGCCGTTCCAGCAGGGCAGAGCGAGGCCGCCAAAGCGCTCGGCCTGTCGCCCGCGCAAACGATGGGACGGATCGTGATCCCGCAAGCGCTGCGCATTGCCATACCGCCGATGACGAGCTGGCATCTCAACACGATCAAGAACAGCTCCCTGGGCGTCGCGATCGGATATCCCGAATTTGTCTCGGTGGTCGATACCGTCATCAGCCAGACAGGTCAGGCGATCGAAGGCGTCGGTCTGATCGTCGCGACGTTTCTCCTGCTCTCGCTGTCCTTGGCGTTCGTTACCGGCCGCTATGCCCGCCGGTTGGGCTGGACCGTTGCCGGGCAGCCCGGCCGCAGCATCCAGTCGGCGCCCCTCGAACCCTTTCCGCTACGCTCGGCGGCGGCCTGGCCGTCGTGGATGCGGCGCAATCTGTTCAGAGGAGGACGCCAGTCGATACTGACCATCGCGATCCTCGCCATGACCGCGGCTTTCGTCGGCAAGGGACTCTCGTGGCTGCTGTTTGAGGCGACATTCGCCGGGGGCGCGGCCGATTGCCGTTTGGCCAGCGGTGCCTGCTGGCCATTCCTCCGCGAAAATGCGCGGCTTATATTGTTCGGAACCTATCCCGAAGCCGAGCAGTGGCGGTCCGCAGCGGCGGCGGCGGCGCTGCTTTCCTGCCTCGCGTTCTCCTTCGTCCCGCGATTTTGGCGTAGCCGCCTCGGCCTAGCCTGGCTCGGCGCGATCGCGGTGGCGGTACTTCTGCTACGAGGAGGATTCGCGGGCCTTTCCTATGTCCCGATGGAGAAGTGGAGCGGCCTGCCGGTCACATTGCTGCTCGCGAGCCTCGCGGTTGTCGGCGCGTTTCCGCTGGCCATACTCCTCGCGTTCGGCCGCAGGTCGACGCGGCGCGGCATTCGCTGGCCGAGCGTCGTCTTCATCGAGCTGGTTCGCGGAACGCCGCTGATCGGGGTGCTCTTCCTCGCTGCGGTCCTGTTTCCGCTGTTCGTGCCCTCTTATCTCTCGATCGACAGCCTGCCGCGCGTCCAGCTCGCGCTCATATTCTTCACTGCCGCCTATATGGCCGAGGTCATCCGGGGCGGCCTGCTGGCGGTTCCCGTCGGGCAGGCCGAGGCCGCGCACGCTCTCGGCCTCACCAAATGGCAGGCGCGGCGCCATATCCTGTTGCCGCAGGCGCTGAAAGTCAGCGTACCCGGACTGGTCAACACTTCGATTAGCGAGGTGAAGAACACGACGCTCGTCCTCATCGTCGGCGTCTTCGATTTGTTGCAGACGACCCGCCTCTCCTACGTCGAGGCGCAATGGCGACCCTATTTCGCCGAAGCCTATCTTTTCACCGGGACAATCTTCTTCCTCCTCTGTTTCTCCCTGTCCCGGCTCAGCATGAAGATCGAACGGAAACTAGACTATGCAGGATAATCATGACGGAAAATGGCTCGAGGAGCCGGCGAGCCCGAAAGGGCACGCTTGGCAGGATCCGACGCGTGCCGTGCACGGCGGTCCCCGCCCGCGCGATCAGCGGGGCCTCATCAATCCGCCCGTCGATCGAGCCTCGACCATTATCTACGACAGCGTCGAGGCCTATATGGACCGGCACCAGGGTCTCTACGATGAGGTCATCTATGGCCTGTACGGAACGCGAACGACCTTTGCGCTCGCCGAGGCTGTCAGCGAACTTGAAGGCGGCTGCAACACCGTCATCACCTCGTCCGGAACCAGCGCGATCGCGCTGGCCCTCACGGCTTTCGTGGCCGGGGGCGATCATCTGCTCGTTGCGGATTGCGTCTATGGGCCGACCCGCAAGTTTCTGACCGACGTTCTCGCGCGTTTCGGGGTCGAGGTGGAATATTTCCGGCCCGATATCGGAGCGGAGATTGCCGGGCTGTGCCGCAGCAACACCCGGCTCATCTATATGGAGACCCCGGGCTCGCAGACATTCGATATGATCGACGTCCCCGCGATCACGGCCGTTGCACGCAGCCGGGGCATATTGACCGCTCTCGACAACACCTGGGCGACGCCGCTTTTCTTCAAGCCCTTGGCCCACGGGGTCGACATCTCGCTTGCTTCGGCAACCAAATATCTCTCGGGGCACTCCGACTGTCTGCTCGGCACGATGACGGCCGCCAGTGATGCCGTCTACCGCCAGCTCAAGGACGCGGCGGCGCGCTGGGGCAACTGCGCGAGTCCCGACAATTGCTATCTGGTCCACCGGGGCATCAGGACGCTCGATGCGCGCCTTGAACGCCACCAGCGCACCGCAACGACGCTGATCGAATGGTTCGCCCAGCAACCCGAAGTGGTTGCGGTCCGCTATCCGGCTCATCCCGCCGACCCCGGCCATGCGATCTGGAAGCGGGATTTCACCGGTGCGTCCGGATTGTTCGGTGTTCAGCTCGACGGTCTTACCCCGCCCGAAACTAGCGCCTTTTTCAACGAATTCTCGTTATTCCAGCTGGGTTCGAGCTGGGGCGGCTTCGAAAGTCTCGCGGTTCCGGCGTGGCCCGCTCCGATCCGCGATTTTCCGAATGGCGAGGCAGATGGGGCGCTGATCCGCATTCACGCCGGACTCGAAGCGCCGCAGGATCTGATCGCCGACCTCGCCGCAGCCTTCGCGCGGGTACGAGCGCTACGCGGCCGGGGGCAGGCGTCATGACCGACGCCTCGGGCCACGCGGCCGTCAGCTTGCGGCAGGTCGACAAATATTATGGCGCCTATCATGCGCTCCGCTCGATCGACCTCGAAATCGCCCCGCGCGAGCGGATCGTGATTTGCGGGCCTTCGGGCTCCGGCAAGTCGACGCTCATTCGCTGCATGAACAGGCTCGAGGTGCCCGACTCCGGCGCCGTCCTGATCGAGGGGGCCAAGATTACCGACGCGTCGCGGGAGGCAGTTGCGGCGCTCCGCGCCGTCGGCATGGTCTTTCAGCAGTTCAATCTGTTTCCGCACAAGACTGTGCTCGAGAATTGCACCCTCGCACCCGTCCTGCTCGGCGGCCTGTCTCTTCCGGAGGCGGAGGCGCGCGCCATATCCTATTTGGACAAGGTGAGGATTGGCGACCAGGCGGGCAAATATCCGGGGCAGCTCTCGGGAGGGCAGCAACAGCGGGCCGCAATAGCTCGCGCTCTGGCGATGGAACCCAGGATTCTTCTCTTCGACGAGCCGACATCGGCGCTCGATCCCGAGATGATCAAAGAGGTACTCGATGTGATGACGGCCCTTGCCGGCGAAGGACGGACGATGGTGTGCGTGACGCACGAAATGGGATTCGCGCGCGAGGCGGCCGATCGCATTCTTTTCATGGATCAGGGCCAGATCATCGAAGACGCAAGGCCGGCCGATTTTTTCGCCGCGCCGAAAAGCGAGCGTGCACGGACCTTTCTCGAACAGATACTTTCGCATTGAGCGGCTCAAGTCGGTCGCCCCCAAGCTGTGCCGACCCACTTAATCATGTCATTTCATAAGTAAGCCGAGGGAGGGGCCAGCCGGCTCCTTGCGCGAAAAGGCTCAGGCCGGAAAAAAAATTTCAAAATTGATGAGGGGTAGAGCTTTGGCGTGCGTATCTAATAGGTATCGTGCGCCCGGAATTTCCTTCATAACTAATTGATATGATTCAATAAATTCTTATTGACCTGTATATACATTTGATGCTCTCTGAGGGGAATCAGCCAACCATCAGGGGGTTTCGCTATGATGACCAGGACAATTTTGCTCGCCAGCGCCGCAGCGGTCGCCACTTTTGCAACACCCGCGCTCGCGCAGAGCGGTGCCGCGACGCAGTCACCCGCCGCCGAGGATGCTCCGAACGCATCGGACATCGTCGTGACCGGCTCGCGCATCCGCCGCCAGGACCTCGCAGGCGTCGGCCCGGCGACCGTCGTGTCGGCCGAGCAGATCGAGAACACCGGCGTCGTCAATATCGAGACGGTGCTGCAGCGCTTGCCGGCCAACGCCGGTTTCGCGGGCAACCAGACGTCGGCCTATTGGGCGAACAATGGATATGGCACGGCGCAGGTGAACCTGCGCGGTCTCGGCATCAAGCGCACCCTCGTCCTGCTCAACGGCCGCCGCCTCGTCGCGGGCGGCACCGGGGCGAACTCCTCGCCCGACCTCAACATGATTCCCGTCGCGGCGCTCGCACGCACCGATGTGCTCAAGGACGGCGCCTCGGCAATCTATGGCGCCGACGCGATGGCGGGTGTCGTCAACCTTGTAACGCGCACCGACTATGAAGGTCTCGGCCTCAGCGTGCGCCAAGGCATCACCGAAAAGGGCGATGGCTCGGACTTCACCGCCGACCTCCTGTGGGGCGTCCGCAACGATCGCGGCGGTTTCATGGCGGCGGTCACCTATCAGAAGACGAGCGCGGTCAATATGGCAACGCGCGCGCCTTGCTCGCTTGCCGAAACCACGCCCGGCATGCTGAGCTGCGTGAACAGCGCCTCGACGATCGGCGGCCGCGCGGTGCTGCCGAACGGCCAGCAGATCAACTTCAATCAGGTGCTGGGCGGTAACGGCAACTTCTTCGAGCCGTACAGCGCTGCCAAGCACAACTTCAACTCGAACCCGTTCCTCAACGCGGTGAGCCCGGTCGAGCGCGTGAGCACGGCGTTTTTCGCCGACTATGACATCACTGACAATATCGAGGCGTTCGGCGAATTCCTTTACACCTTCCGCAAGTCGAATCAGATCGCGACGCCCGGAACGCTGCGCAACCTCTCGATCGCGGCGAGCAATCCCACCAATCCGACGGGGCAGAATATCGTCCTCATCCAGCGCCGCCTCGCCGAGCCCGGCCCGCGCCAATTCTTCCAGGAAACCGATACCTGGCAGGGTACGTTTGGCCTCCGCGGCAAGCTCTCGAACGATTGGGGATGGGAAATCGCGGGCGCCTTCGGCCGCAACACCGCGGTCGATGGTTCGACCAACATCGCCAATCTCGAGCGAGTGGCGAATTCCCTCGATACGACCAAGTGCAGTCTTGCTGCCGGTGCCACGATCCCCTGCGCCGACTATCTCGGGTTCGGCGACCTGACCCCGGAGGTTCTCGACTATATCCTGTTCACGTCGCGCGACCGCGGCGGCAACGAGCTTGCGACGGTCACCGCCGATATCAACGGCGATCTCTTCAAGCTGCCCGCAGGCCCCGTCTCCTTCGCGGCGGGTGTCGTCTATCGCAAGGAAAAGGGTTGGCGCGATCCCGATCCGCTGACGGTGCTCGGTATCGCGAACACCAACCAGCAGGATCCGATCTCCGGAACGAGCACGGCGAAGGAAGCCTATCTCGAACTGTCGGTGCCCGTTCTGGCCGACACACCCTTCTTCCAGTCGCTTACCCTCGACGGCGCGGTTCGCTACTCGAACTACGACCTGTTCGGCAGCGACTGGAACTACAAGGGGAGCGTCGACTGGGTCATCAATGACAGCTTCCGCCTGCGCGGCACCTACGGCACCGGCTTTCGCATTCCGAACGTCCCCGAATTGTTCGGCGGCGTCTCCGAGGGCAATCTGACGACCACCGACCCCTGCTCGCGCTATTCGACCAGCGGCAATGCGACACTGATCGCCAATTGTCAGGCGTCGGGCGTGCCGGCCAATTATGTTCAGCTCGGTACAACGATCCTGACAACGGTCGGCGGCAACGAGAATCTGAAACCCGAAAGCTCGACGACCTGGACCGTCGGGACGGTGATTTCACCGAAGGGACTGGTTCCGGGACTCTCGCTCACTGCCGACTGGTTCGACATCAAGATCAAGGATGCGATCCGTGCTATTCCGGGCTCGACAAAGCTCAGCATTTGTTATGCGAGCCAGAATCTTTCGCATCCCTTCTGCGAAGATTTTACCCGCAGCCCGTTGACCGGCGAGGTTACCTTCCTCTCCGCGCAACCGATCAACACGGGCCGCGAAGAAATGAACGGCCTCGATCTGGGTCTCGTTTACAACAATGACATCGGCAGCGTGAACGTCTCGCTCGACGTCAACGTGACCTATCTCAACAAATATGTGGTCCTGCCTTTCCCCGGCGGCGCGCCGATCGACTTCGACGGCTTTATCGGCGGCGGCAATGGCGGCTATCCGAAATGGCGCGGCTATGGCGTGCTGACCGCTGAAAAAGATGGTGTCAGCGCGACTTGGTCGACGCAGTGGATCGGCAAGGCGACCGACTTTAATGCGGCTCCCGGAGAGATCGGCTACAGCACGCCGAATGTCTTCTATCACAACCTTCAGGTCGCCTATGAGATTGACGAGAAGACGCGCTTCCAGCTTGGTGTCGACAACCTCTTCGATCGCAAGGCCCCCTATATCCAGAGCTTCACCGATGCGAACACCGACACGATGACCTATGATCTGCTCGGACGGCGTTTCTACGTCGGCTTCCGCACCGCGTTCTGAGGGTAATCGATATGGCGATCCGTTGGCCGCTGCTCGTCCGGCGAACGCATAAATGGCTGGCGCTGGTGGTGGGCGTCCAGGCTTTGCTCTGGACGTTGACCGGCTTCTACATGGTGGTCGTTCACATCGACACCATCCACGGCGATCATCTGGTGCGCTCCCCGGTGGCCCAGCCCTTCGACCTCGACGGACTCGCAGCGCCGTCGAAGGTCGTCGCGGCCGCGCCGGGGGTGTCTGAAATCCGTCTCCAGCGCTTTTTCGGCCAACCGGTCTGGCGCGCCGAGACCCCTGAAGGCGCGCGCCTGTTCGACGCGCGTTCGGGTGCGCCGCTGCCTGCCCTGACCGAGTCCCAGGTTCGCGAACAGGCACGGCGCATCTACACCGGTGACGGCGAGATCGTCTCGGTGCGACTTTTGACCGAGGCGCCTCAGGAAATGCAGGCGCGCAAGCCACCCTATTGGCAGATCGAGTTCGAAGGCTGGAACCGCCCGACGCTCTACCTGTCGCCGACGACCGGCGAGCTCATTTCGCGCCGCCACGCATTGTGGCGCGTCTTCGATTTCGCGTGGATGCTCCACATCATGGACTATGATGAGCGGACCGACGTCAACAACCCGTTGCTGCGCATCGCGACCTGGAGCGTCTTCGCGATGGCGCTTTCCGGTGCGTGGCTGCTGATCTGGTCCTTCAAACGCCGCAAGAGGAAGCAGGCATGAAACGCATCCGACTGACGCCGCTCTTCTTCCGGCGCATCCACAAATGGGTGGGGCTGATCCTGGGTCTCCAGTTTCTGCTCTGGGCGCTCAGCGGCTCGGTGATGGCGCTGCTCGACAAGGACAAGGTCGGGGGACACGGCGGCGGGATGTCGCATGCGCACCCTTTGCCGGCCGGAGAGTATTTCGACATCGCCAGCTTGCCGCGCGGTGAGCCCGTCACCGGGGTGGTTTTGCGCGATCTTGGCGTCCGACCGATCTACGAACTCCGCACCGCCAAGGGCGTGCGGCTGGTCGACGCTACGAGCGGCGAGGATATCCGCGTCGATGAGGGGATGGCCCGCGAAGTCGCAACGATGATGAACGAGGCACCAATCCGCAAGGTGAGCGTGATTGCCAAGCCAAACCTGGAATCACGCGACCATGAAGGTGCGATGTGGCGCGTCGACTTTTCCGACGCCGAGAACAGCAGCGCCTATGTCTCGCTCGACACGGCGCGCTTCCTCGTGATGCGCGGCGATACCTGGCGGACCTGGGATTTCTTCTGGATGCTCCACAACATGGATTATGTGAACCGGAAGAGCTTCAACCACCCGTTGATCATCTTCGTCGCTTTCGGGGCGCTGTGGCTTTCGGGGACCGGTTTCTATCTACTCTTCAAGAGCTTCAGCCGCGCCGATTTTCGCTGGCTGCGCCGTCGCCGCAAGCCCGTCGTTACCCGCAGCACGGCCTGACGCGTCAGTCGTCGACCGAAAAGGCGGCGGAAAGTTCGAAGCGCGTGCCGGGATGGGAGAGCCAGGCGTGCGACACCAGCCGACCGTTGCTCCAGGTCCGCCGCGTCATGCGCAGAACCGGTTCCCCCTCGTTGAGACCGAGCATGCCGCGCGTGCGCGCGTCGGGCATTTCCGCGCGGACGCGGTGTTCGACCCGCTCGAGCGGCGCGGTGCGCGTCAAATATTCGTTGGGCGTGAGCTGCGTAAAATCTAGCGTGCCATAATCCGGCGCGGCGGACGCAAGTACGAACCGCTCTTCGAGCTGGATCGGGAACTCGGCCTCGTGGTGAACGATGATCGAATGGAAGATTTTCGTGCCCACCGGCACCTCCAGCAGCGCGGCGGTTTCGGCGCTGGCCTTCTCCTCGACATTCTGGATGACTCTCGCCCGGTAGTCATGACCGCGTCCGCGAATTTCCTCGGCGATATTCCGGATCTCGATCATATGGCCGATCGGCTTTGGCTCGGCGATGAACGAGCCACTACCCGCGCGGCGGACGATGATACCTGCCGATTGCAATTCGCGAAGCGCCCGGTTCGCCGTCATGCGCGAGACGTCGAATTGCCCGACCAGATCGGCTTCCGACGGCACGCGGTCTCCCGGTTTCAAACGGCCTTCGCGGATAGCATCATGGATGCTTTGCTTGATCGCTGCGTAGCGCGGTGGGGCATCCGGGGAAGCGCCGTCGGCAGACCGCTGGGCGCTGTTCGAGTTCAGTCGAGGCATAAGATCCATCACCCGTCTATACAGGTGAAACCATTCAGATTCCAAGCGTTCCAACGTGAATTTCCGTTAGGCTCCTTCCAAAGTCATATGACTGCAAGAAACGATTTACGGCATCGGGGCGACTGGTGCCTGATGCCACCGATTTGTGACGCAAGTCATCTCGCCAAATGACTATTGGGCTTGCCCATGCCGGCCAAAAGCTCGGCTACCTTGAGTGAAGCTGGGCGGTTAATCAGGGCCTGCTGATGCTGTGGGCAGCGGAGGAAGCTCGTTCAGGAATTCGCGGATGCCAGGCGCCAGGCATCGAGCGAAATCCTCGGCTGTCACGATCGCATCCGACATTGCTGCCGCAGCCAGCTTGCCGTGCGGCAGCAGGTCAACGAGCTGCTCCGCTAACGCTTGTGGATGCCTCTCGTCCATTCCTGGAATGATCAGCGTCGGCATTGCTATAGCTGCGAGTTCGCTGACGCCGCGGAAGGCGCGGTCATCACCTATTGCCGCGGCAGCCGCAATGCTGGCCGCATTGCTTCGCGGAATCGCGTCGTGAACCATCTCGCGAATGACTGGCGCCAAATTGGGCAGTATTGGCGCCCAGGCCGCATAAAGCCCTTCCTCGCGGACGCGCGCCGCGAACTCTCTCATAAATGCCGTTTCAGCTACTTTGGCCTCGTCGTCTTCGATGTCTTCAACGCTGATCAAAATGGCCGCTCTCACTCTCTCCCGATGGGCGAGTGCGGTTCGCAAAGTGATCGTGGCGCCGAGCCCCGCACCGCCGACAATGGCGGAATCTGCCTTCAGGTGATCGAGAAGCGCGATCACGTCGGCTGCGTAGGACGCCCAGGTGTGTTTCGCTTCCTCGCTGCAAAGGGACCGGCCATAGCCACGGACATCGGGCAGCAGTACCGCATGCCGGTCGCACAGCTGGCGCGCCAAGGGTATCAAACTTTGGTGATCAGGGCCGCCGCCATGCATGAGCACAACGACGTTGGCGGTCGGCAGCCTGCGATAGGGATCTACAAGCGCAGCAAAGAGCGGCCAGCCGTCAGGTCCGGAATAGGTTATGTCGATTATGTCGGTCCGCATGCTAACCGCCACGAGCTGCCGAGAGGATGATCGCACCGTCATCCGAAAGACCATTTAATCGGGCTATATCAAGCAGCCTCTCCAGATCGTCGCGCAATCCGCAAGGCTCCGGGATCTCGTGAAGCCTCTGTCTGGCCGATAATTCGATTTGGGAAACGGAGAGGGGCACGAGAAAAAGCCTACAAGAATAGTCGATCTTGAAGCCGGCGGTCAGAAATGTGGCGGCGAGATCAGCTGGCTGGGGGCAGGGATTGTGCACAAGACCGGCCCGGCGGTCTATTACCTTTATCCATTCGTCATATAGCTGTGCTGCCAGCTGCGATGGAATGGCCGCATCGTACCAGCAATCCAGCACCACGACACCCAAACGTGCGACCCGGATTGCCTCCTGAAGCCCCCTATGAAGGTTTTCAAGATGATGCGCGGCGTATTCCAAAGTCACCACATCAAAGCTTTGATCCGGGAATGGAAGTGCCTCTGCTCGGCCGAGGTGTATTTCCAGACCTAGCGCGCGGCCTTCCTCTACGGCCTCTTCCTCCGGGTCTATGCCGACGCAGTGGGCGACATCGGCTTCGCTGAATAGCTGCAGCGAAGCACCATTGCCGCACCCTACATCCAGTATCGACGACGGCTTGAAGGCGAGCACGCGCGATAGGAATTCTTTGCGATACTCTCCGTGCGGGCGAGGCATTTCTTCCGGCTCTCGCTGTTCGACCATCTTCAACGACATCTGCAACTCCACCTGATGGCGTCTGGTAGGCAATCCGCGTTACGTCGGATATATGCTAGCATGACAAGTAATATTCTGAATCGGACATGTTGTGACAATTGCCGAAGGCGGGGCCGATGCCCTCTCAGTAGACCGTTCGGTATTTCCGGCGGGGTTCAGGGGCACGTGGCATGTTCACCCTGCCGCACAGCTCATCTATCCTAGCCGCGGTGTGATGATCCTCGAAACGGCGGCTGGATGCTGGGTGGTGCCGCCCCAGCAAGCCTGCTGGCTCCCTTCCAATGAAAATCACCGGGTGCAAACTTCAGCTGGCTTCGAAATGCTCAGCGTTTACTGTCGCGGCAGCGTGCTCCGCCGGCTGCCCGAGGCTCCCGGTGTCGTTGCGGTGAGTAGCCTCCTGCGCGAGTGCATCTTTGCCCTCGAAAAGGCAGCGCCGCGCTCCCGGCGCGTCAGTTTGACGCTCTTGTTCTCTCAAGAAGTGTCCGTCGAAATCGCGCCATCCCTATTCGTCCCTCAACTGCGGTCCTCGCGTCTCAGAAAAATCGAGACCGCTCTCTCGCGGGAGCCGGGGAATGACAAACCATTGTCGGAGTGGGCGAGCGAATTGGGCGCGAGCAGCAGGACCCTGGCTCGCGCATTCGAGCGTGAAGCGAATATGACTTTTACAGATTACAGAAGACAGGCGCGACTTCGGGCCGCCCTGGTTCGCTTGGCTGAAGGAGAGCCCATAACCAATATCGCCCTGGATTTGTCATTTGGCTCGGCCAGCAATTTCATCCGTATGTTCCGTCAGGCGACCGGCGTCACCCCGGGGAAGTATTTCCAAAGCCAGTCCAAGCGTAGGTAGATGGTCGAATTTCGGCGCGCCGCTAGCTGCGGCTTGCGATCTGAATTCAAGCTTCCCTCCAAAATCCGTAACCCTGTCCCAGCTAGGCTGCCTTGCGAATTGGTGCCTCCTGTCGATCGAGAAACTCGGAGAGAGCCGCCTTCCGCGATGCGCGATCGAGCGAATACGCACGCTGCTTGAAGATTCTTCCGTCGAGCAGGGCGGCAATGTAGCCGGCCAGTGTGTCGGCTGCCATAATCAACGCCGCGTCCAGGACATGGATATATTTGCTCGTTACCGACCCCTTCGCATGACCCATAAGGGCGGCGATGGTGACCTCGGTGAAGCCCAGGTCATTACCGATGCTGGCGAAGCTGTGGCGCAGAACATGCGCAGTGACGCCTTCGAGGGGCGAGCCCAGGAATATCTCGTCCCAATGGTTTGGAAAGCCGCCAAATGCCGTGTCCTCACCGCGCGGGCCAGGAAACACATATGTGCCATTGTCTTCGCCTTGATGCTGCTCGAGGAACTCTACAACCGGCAAGCCGACAGGGCGGACCGACTTTCCTTCCTTGCTCTCGGAGAGGCGAAGGCAACTTCCGTCGATATCGACATCGCACCATTTGAGATTGATAATCTCACCGCGTCGGCAACCTGTAAGTGCGATTTGCCGGATGATATCGATCGTCGGGCCGAACTTCTCGATTTGCGCAGCGGCCTTGAGCATGCGGCCAAGAATTCGATACTCGCCGTCGTTGAGACGCCGCGAACGGACATTGTCTTTGGGACGCTTGATGCCATGCGCGGGATTGCTGTCGATGATGCCGAGATCGACGGCATAGGTCAGTATTCCGCCAATCAACCCCAGCGTCCGAGCCGCCGTGCCTGGCCCGCCCCGCACATTGGCGCGGCCGCGGAGCTTTTTGGTCTTGATGAAGGCTTTGGTCTTCCCCGCCATGATATCGCGCATGGCTTTCGTGAGGATCGCCTTAGTGAGGTCTTTGACCCGGCGGGATCCGAGGAGCGGGATGACGTGCCGTTCGATCCGGCCCAGATCGATGTCGACGGTCGATTGCTTCTTCGGGCGGCCCCCTTTGCCCAGAATGAGTCCATCCCTGAGATCCTGCATGTAGAGCTCGCATAGCTCCTTCATCGACATCGCTTTGTTGAGTTCGGCCCGTTCTTCGGCAGGGTCCTCGCCTTGAGCAACCCTACCGAGCTGGGACTTGGCCTCCCGCCTGGCAGTTTCCGGAGTCCAGACTCCATGGATGCCGATCGTGTAACGACGCGAGCGGCCTCCGGCGCGATACTGAATGAGGTAGCTGCGCTTGCCGGTGGGGAATATCCGGAGCCCGAAGCCAATTAGTTCATCGTCCCAGAGGACATAATCTTTCGTCTCTGCTACAGCTGCATCGACAACGCGCTTGGTCAGTTTGACCATCGAGCCTACTCCCGTTTGGCCCGGTTTTCGCGTAAGCACCACGTAAGCACGCGGAAGGAAATCAGGGCGAATTCAAGGTTACGGCAGCGCAGATCGACAAATCAAGAATAGCGTTTTATTATAGTGGCTTAGGCTAGAAAAACTTGCTCTGGCGTAGGCTGGCGCAAACATGCTAGTACCCCCTCCGAAGGCAGAGGCCAGGGGTTCGAATCCCTTCGGGTGCACCATTCCCGTTCGATGTTGGGAACTGGGAAATGTGGTTTTGCCCCGACGCGCCCTATGGCGTGTTCGAGGGCTTTCGTGGTTCCCATGATCCGTATTTCCGCGTCGCCCACTTCCACGCGGCCCACGATGCTGCGGACATAATATTGTCGGAGAGCTGGATCGCTTTCGCGGAGCCGTTCGCGCATCAGCTTTGCGAATCGGTCGATCAATTCCGGCGTGATGCGCTTCTCGGAATTCGCCAACTGCCGCTCGAGCAGCACGATGTCGGCCTCGACTTGAGAGAGCTGTGCTTTCTGATCGGCATGCTTCCTGGCAAAGCGTGGATCGGAAGCGGTAAGGTGGCCCTCGGCCACAAGGTCGAGTAGCCGTTCGAGTCCTGCGCCGAGAGACGTCTTGCGCGTCCGGAGTTGCCGCAATTTCTCACGTCGCGATTCTGTGGCGTGAAGGGCATGATCGAGCCAGCTCGACAGTAGATCGTGAAGGCGCTCAGGAGTGAGCAGTCGTTCTTCGAGAGCATTGAGCACGATCTCGTCGAGCTTGTGCATAGGCATTCGCCGGCCATTACAGATGCTGGGTCCGGCCCGGGCACGGTTGGAACAGGCATAATATTTATACTGGCCACTCTTCCCGGTGGATGTCGTCATCCCGCCGCCACAGCCGTCGCCTCCGCAACCGCAGATGGTGATGCCGATCAGCAGATTGTTTGTCGTTGTGACGCGCGCGGCGCGCGCGGTCGGACGGCGGTCGACGAGCCGAACCTGTACCGCCTCGAAATCCTCGGTGGCGATTAGTGGCGGCACCGGAATCGGTATCCATTCTTCTTCAGGTCGCTGCTCGCCGGTCTTGGAGTCGCGTTTGTTATAGAAAGCGACGCCGATGTAGGCAGTGTTGCGAAGGATCGCCTGCACGTTGGAGACGTGGAATTTCTTGCCGCGAAGCTTGTAGCCATTGCTATTGAGCCACTGGGAGATCTTGGTGATACCGAGCGGTTGGGTGCCGACCGGTCCGATCAAGTAGAGATCGAAGATCATGCGGGCGGTTTCTCCTGTTGCCTGCCTTCAAGGTTACTCAACCAATTTAATTGACAAAGATAGTTTTTCTATGTGGTCGGAAAACCCCGGCTCGGCTAACCGATTGGCAGATCTTCGGATCTCGCGGCTTTTGATGGCTGTCAGCTTGCTCCGCGTCACCAACGGCTAAAGCGCACGAAGACCGGGCGAGCCCACGGATTCGTGCTTCCGAGAAGGAGATACGATGATGAGAGTTCGCCGACGGATATCGCCCCGCACACGTCATTTGGCGGGAACTCAGCCGCTTCCGCATCCATCCTGGTCGCCGCCGCTCGGCGAGCAGTGCCGCGTCAGCGCGCAGGAGTTCTGGCAGCGGCTTGGCCTGTGATCGGGACGGCCGACGCCGGACAGAGCGACCTCACCGATGGCGTCGCCGCGGTGGCGGCCGAGCTTGCGGACATCCGCCGCGAATGGCGCGACGCGCGCGGCCATGATGCCGAATATGGCAGCGAGGGTTTTCCGTCGCGCGGCGATCTCGCGAAGATCGTCGGCGCGCTCTGCGGTGCGCTCTATCCGCTGCGGCTTGGCCCGGATTTCGTGCGGCCGCATAACGAGCATATATTCGTCGAGCAGACGCTGCAGACGACCTTGGCGCGGCTCTATGGACAGGTCAGGCTCGAACTCATCTATGCGATGTCGGACGAGACGGTCCATGCCGTCGATGCCCGCGCCGAGGAGATCGTCCGTCGCTTCACCGCGCGTCTGCCGGCCCTGCGGCGCCTGCTCGATACCGACGTCGAGGCGGCGTGGCGCGGCGATCCCGCGGCGCGCAGCGTCGACGAGGTGCTCATCTGCTACCCCTCGATGCTCGCGATCATTCATCACCGGCTCGCACATCAGCTCCATATCGATGGCGCCAAGCTCGTCGCGCGGATCATCGCCGAGGTTGCACACGACAAGACCGGCATTGATATTCATCCCGGAGCGCAGATCGGGGACAGCTTCTTCATCGACCATGGCACGGGTGTCGTCATGGGCGAGACCGCGATCCTCGGGCGCAACGTCCGTCTCTATCAGGGCGTCACGCTGGGTGCGCGGAGCTTTGCCGCCGACGAGGCGGGGGTGATGGTCCGCAACATCCCGCGCCACCCGATCGTCGAGGACGACGTCGTCATCTACGCCGGCGCAACGATCCTCGGACGCGTGACGATCGGTGCCGGGTCGGAGATCGGCGGCAATGTCTGGCTCACGCACGATGTGCCGCCGGGCAGCCGCGTCATCCAGGCGCGCGAGCAGAACAGCATCAACGGCGCGTAGGCGGTCCACGCGGCGTCCGGCCCGGCACTTCCGGGAGGCGCGAAGCGGCCGGGATGATAATCCTAGCTCCTCCCTGCCGACCGCGGCCGGAGCGGCTCCCCCAAGGAACCGAACATGCCTAGATATTGGAAAATCTCACTGCTGGCCGGCGTGCTTCTCGCGCTGCCTGCTATCGCCCATGGTCAAGAGAGTGCCGACAAAGCCGCCGCGATTCACGAGCGTATTCTCGTGCTCGACAGCCATGCCGACGTGCTCCTGCCCTCGACGCCGAAACGCTATTATCTCAGCGGGACGGACTCGCGGGTCGATCTGCCGCGCCTGGAGAAGGGCGGCGTCGATGCGATCGTCCTCGCCGTCGCCGTCGGACCGGGTCCGCGCGATGCCGCCGGCGTTGCCGCGGCCCGGCGCGAGGCCGACGAGAAGCTCGCACGGATCAAGACCTTTGCCGCATCTGATCCCGCGCGGATCGGGCTGGCGCTAAGCGCGGCGGATGTCGAGCGGCTGAGCCGCGACGGGAAGGTGGCTGTCGTCATCGGCTTCCAGAATGCCCGCTCGATCGGCAAGATATCGGCCAGATCGACCGCCTGTACGGCGAAGGCGTGCGCGTCTTCGCCTTCGATCATGCGGGGCACAATGATTTTGCCGACAGCTCGCGTCCGCAGCCCGGCGAACCAATTGCGGAGCATCGCGGATTGTCGCCGCTCGGCAAGCAGGCGGTGACGAAGCTCAACGACCTCGGCGTGCTGATCGATGTATCGCAGCTTTCGACCGATGCGCTCCTCCAGACCATTGCGCTGAGCCGCGCGCCGGTCGCGGCGACCCATTCGGCGGCGCGCGCGCTCGTCGACAATGGCCGAAACCTCAGCGACGCCGAGCTCGATGCGATCAAGGTCAATGGGGGCGTGGTGCAGGTAACGCCCTTCACCTCCTATCTGACGCTTCCCGATGCGGCGAGCCGTGAGCGCTTTGCCGCGATCCGGGCGCGCTACGGTCTCGCGGCGGACTATGCTTCGACCTATGATGGCAGCGAGGCGCTGCCCGAAGCGCGGCGGACGGCCTATCTCGACGAGATATCGGCGGCGCGCTCGAAGGCGAGTCTCTCCGATTTCGTCGATCATATCGACTATATCGCCAAGCGCATCGGCTGGCAGCATGTCGGGATCGGCACCGACTTCGATCATGGTGCCGGGGTCACCGGCTTCGACAGCGCCGCCGAGGCGCCGAACGTCACCCGCGAACTGCTCCACCGCGGCTATAGCGAGGAGCAGGTCGCTGCGATCTGGGGCGGCAATTTCCTCCGTGTGCTTCGTACCGCTGAGGAGGGGCGCAAACCGTGACGAAGCCCATATCGGTTGACGGCACCGCGCGCGCAACCAGGGTTCGCCTGCCTTCGTTCGGCGTCCAGGTCCTTCTCGGTCTGGCCGTCGGCGTGGGCCTCGGCTTCTGGACTCGAAGCCTGGGCGAGGCGAGCGCGCTGGCTGAAGCGCTGCAGACGATCGGCTCGATCTTCGTGCAATTGCTCCGCGCGCTCGTCCCGCCCTTGGTGTTTGCCGCCATCGTCGCCTCGATCGCCGCGCTCAAGGATTTGCAGAATGCCGCGCGCCTCGTCGCGAAGACCCTGCTCTGGTTCGCCATCACCGCGCTCATCGCGGTGCTGATCGGCATCGCGCTCGGCATCCTGCTCGAACCCGGGCTCAGGACCGGCATCGATGCGACCGCGGCCGCAGCGCCGACGACAACGGGAAGCTGGTTCGATTTCCTGAAAGGTCTCGTACCGGGCAATTTCCTCGGACTTTCGGCATCGACGAAGATCGCCGATGGCGTACCCGCGACCTCGCTCTCGTTCAATGTCCTGCAGATCATCGTGCTCGCGATCGCGATCGGAACCGCCGCAGTGCGGGTGGGGCCGGCGGGCGAGGGCTTTCTTGCGTTCAACGCGTCGCTCCTCGCCATCTTCAAGCGGCTGCTGCTCTGGGTGATCCGCCTGACGCCGATCGGCACGGCGGCGCTGATCGGCGATGCCATCGCCCGCTATGGGTGGGAGGCTCTGGGCTCCCTCGGGCAGTTCGCGATCGCGATCTACGCCGGTCTGCTTTTGCTCGTCGCTCTCGTCTATCCTGTCCTTCTTCGATTGAACGGTGTGTCGCCGCTGCACTTCTTCCGCGCCGCTTGGCCGGCGATCGAGCTGGGCTTCGTGTCGCGTTCGTCGATCGGGACCTTGCCGGTGACGCAGGAGGTGGTCGAACGCCGCCTCGGCGTGCCGCCAGCCTATGCCGCCTTCGCGGTGCCGCTCGGCGCGACCACGAAGATGGACGGCTGCGCGGCCATTTATCCGGCGATCGCGGCGATCTTCGTCGCGCAATTCTACGGCATTGCTCTCGGCATCGACGATTATCTGCTGATCGTCCTTGTATCGGTGCTTGGGTCGGCCGCGACCGCCGGCCTCACGGGCGCGACCGTCATGCTGACACTGACGCTCTCGACGCTCGGACTTCCGCTCGAGGGCGTCGGGCTGCTGCTGGCGATCGATCCGATCCTCGACATGGGCCGGACCGCGGTCAATGTCGCGGGACAGGCGCTGGTGCCGACGATCGTCGCCAAGCGCGCCGGACTTCTGTCCGAGCGCGAGCAAGACGATAGGACGCCGGCGTTTGCCTGACATCGAGGCGATGGCGACTGCCGGGCTTTTGCGATAGGCTGGCACGAATGAGCAGCGCTAGCCTCCCGGTCATCGACATCGCGCCTTTGCTTCGCATGAAGGATGCCGCGGCGGTCGCCGAAACCGCGCGGCAGATCGGTGCTGCTGCAGGCGAGTTCGGATTCTTCTATGCCGCCGGGCACGGGATCGGCGCCGGGGTTCTGCCTGATCTTCTCGATGCGAGCCGCGCCTTCTTCGCGCTCCCCGAGGCCGAAAAGGCGGGGATATCGATGGACAAGGGCGGCACCGCCTGGCGCGGCTGGTTTCCGGTTGCGGGCGAGCTCACATCGGGCATCCCCGATCTCAAGGAGGGCCTCTACCTTGGCGAGGAGCTAGGGCCGGATGATCCGCGCGTCCGGGACGGTCTTCCGCTTCACGGCGCCAATCTCTGGCCCGATGCCGTGCCTGCCCTGCGCCCTGCGGTCGAGGCCTATGTCGCGGACGCGACGCGCGCGGGCGAAGCGCTGATGCGCGGGATGGCGCTTTCGCTCGGGCTTCAGGCCGATCATTTTGCGGACGGCCTGACGCGTCATCCGACTTTGCTGTTCCGGGTCTTTCACTATCCGGCTGTCGGCGCCTCGCAGGACGGCGGCGCGTTCGGCGTCGGCGAGGATAGCGATTATGGCCTGCTCACATTGCTCGCGCAGGACGACAAGGGCGGGCTCGAAGTGCGCACGCGCGATGGCTGGATCGATGTCCCGCCGATCGACGGCGCGCTCGTCATCAATGTCGGCGACATGTTCGAGCGGCTGACAAGCGGACGCTTTCGCTCGGCGCCGCACCGCGTCGTCAATCGCTCGGGCGTCTCGCGCTATTCTTTTCCGCTCTTCTTCGATCCCGATTTCACCGCTCCGGTCGAGCCGCTGCCGATCGACGGCCGCGTCACGGGCGGAGACGGACCACGCTGGGACGATGTCGATCTCCACGCCGAAATCGGCACCTATGGCGAGTACCTCCTCGGCAAGGTCAGCAAGGTATTTCCTGAACTCGCAGGGACCACGCTTGCATCGCGATAGGACTGTTGTCTCAACGTCCGCCTTTTCCTCGATCTACCCAAAAGCCGACAGTCCGCAACCGGCCAAAGCTGGGTGCGAACTTGGCTAGGCGAGGTGGGCGCGATGGGTTTCTATTAGGGCCTTCTGTCGATCTTCCAGGTCACTGTGAGCATGGTTTGAAGCAGTAGCGTTTATCCTATGTCCTAAGGACATAGGATAAACGCTACTGAGTGAAAGTCAAGCTCGGCGGGAGACTTGACTTTTCATATCCTACCCCATACCCTATGTCCTTAGGACATAGGGTATGGGGTAGGAGGTAAAAATGGAAGCGGTCCGGCCCTTTCAGCTGCGCAAGCGGATGACCAATCTTGCCGAATCGCTGGCGCGTCGTTTGGACGCTCAGGAAAAGCCGGTCCTCTCAAACTACGAGATTTTCGCTATCCTGACACGCATTTATAGGGACGGCGACGCGCGTTATCTGCGCGGCGACAAGCCGAACCACGATATTTTCCGCCGTACGCGCGCGTTGCTCGTGGCCGAGGGGATCATCCGTAGCGATAATGACTATCATCCGCTCTACCGTGTGATGAGCAAGTCCGACGCCGCCGCCGAAGATATCGCCTGCTCGGTCGATCCCTATTGCTATATTTCGCATATGTCGGCGATGCAGCGCTACGGTCTCACCAATCGTCGCCCCGAAGCGCTGTTTCTGACCGAGCCCACCGCCGCGCTGAAGCGGCAGCTCGTCAAGGCCGAGGCGCCAAGCGGCAATATCCGCTTCGACAATGATCTCGATCGGTTCAATGGTCCCGCCGAGCGGCCCACGGCGGTGCGCCATCCGGCGAGCGTCCGCGGCCGTCGCCTCGAGATACTTTCGACCAAGCATGTGGGGAAGCATGTTGCGATCAAGGGCACCCTCGCGCGGATCGCGACGATCGGCCAGACCTTCCTCGATATGCTGGACGAGCCTGCGCGCTGTGGGGGCATGGCCCATATATTGGACATCTGGTCGGAGCATGTCCGCACCTATCTAGACGATGTCCTGACGACGATCGACGGAGCGCCTAAGCCGATCCTCAAGGTCCGCGCCGGCTATATCCTCGACGAACGTTTGGGCGTTACAGATTCCCGGGTCGCGGCGTGGTCGGCGCTTGCGCAGCGCGGGTCGAGCCGCGTGCTCGTCGCCGGCGAACCCTTCGCCAGCGAGTTTTCGGAGACGTGGATGCTGTCGCTCAATGTCTGACCCGGTCGAAATCGAAAGCTGTACCGTCGACATCGACCAATGGATCGACAAGGCGAAAGCCGATCCCGAAGCCTATCTCGAACGGCAGGTCACCGAGATATTCCTCGCCGCGCTCGGGATGACGACGCCCTTCGCGCACGAAATCTTCCTCAAGGGCGGCATCCTGATGGGGGTCGTCTATGAGAGCCCGCGCCAGACGGGCGATGTCGATCTCACCGCGATTAGCGATCCGACGAGCGAAACCGTCGACGCGCTGAAGGCCGCGCTCAGCGAAGCTCTCCCCCGCGCCGCCGCGCGCCTCGGCTATCCTGACCTCCTGTGCGCGGTGCAAAGCTCGCGCTTCATGCCGTCGGAACAGATGTTCGAGAAAGCCCGGGGACCTGCGCTTAGCTTGCGGATCGGTTACGCGCGGCGCGGCGCTCCGCAAGAGGCGAAGTTTCGCGTGGGGCGCTCGCCGACGATCCTCGACGTCGATATCAGTTTTCGCGAACCGGTGAACGCGATCCAGCTCGTCTGGCTCGGCGAGACCGGCGAGACTTTCCGCGCCTATTCGCTCATCGATCTGATCGCCGAAAAGCTGCGTGCGCTCCTCCAGCAGGAGGTCCGCAATCGTAATCGCCGACAGGACATATATGACATCGCTTCGCTACTGGCCTGTTTCACGTTCGACGAGGAGGAGAAACAGACCTTGCTGGACACGCTCTGCGAGAAGAGCAAGGCGCGGGCGATCGAACCCGATTCGGAGGCGCTTTCGCGGACCGAAATAAAGGAACGCGCGCGCAAGGAATGGGATACCCTCGCAATCGAAATCGGCGAACTGCCCGATTTCGACGAATGCTTTGCGACCGTCGACGGATTTTACCGGTCCTTGCCTTGGAGTGCCGACTAAGCGGGGCAACTGCGAGCGCTTGTGCGCTCTGGCTAGATCAAAGCTCGAAGTCGGGCCGGCACGAATACTCGCGGGCAAGATGCCTCTCCTAGATCAGCTGGAAAGTGACAGCGACGCGAGGGTCGCGATTTGGGCTAAAGGCGCCATCCACCGGCTGGCGGAAGAAATCGAACGCACGCGTCAATGAGCAGGCGGAGCCGATCGCGATCGCGACGAGCGATTCGAATGGGATCGCGGCCCTGACGGGTGTCGCACGCTGCGGAAAATTACTCCGCCGCTCTTCGAGGGGCGTCTCTCTCTGCAATTAGACATCCGGCACGCTCGTTTGAGAAAGGACTGATTTTGGGGTGACCATCGCATCGAGTTTAAAGTCATCCACGATCGAGAGCTGTCGCCGGGCAGCGACGCGTGTCCCAATGCCGCTTCTCACGATTTGTACCTGGGAGCGGACCGTCTGAAATCGGCCAGGTTTCAGTGGAGGAATGGGTCGGTCTCACGAAGCGGAACAGGCCGGAACCTACACTCGTCGGCAGACGTTTATTTTTCTCCACGGCGTGACGGGGTGCGGGTTCAATCGGGGTCGCTGAGTCCGCGTTGTGGTAAGGACCGAAATTGGACGCACAGACGGTACTCGTCGTCGAGGACGAGATCTTGATCAGGTTCATACTCGCCGACTCGCTCCGAGACATTGGATATCAAGTTCTGGAAGCAGCGGACGGCGATGAGGGGCTACACATCCTGAATTCCATGCAGGTGGTCGACCTCATCGTCACAGATGTCCGCATGCCCGGTGACGTCGACGGAATGGAACTGACGCAGCGTTCGAAATCGCTGGCGCCAGGGCGCCCCGTCATCGTCTGCTCGGCGCACCTGTACAAATCCGAAGCCTTTCCCGCAGACGAATTTCTTGCAAAACCCTACAGCATTGCCGCGCTCGCTGAAACGATCGAACGGCTGATTGGAGACCCATGGCAGAAGAGCTCCCAAGCCCACAGTGCCTGATCGTCGCCGACGCTGACGTGCTGATCCGCAACGCGCTCGCGGAATATCTTCGGCACTGCGGTTACAAGGTTTTCGAGGCCGCGACCTCCGACGAGGTAATAATCGCGCTCGAAGAAGGCGCAGTTCAGATAGACGCATTGCTGGCCGACGCAGAGCTGTCGGGAACATACAATGCGTTCGAGTTGCGGATCTGGGTCAGGGACCATCATCCCGACGTCAAGATTGTCCTCGCAGGCAACGTTGATTCAGCCGCGAAGGCTGCAGGCCATTTATGCGATGAAGGTCCACATCTCCAAAGGCCCTATGATCCGGAAAGTGTGGCAGCGCACATCAAGCGCCTCCTGGCTGCAACGAGACGCTAGGCGCCTGCGCGTTTCGCGTCAAACGGCCGCGATCTCCGCCTCGTCATTCGCTGCAACCTGCCGCGCGATCTGCACGGTGCGGGTAAGCGAGACGCGTGTTCCAGGCCCGGCGTCCGCGATCGATATCTCGGCCCCCAGCTGTTTGGCGAGCGCCTGCACGATGCGCGTGCCGAGCCCGGCCTGCGATCGACCTGCATCTTCGTTCATGCCAACGCCGTCGTCAGACACCGACAGCGTCCAGTCCTCGCCCTCCGCGGCATAACCCACGACGACATGGCCGGGACGCCCGTCCGGAAAGGCATGCTTGAGCGCGTTGATTACCAGTTCGGTGACGACCAGCCCCATGCTGACCGAAATATCGCCGCCGATCGACACCGGATCGACCCGTGTTGTCAGCGTCAGCTGATCGCGGTCATAGATCATCGACGCCCCGATGCTGGCGCATAGCTGTGCCAGATAGGGCTCGAGTTCAACCGAACCGGCGTCGGATTCGGCGAGGTGACGTTGCAGCGTCGCGATCGACATCACGCGCTGGTGCGCATCGCTCAAATGGCCGCGCGCCTCGGTCGACTGTACTTTGCGCGCGCTCTGCATCAGGATGCTCGCGATGATCTGCAGGCTGTTGGCGACGCGGTGCTGCATCTCGTGGAGAAGGGCGGCATTGTCGTGGACCAACGATTTCTGCCGCTTCTCGCTCGCTCGCACTTCGGTCACGTCGATCACAGTGACTAGCATCCGCGTGTGATGGATGTCGCCATAGTCGAGCCGCTGCGCCTTGATCACGACACATCGCACGCCGGCGGCGCTGGTCTCGATCTCCATCTCATACGCCTCGACCTCCGCCGCGCCCGACAGCGTCGCGTCGATCAGCGAGTGGAGCCGCGGCAGATCCCAATGATGATCGTCGAGGTCATAGATTGTCTGCCCGGTGACGGTTTCGGGATCGATACCGAACGCGGCACAGAAGCTGTCGCTCGCCGCGACGACCGCCAGATTTTCGTCGAGCAGCAACAGCGGCGCGTCGGAGGCGAGCACCACCGCGAGCCCCAGCGTGCGGCCCAGATTGATCGAAGGTTGATCGGCAGCCATGCGGCGCGCCTTCCCGGTCCGCCCGGACCGCAGGACGCGGCCTTGTCGGCAACCATAGCGCGGGGGTCCTCGATCGATCTTGCAAACGACTGCCCCGGAAAGCTGTCATAGCATGCCGCCGGAGACAGACGCGTATGAATTCGGCAATCTTGGGATACTCCCGAACTGAAGGTCTGGCCAGAATCGGTCGCTTACGGGCTTAGCCGCCACGACATGCCCAATGGCAGCTTTTCTGAATTCCACGCGCGCAGACCGTCTCAGTTCGGCCATTTCAAGTCACTTACTCTCGGTCAGCCTAAGCGTGGCGACGGACAGCGCTATGGCAACGGCCGAAGCGATCCAAATGCTCGCGTCCGGAAGCCAAGTGTAAGTTGCTGCCCCGGAGATGCCGCCTAATACAAGCGCAAGCCAGAGCAGCAGATAGGGAAACCAAGCGGTTCGATTTCCACCCAGCGCCGCATCGGCCAGTTTGTGCCCCAGCTTGACCAGCGTGCCGGTCATATAGGTGACGCCGATGCTCACCTCGCCATCGCGCTGGAAGATCGTGTTCGAGGCGCCCATTGCCAGGCAGAGCAGTCCGATCGTCGGAATATCGAGGCCCGCGCTCTGGCAAATCGCTGCGCCAGTGAGAAGAACGGCCACCCCGGTCATCGCGGTCACCTTGCGATGGGCGATCGTGACCTTGGCGCAGAGTATCAGATTAAGGACCACGCCGCAGACAAACAGGGCGATCAGCGCCGCGGCGGCGAACCCTAGAGCGGCGCCTTCCACTATTCCGATCGCCATTCGGGTCGAGTTGCCGCTCATGAAAGACACGAACAGGCCGCCCGATTTCATAAATCCGATGGCGTCGACATATCCCGCGAGCGCCGCGAGGGAGCAGGCTAGCGCGCGAAAATTCCTGTCGTACCGGATCATGCTCAGTTCAATAGCATCGCGGCATCCGCCGTGTCTGCACCAAGCCGCTTGATGGAGGGTCATCCGCTCGCGAGCGGGCATCTACGTATGTCCGGGCCACCATGATGCGGCGATAGGGTGGACGATGAAAACAATCGCTACGCTCACGATGAACCCGGCAATCGATGTCGCCTACGAAGCCGATCGCGTGATGCACACGCACAAGATACGGTCGCGTCACGAACGCTATGATCCGGGTGGCGGCGGCATCAATGTCGCCCGCGTCGTCGCCCGGCTTGGCCTCAAGCAGCGGCTCGTCCATGACTGACTCCGGAAAATGACAGGTTAGTCGGGCTTCGTGCTCTCCTCCCGCTAAGCGCCACCACGCCTTGGCGAGGTCTTCGTTGAGGTGGCCCGGCTGGCCATGGTTCGCCCGAAGAGAAGATGTGGCGCCGATCGATTCCTGGTCTGCCGGGCGAGTGTCCCCGTCTCTGCAAATGCGGTCGATACGGTGCCAATGAGTTCGCGAGCGATATACAAGCCGGCAGCTGCCAGCGTCGCCGAGACGCCCGCGCAACCCAGCAAGGCGAGCCATGCGGCAACGCGATCACCCGAGCATCCCAGCAGCGTATGAGAGGCCTCGCGTGAGCTTGCCGCGGGAATCTTTGGTCCGAAGGTCACAATATTCTCCTTCCGTCAGCTTGCGCTGGCCTCTCCAGCCCGCTGGGTTTGGAATAAAAGATCGGAGATATCCGGTCGCTCCACTTCCTGCTGAACGGCCAGCAAATCTTGCTGTCTGGAGCCTCGCGCTCGAAATTTCAGCCAGCAGGAGACGGCGTACTGGCGGCGTTGCTCCTCGCTTGCAGGATCGGCGTAGACCTCCGAGTGAGCGACAAGTTACCCGGCGAACGCAGAGACTCTGTGTTCGGCATCAAGTGATCGTCTGGTCGTGCCCTTCAGGTAGCGCGAGAATGTCCGCTTCTTGAGACCTGCACCTCAAACCCGACTGGCTGCAACCGGCCATAGCTGCGCGTTCAGTGCACTTGCCTCTAGGCCGCACCGGCGCGAAGAGGGAGCTTCCAGTTCGGTCGAACGAAATGGCAGGTATATCCGTTCGGAAGGCGTTCGCGATAAGTTGCGGACCTACGAGCTAAGGAACACCGAAATTTCCCAATGATTTGAGTGCCCACCATATTCATGTCGGGCGCGCCATTTTCCCATATTTCCAAACGGTTCGATTGACTCTCTCGAAGGGAGTCGGTCTGCCGACGGTCGGAAGCATCGGGGCGTCACTCGCCCATGGCCCCGGCCGTATTTCGGCCCTAAGCGTCGTTGGCCGGGCGCTTCGGGGACGATATATGAGCTCAAAAATCTTCGGGATAAGCCAAGCCGACGCGCGCCGGTTGTGGCTTCGCGCGCAGCGCCTCGACGCGAGGGCGCCGTTCGGCGCAGGGCCATCAGCGGTCGCCGCGGCGATCGGCCATCTCGGCTATGTCCAGATCGATACGATCAACGTCATCGAGCGTTGCCACCATCACATCCTCTGGTCACGCATCCCCCGATACCGGACTGCGGCGCTCGCCGCCGTCCAGTCGGTCGAGAAGTCTGCGTTCGAATATTGGACCCACGCGCTCGCCTATGTGCCGACCAGGGACTATCGCTATTTTGTCCCCGCGATGGAGGCCAGGCGCGGCAAGGCCCATCCCTTTCACGGCAACATCGATCCCGATGCCTATGGGGCGATGCTCGCGCGAATCCGCGATCAGGGTCCGCTGTCGCTGCGCGATATCGAGGACGAGACACTGGAGGAGAAGCGGCATCCTTGGGCAAGCCGGAAGCCGTCGAAGCGCCTGCTGGACCATGGGTTCTGGATTGGCGACCTCACGATCAGCGCGCGGACCGGGATGGTAAAGACCTACGAACTGACCCACCGGCACTTCGGCTGGACCGAGCCGATGCCGGCGGCGACGGCCGATGAATTCGCCTCCTATCTGCTCGACCGGGGGCTGCGCACGCAGGGCGTCGTGAGCCTTGAGAGCATGACCTATGGCGACGCGCCCGCCAAGGCGGCAGTGGCGCGGCTGGTTGCCGGGCGCGTCGCGAGCGGTGCGCTCGTCCCGGTCGAGATCGCTGGGCTGGCGCGGACCAGCCACTGGACCACGCCTGCCGCGCTCGACGAGGTCGCCACCTTGGAGCGGACACTCCGGGCCCATATCCTGTCGCCGTTCGACCCGCTGGTGATCCAGCGAAAGCGCCTCGCGGCGCTTTTCGGCCACGACCACCGGTTCGAGGCCTATGTTCCCGCGGCCAAGCGAATCCTCGGCTATTTCGCGCTTCCGATCCTCGTCGGCGACCGCGTCGTCGCCGCGATCGATACGAAGATGGATCGCAGGGCCGGCGCGTTGGCGATCCAGAAATGGACCTGGCTCGTCCCCGAAACATCGGGATTGCGACGGCGGATCGAGGCTGCGCTGGACCGGTTCGAGCAGTTTCAGAAAGTGGCGTGAGCTATTGGCATTTCCCGTAACCCGCGCCGCGCACCGCGCGGCCGGGGGTGGCGCCGGTCGGTTCGCCGTCCTTCAGCGCGGCGACGCCGTTGACGAAGACGTCGCGCACCCCGACCGAATATTGGTGCGGGCTCTCGAAGGTCGCGCGGTCGGCGATCGTGGCGGGGTCGAAGACCACGACATCGGCATAATAGCCGGGCTTCAGCGCGCCGCGTTCCTTGATCCCCAAGTTCACGGCGGGCATCGCGGTCAGCCGGTGCACCGCCTCCTCCAGCGAAATCAGCTTCTCGTCGCGGACATAGCGACCGAGCAATCGGGCAAAATTGCCGTAGGTGCGCGGGTGCGCGCCCGATTTCAGGAACACGCCCTCCGTGGCCTGCGACGCGGCGTCGGAGCCGAAGCTCATCCACGGCAGCTGCACCTGTTTGCGGACATTGTCCTCGGACATCAGGAAATAGACGGTGCCGACGCGCGAGCCGTCCTCGACGACCAGGTCCATCGCGGTCTCCTCGGGGCTCTTGCCGCGCATCGCCGCGACCTCGGCGAGCGTCTTGCCGGTGAGCGGCTTGAGCTTTTCATTCTTGAAGCCCGACAGGATCATCTTGTCGGCGCCCGCGCCGATATAGAGATTTTCCCAGTCGCTGCCCGGCTTCTGCATCTCGGCGCCTACACGCGCGCGCGTCGCCGGATCCTTCAGCCGCTCGATCCACGCCTCGAGCCCACCCGCCTGCACCCAAGTCGGCATCGCGGCATCGAGCCCGGTCGCGCCCGCGGTGTAGAGATACATGTCGGTGGTGATACGCTGCCCCGCGGCGCGCGCGGCCTCGATCTTCTTCACCACGGCATCGAGTTTGCCCCAGTTGCTGCGCCCGGCCATCTTGAGATGATAGATTTCGGCGGGCGCGCCCGAGCGGCGCGAAATCTCGATCAGCTCGTCCACCGCCTCTTCCAGCCGGTCGCCCTCGGAGCGCATATGGCTGATATACATGCCGCCGCACTTCGCCGCCTCGCTGGTCAGCGCGACGAGCTCGTCGGTCTCGGCATAGGAGCCGGGGGCGTAGATCAGCGAGCTGCCGACGCCGAGCGCGCCCTCGTCCATCGCCTGCCGCACCAGCGCGCGCATCTTGGCCAGCTGCTCGGGGGTCGGGTCGACATCGCCTTCGCCGAGCTCGTGCACCCGCACCGTCGCGGCGCCGACGAAGCTCGCGACATTGGTCGCGACCCCGCGCTTCTCCAGCCAGCCGAGATAGTCGCCGAGGCTGGTCCAGCCGATGTCAAATTTGATGTCGCCCTGCCGCTCGGTTTCCTGCCGCTTCATCGCGGCGTTCATCGGCCCCATCGACCAGCCCTCGCCCATCACCTCGAGCGTGACGCCCTGGCGGATATCGCTCTGGCTCCTGGGGTCGGCGATCAGCGATTCGGTCGCCCAGCTCAGCATGTTGATGAAACCCGGCGCGACCGCCATGCCCGCGGCCGAGACCTCGCTGCGGCCCTTGCCCGCGACGGTGCCGACCGCGACGATGCGGTCGTCCTTGATCGCCACGTCGCCCTTGACCGGCGCCTTGCCCGATCCGTCGTAGATCGTGCCGCCGCGGATCACGACGTCATAGGCGGAGTCCTCGGCCGCCTGCGCCGCGGTCAGCGCGAGCAGGCTCGCGACCAGCGCCAACGACCCCGCGATCCGCCTTGTGCCCGCCATGTCTTTTCTCCCTGCTGCTGCGACCGAGGCATCATCCTGCCCCAAGCCTGCGCGGCTGGCCATAGGCGCCTGCGCGATTATCAGGCTTGATCACCGTCCGCCGCCGCGCCAAGGGCCTTGCAACGAAACGACGGGAGGAAGCCTTGATCAAGACGCGCATTACCGAGAAATTCGGTATCGAAACCCCGATCCTGATGGGCGGCATGACCGGCGTGGGTTACGGCCCGCTCGTGGCCGCGGTCGCCAATGCCGGTGCGCTCGGCTTCATCACCGCGCATATGTATCCGACGGGGCAGGCGTTGTTCGACGAGATCGAGGCGACGCGGAAGCTCACTGACAAGCCCTTCGGCGTGAACCTGACCCTGCTGCCGTCGATCAACCCAATTCCCTATGACGAATATCGCGAGGCGATCATCGCGAGCGGGATCAAGATCGTCGAGACCGCGGGCCGCGCGCCGACCGATCACCTGCCGCGCTTCAAGGAAGAGGGTGTCACCGTTATCCACAAATGCACCTCGGTGCGCCACTCGGTGTCGGCGGTGAAGAAGGGCGTCGACATGATCAGCATCGACGGCTTCGAATGCGCGGGGCACCCCGGCGAGGACGATGTCGGGCTCGTCGTACTGCTGCCCGCGACGGTCGATGCCTTGCCCGATGTGCCGATCGTCGCTTCGGGCGGCATGGCCGACGGGCGCAGCCTGGTCGCGGCGCTCGCGCTCGGCGCCGATGCAGTCAACATGGGGACGCGTTTCTGCGCCACGGTCGAGGCGCAGATCCACCAGAATGTGAAGCAGCGCATCGTCGATGCCAGCGAGACCGACACGGTGCTCGTCGGCCGGACGCTGCGCAACACCGCGCGCGTCGCGAAGAACGCCGTGTCGATGGAAGTCGCCGAGATTCAGCGCGACCCGACCAAGACCTTCGACGACGTCCGCCACCTGATGGCGGGCGTGCGCGGGCGCGAAAATGTGCTGCGCGACGGTGATGTCGACGGCGGCATCTGGACCAGCGGCCAGAGCCAGGCGCTGATCCACGATATCCCGACCTGCGCCGAGCTGGTCGCGAACATCATGGCGCAGGCCGAAGCGGTGCGCGCAAAGATCGCGGGTTAACTGCTAAACCTCGTCATTGCGAGGAGCGAAGCGACGCGGCAATCCAGAGGGGCGTAAACTCGCTCGGATTGCTTCGCTTCGCTCGCAATGACGAGCATAGGGAATCAGGCGGCTGGTTCCTGCCAGCCGCCGCCCAACGCGAGGAATACCGCGACGAGGTTCGTCGCGCGCTGCTGTTCGGACTGCGCGATGCTCGCGTTGATGGCGGCGAGCGAGCGTTCGGCGTCGAGCACGACCTGGAAATTCTCGCGCCCCGCCTGATAGCGCAGCCGCGCGATGCGCGCCGCTTCGCCGGCTTCCGCCGCCGCGCGGCGCAGCGCTGCCAAGCGGTCGAGCTCGCCCGCATAGTTGGCGAGCGCGCTTTCGCTTTCCTGCAAGGCGGTGAGCCATGCGCCGTCGAAGGTTGCGAGCGCGCCGTCGGCGCCGGCCTCGGCCTGTTTCAGCCGCGAACGCGCGACCTCCATATTGGGGAAGCTCCACGAAATCAGCGGGCCGAGCGAGAAGCGGAAGCTGTCCGATGTGCCCAGCCCCGAGATCGAGCTCGCGGTCGAGCCGATCGAGCCGCCGAGGCTGATGCTAGGATAGAGGTCGGCGGTCGCGACATTGACCCGCGCGGCGGCGGCGGCGAGCTGGCGTTCGGCGCGGCGGATGTCGGGGCGGCGCGCAAGCAGCGACGCGCCGTCGCCGACCGGGACCGGCCGGTTCAGTTCGGGCGGCGCCGTGCATGCCAGCACCGCCTGCGGCGCCTCCGCGGGCGGTTTGCCGGTCAGCACCGCGAGGCGATAGAGCGCCGCCGCGCGCTGTGCGGTCAGCGTCGGGATCGTCGCGCGCGTCTGTTCGAGCAGCGCGCCGGCCTGCCCGGTTTCGAGCCGCGTCGTGCGGCCGCCCTCGAACAGGCGCCGCGCGAGGTCGAAGGTCTGTTGCTGGATGCGCAGCGTGTCTTCGGCGACCGCGATCTGGCGGTTGAACGAACAGACGTCGGTGTAGGCCCGCGTCGTCTCGGCGGCGACCGTGATGCGGGTCAGGTCGAACGCCGCCTGCACCGCATCGGCGTCGGCGCGCGCGGCGCGGATCGCGCTGCCGACGCGGCCGAACAGGTCGATCTGGTAACTGACGTCGAGCCCGACGTCGTAATTTTCGCCCTCGAACGCGCTGGCGCCGGGGATGTCTTCGCTCGCGCCGACGAGCGGCTGGCGCGCATAGGTTCCGTTGGCGCCGATCGTCGTCGTCGGCAGGCGGCCGGCGCGCTGCTCGCGCAGCACCGCGCGCGCTTGCGCCAGATTGGCGGCGGCGACGCGCAGGTCGGTGTTCGCCGCCAGCGCCTCGGTCACCAGCTGGTCGAGCAAGGGATCGCCGAACAGGCTCCACCACGGTCCCGGCGGCTGCTCGCCGCTGAACGCGGGCGACTTGCCAGCCTCGAGGAAGGGCGTCTGCGACGGCGCCGCGGGAACCGGCGAGACATAGCGCGGGCCGACGGTGCACGCCGACAGCGCGAGCGCGCTCGTGGCGGCGATCAGGATCGTACGGGTCATCAGAAACTCTCCACCGGCCGGTCGTCGGTCTTCCTGTTCCGGCGGAACCAGCGGTTCGCGCGGTCGCCCATGCGGCGGCAGAGGACGTAGAAGAGCGGGGTGAAGATCAGCCCGAAGATGGTCACGCCGATCATGCCGAAGGTCACCGCGGTGCCGAGCGACTGGCGCATCTCCTGCCCCGGCCCCGACGCGGTGGCGAGCGGGATCACACCGAAGATGAAGGCGAAGCTGGTCATCAGGATCGGCCGCAGGCGCGAGCGCGCGGCGTGGACCGCGGCGTCATATTTGTTCATCCCGTCCTCTTCCTCGGCCTGTTTGGCGAATTCGACGATCAGAATCGCATTCTTCGCGGCGAGCGCGATCAGCACGACCAGCCCGACCTGCGTCAGGATATTATTGTCCATGCCGCGCAGATTGACGCCGATCATCGCCGCGAGGATGCACATCGGCACGATCAGGATCACCGCAAGCGGCAGCGGCAGCGATTCATATTGCGCCGCGAGAACGAGGAAGACGAACACCACCGCGAGCAGGAAGATCAGGACCGAGCTGCTCCCCGCCGCCTTCTGCTGATAGGCGAGGCCCGTCCATTCATAGGCGAAGCCGTTCGACAAGGTCTTGTCGGCGAGCCCCTCCATCGCCGTCAGCGCGGTGCCCGACGAGACGCCCTGGGCTGCCTGGCCTTGCAATTCGACCGCGGGGAAGAGGTTGTAGCGCACGACGCGCGTCGGACCGCTGTCGTTGCGGAAGGTCGCGACCGACGACAAGGGCACCATCTCGCCCGAGGTCGAGCGCACCTGCAGCCGCCCGACATCCTCGATGCTCGCGCGCGAGGTCGGTTCGGCTTGGGCGGTGACGCGGAAGGTGCGGCCGAGGAAGTTGAAGTCGTTGACATAGGTCGACGCCAGATAGGTGCCGAGCGCGGCATAGACCTGGCTCGGGTCGACGCCCAATATCTGCGCCTTGTCGCGGTCGACGTCTGCAAAGATGCGCGGGCTGCCCGTGTTGAACAGCGAGAAGACCTGTTGCACGTCCTTCATCTGCGCCGCGCCGCCCATCATCGCGCCGGTGACCTGCTCGAGCTCTTTGTAGCTCTGTCCGCCGGTCGCCTGGAGCATCATGACGAAGCCGTTGCCGTTGCCGAGGCCCTGCACCGCGGGGGGTGCGATGACGAAGGCCTGCGCCTCGGGCAGCGCATTGGCGAGCACGCCCGACAATTGCTGCGAGAGGGCGGCAGCCGAAAGCTTGCTGCCGCGCTCGTCCCAGTCGGTGAGCTTGACGAACATCGTGCCGGCGTTCGACGCGCTCGAGAAGCTGGCGCCGTCGAGCCCCGCGAAGGTCGCGATATTTCTTACGCCCTCGATCTTGGTGACTTCCTTCTGCGCGCGTTCGAGCACTTCGCTCGTGCGGTCGAGCGACGCGCCTGGGGGCAGCTGGACGACACCGATCAGAATACCCTGGTCCTGGTCGGGGATGAAGCCCGTCGGGGTGGCGGTTAGCCGCCAGCCGGTCGCCGCCAGCAGCACCGCATAGATGGCGAGCATCACCGTCGTCTTGCGCACCAGCGAGGCGGTGGTGCGGCCATAGCGGTCGGACAATTTGTCGAAGCCGCCGTTGAACTTGTCGGCGGCGGTGCGGAAGAAGCGCGCGACGCGGTTCTTGGGCGGTTCGCGATGCTCCTCGTGCGGCTTCAGCAGCAGCGCCGCCATCGCGGGCGACAGCGTCAACGAAGTGAGCAAAGAGAAGACCGTCGCCGCGGCGATCGTCACCGCGAACTGCTGATAGAAGATGCCGGGAATGCCGGGGACGAAGGCGGTCGGCACGAACACTGCGACGAGCACCAGCCCGATCGCGATCAGCGCGCCCGACACCTCGTCCATCGTCCGGTGCGCGGCTTCGCGCGGGGACAGGCCCTCGCGGATATGCTTCTCGACCGCCTCGACGACGACGATCGCATCGTCGACGACGATGCCGACCGCGAGCACCAGCGCGAACAGCGACAGCGAGTTGATCGAGAAACCGAGCGCGAGCTGGACAGCAAAGGTACCGACCAGCGCCACCGGAATCGCGACGATCGGGATGATCGCGGCGCGCCAGGTCTGGAGGAAAACGAGCACGACCAGCACGACGAGGACGATCGCCTCGACGAGCGTCTCCTGCACCGCGGTCACCGACGCTTCGACATATTCGGTCGGATTGTACGGAATCGAATATTCCAGCCCCGGCGGGAAATCCTTCGACGCCGCCTCGACTTCCTTGAGCACCAGGTTCGCGGCGTTGAGGGCATTCGCACCGGGCTGCTGGATCACCGCCATGCCGACGCCCTTCTGGCCGTCGAAGGTGCCGCGGATGCCATAATCCTGCGCGCCCAATTCGACGCGGCCGATATCCTTGATCCGCGTGATCGCGCCGTTCGCCGTGTCGGTCTTGATCACGACATCGGCGAATTGCTCGGGGCTGACGAGGCGGCCCGGGACTTGGACCGGCAGTTCGAAGGCGGGGTTGCCCTTGCCATAGGGCGGCGCGCCGACCGACCCGCCGGCGACCTGGACATTCTGGCTCTGCAGCGCGGCGACGATTTCGGGCGCGGTGAGGCCCCGCGCCGCGGCCTTGTCGGGATCGATCCAGATGCGCATCGAATAGAAGCCGCCGCCGAAAATCTGGACCCCGCCGATGCCGTCGAGGCGCAGCAGCCGGTCGCGCAGCGTCGAGTTCGCGTAATTGCCGACATAATCGACGTCGATCGCGGGATCGGTCGACGTCAGCGCGACGATCATCAGGAAGCCCGATTCCTGCTTGTTCACCTGCACGCCGATCTGGCGCACCTGTTCGGGCAACCGCGGCTCGGCGAGCGCGACACGGTTCTGCACCAGCACCTGCGCGGCATCGAGGTCGGTGCCGGGCTGGAAGGTGACGGTGATCTGCGCCGCGCCCTGCGTCGAGCTGCTCTGGAGGTAGAGCATGTCCTCGACGCCGTTGATTTCCTGTTCCAGCGTCGCGGCGACGGTCTCGGCGATCGTCTCGGACGACGCGCCGGGGTAAGCGGCGGTGACGCTGATCGTCGGCGGCGCGATCTCGGGATATTGCGCAAGCGGCAGCTGCGGATAGGCGAAGGCGCCGATCAGCGTGATGAAGATCGCGATGACCGCCGCGAAGATCGGGCGGTCGACGAAGAAGCGGCTGAAGTTCACTTCGCCGCTCCCGCCTTCGCGTCACCTTTCGCGGCGGGCGCACCCTTGGGCATGATCACCTTGCCGTCGGCGCCGATGCGCCCCGCCTGGACTTTCGCCGGCTTGCCCGGCATCGCGCGCTGGATGCCGCCGACGATGATGCGGTCCTTGGCGGTGACGCCCGAGCGGATCACCTGCAGATTGCCGACCACCGGGCCGAGCTGGACCGGGCGCGCCTGCACCACATCCTTGGGGCCGATGACATAGACGACGCGGCGAGGGCCGTCGGTGACGATCGCGGTGTCGGGCAGCAGGAAGGTGGGGCGCGGCGCCGAGGCGGCGAGCTGGAGCTGGCCGAAAAGGCCCGGGCGCAGCGCGCCGTCGGGGTTCTGCACCACCGCGCGCACGGTGATCGTGCCCGACCCGTTCGACAGCGCATTGTCGACGAAATCGATGCGCCCGCCGATGCTGTAATCGGCCGCACCCTGCAGCTTGATGCGCACCGGCGAACCGACCAGCGTGTCGCCGCGGCGCTCATATTCGAGCAGGCTCGCCTCGGATCCCTGGAAGCTGAAGTGGATCGGGCTGGTCGACACCACGGTGGTCAGGATCGACTGGTCGGCGGTGACGGCATTGCCGGGATCGACCAGCCGCTGAGACACGCGGCCCGAGATCGGGGCGGTCACGCGGGTGAAACCGACGTTGAGCTCGGCGGCGCGAATCGCGGCGCTCGCGGCGGCGACATCGGCCTCGCTCGTGCGTACCGCGGCGCGGCGCTGTTCGACCTCTTCCTGGCTCGCGGCCTGCGACTTGGCAAGCGTCTCGCTGCGCGCGAGCTCGGTCTTCGCATTGGCGAGCGTCGCCAGCGCGCGGGCCCGCTGCGCGCGCGCCTGGTCGAGCGCGGCCTGCGCCGGGCGCGCGTCGATGGTGAAGAGGAGTTGCCCCGCGCGGACATATTGGCCGTCGGTGAAATGCGCGCGCTGCAGGTAGCCCGAGGCGCGTGGGCGCACCTCGACGCTGTCGACCGCCTCGAAGCGGCCGACATAATCGTCCCATTCGGTGATCTCGCGGACCAGCGGCGGCGCGACGGTCACCGGCAGCTGCGGCGGGCCGCCCTGTTCCTCGCCGCCCGAACAGGCGGCGAGCGTCAGCGAACACAAAATCGAAAGCGCAAGGGAGCGGCGCAAGGTCATGGGGCTGGTCTTTTCTTTTTTCAGGGCGGTCCGACATCGCGCGGCAGGGAGGGGGGAGGTGCCGCGCGATGTCAGACTTTGCCGATTAATCTGCGTTAGCGGACAAGTCAACAGGTGTTGATTTAATTCTCAGCGTCGATAAGAGGGAGCGATGGAGAGAGAAATTATCGTCAAAAAACGTGACGCGGTCGCGACACGCGCCGCGATCCTTGCGGCGGCGCACCAGCGCTTCCTGCGCGAAAGCTATGACGGCGTCGGGCTGCGCGACATTGCGGGCGACGCCGGGGTCGATGTCGCGCTGATCAGCCGCTATTTCGGCGGCAAGGAAGGGCTGTTTCGCGAAGTCGTCGCCGATAAGGAAAAGCCGAAGATATTCCGCGAGCCCAAAAGCGCCGCCGAACTGCCGGATTTCTTTGCGAGGCTCGTCGTCGAGGATGCCGACGAGGATCTCGAAAAGCGGATGGAGATGTTCGTCATCATGCTTCGCTCGGCTTCGTCGCCCAAGGCGGGCGAGGTCATCCGCGACCTTGTCCACCTCGACGTGCTGGGCCCGCTCACCGAACTCATCGGTGGCGACCAGAGCGAATTTCGCGCGACCATGCTGCTGTCGATCCTCATGGGCATCGGGGTGCTGCGCACGATCATGATGGTCGACGGCTTTACCGGCGGCGACGAGGCTATCGCCGATTGCACCGAACGCTTCCGTTGCCTCTTTGCGGCGGCGTTGACCTGTTGAAGGCATAACCTTCGGCATCAATGGAAATCGCGCGACTTCGGCAGGATGCGCACGTTGCGCGGATGGCCGTGGCGCTGGGCGTATCCGCGCGGCTGCTGCGGATGCGCGACCTCGTCGGCGCGGCATAGCTCGGGTTCGAAGGACCGGTCGCTGCCCAGCGTGTCGAGCAGTGCGGTTCGGTCGATGATGCGGTTCGCCATCAGATGGACGACGCCTTCCTTGCTCCGCTGCACCTCACCCGCGACTTCCATCAGCCGCGACGCCATGACGGCGCGGCGATAGCGTTCCATCAGACGCGCCCACAGCAAAATGTTGACGACCCCGCCCTCGTCCTCGATCGTGATGAATACCGCATTGCCCTTGCCCGGCCGCTGGCGGATCAGCACCACCCCTGCGGTGCGGACGAGCGCGCCATTCTTGGCGGCGCCGACCTGGAGGCAGCTCAACAGGCCTTCGCGGTCGAGCGCCGGGCGTAGAAATGCCATCGGGTGCCCTTTGAGCGACAGCCGCGTCGTCTGGTAATCGGTCAGCACATGCTCGACTAGTGGGGTGGGCGGCAGCTTGGCGTCATCCTCGGCGCCGAGCTCATCGGCTTCGGCGGCGCCGAACAAGGGCAGCACCCCCTGCCGCACCCGCCGCGCATCCCACAAGGCCGGGCGCCGCTCGAGCCCCATCGAATTGCACGCATCGGCCTCGGCGAGCAGTCGCAACGCGCGGGGCGGCAGGTTCGCGCGCCGCGCGAGTTCCTCGACCGAAGCAAAAGGGGAGATGCGGGCCTTGACGATCTCCCCAGCCCATTCCTCGCGAAACCCGTCGACCTGCCGAAAGCCCAGCCGCAGCGCGAGCGCCCCGTCATCGCGGCGCTCGAGGCTGTTGTCCCAGCCGCTGAAATTGACGTCGACCTCGCGCACCGCGACCCCATGCTCGCGCGCATCGCGAACGAGCTGCGCGGGAGCGTAGAAGCCCATGGGCTGCGAATTGAGCAGGCCGCAGCAAAAGACGGCGGGGTGATAATGCTTGATCCATGACGAGACATAGACGAGCCGCGCGAAGGATTGGGCGTGGCTTTCGGGGAAGCCATAGCTGCCGAAGCCCTCGATCTGCTTGAAACAGCGTTCGGCGAAATCCTTTTCGTAACCCCGCTCGACCATGCCGCCGACCATCTTCTCGCGGAAATTCTCGATCGTCCCGACATTGCGGAAAGTCGCCATGGCGCGGCGCAGGCCGTTCGCTTCTTCCGGGGTAAAACCGGCTGCGGTGATCGCGAGATTCATCGCTTGTTCTTGGAACAGCGGCACGCCGAAGGTGTGGCCCAGAACATCATATAGCTCGTCCTGCGGATATTGCGGCGCCGGAGACGGGTATTCGACCGGTTCCTCCTTGTTCCGGCGGCGCAGATAAGGATGAACCATGTCGCCTTCGATCGGTCCCGGGCGGACGATCGCGACCTGTACGACCAGATCGTAGAGTTTGCGCGGGCGCAGGCGCGGCAGCATGTTGATCTGCGCGCGGCTCTCGACCTGAAAGACGCCGATGCTGTCGCCTTTGCACAGCATGTCGTAGACAGCGGGATCCTTGGAATCGATGTCGAGCTCCAGCGTATGGTCGCCGAGGCCGTGCTCGCGCATCAGGTCGTAGCATTTGCGGATGCAGGTCAGCATGCCGAGCGCAAGGATGTCGACCTTCATCAGCCCGAGCGCGTCGATATCGTCCTTGTCCCATTCGATGAAGGTGCGGTCCTCCATCGCCGCATTGTGGATCGGCACCAGTTCGTCGAGCCGTCCCTGCGTCAGCACAAAACCACCGACATGCTGCGACAGGTGGCGCGGTGCCTCCAGCAACTCGCCGACGAAGCGGTGCAGCCGCTCGATCTCGCCATTATGCGGATCGAGCCCGGCTTGAACCAGTCGTTCCACCGGGACTTCATTGCCCCAATTTCCCCAGCTCGTGTCGGCAAGGCGTGCGGTGACGTCCTCGCTGAGGCCCAGCGCCTTGCCGACCTCGCGGATCGTGCTGCGCGGGCGGTAATGGATGATGGTCGCGGCGATCGCAGCACGGTCGCGGCCATAGCGATCATAGATATATTGGATCACCTCCTCGCGCCGCTCATGCTCGAAATCGACGTCGATATCGGGGGGCTCGTCGCGCTCGGCCGACACGAAGCGCGAGAAGAGCAGCTTATGCTCGACCGGATCGACCGAGGTGACGCCGAGCAGGAAGCAGACGATCGAATTGGCCGCCGACCCACGCCCTTGGCACAATATCGGCGGCTGCTGCGCGCGGGCGAAGCGGACGAGGTCGTAGACCGTCAGGAAATAATAGACGTAGTCCCGCTTCCGAATCAGCCGAAGTTCGTTCCCGACAAGTTTCCGGACCTTTTTGCTGAGAGGGGTTCCGTAACGCTTCTCCGCCGCCGTTTTGACCAGATGGTGGAGGTAATTGAAGGGCTTCCAGCCCTGCGGAACCGGTTCGTGCGGATATTCATAGCGCAGGTCCTCAAGATCGAAACCGATGCGGGCGAGCAGCTTGGCGCTTTGCTCGATCGCCTTGGGATAGCCGTTGAACAACCGCTTCATTTCGGCCGGCGCTTTCAGGTGGCGTTCGCCATTGGCGCGCAGCAGCTTGCCGGCTTTCCGGACCGTCTTTCCTTCGCGAATGCAGGTGATGATATCGTGCAGGGGGCGCTGCGCGGGGGTCGCGTAAAGCGCGTCGTTCGTGGCAAGCAGCGGAACACCGGTGGCCGCCGACAGCCGCTGCAGATCGGCCAGACGGCGGGCATCGGCGCCCGATTGCGGCATGGTGGCCGCCAGCCACACCGACTTCGGTCGCTTGCGCTTGAGGGTGCGAAGCACTGCCTCGTCGCCTTCCATCGCGATCAGCAACAGGTCGTCGCAATGCTCCAGCAGGTCGTCCAGAGAGAGGGTACAGCCGCCCTTTTGCGCGCGCAGGTTTCCGGTCGACAGCAGCCGTGTCAGCCGGCCCCAGCCGTGGCGGCTGACCGGATAAGCGACGATGTCGGGGGTGCCGTCGGCAAAAACGAGCCGCGCGCCGACGGCCAACCGGAAATGCGCGACAGTCTCAGGCGCCTTGACCTGCAACTCCTTCAGAAACGCCCAAGCGCGCACCACCCCGGCGACGCTGTTGCGGTCGGCGATACCGATGCCTTTCAGGCCGAGATCGAGCGCGCGCGCAACCATGTCGGCGGGGTGGGAGGCGCCGCGCAGAAAGCTGTAGTTGGTCGCTGCGACCAGCTCAGCGAAAGCGGGTTCGGGCGGCGTTGCGGGGGGCGGCTCCGCGCTCATGCGAACACCCCGTGGATATACCAGCGCGGGTCGGGCTTTTCGTCGTAGAGCCCGTGGCGGAACAGCCAGAAGCGGCGGCCCTGCGCATCCTCGACGCGGTAATAGTCGCGCGTCAGCCCGGCATTGTCGCGGCGGCGCCACCATTCGGCGGCGATGCGCTCGGGCCCCTCGTAGCGGCGCACCGCATGCGCCTGCCGCCGCCAGCGGAACTGGTGCGGCGGGCCGTCGGGAACTTCGGCGATCACCTCGATCGGCTGCGGCGGATCGAACAGGTGGAAGGGGCGCGTCGGCGGCTCGCCGGGCTCGGGCGCCTGCCAGGGTTCGGGCGGCGGCGCGTCGATTGCGGGCAGCGCGAGCTGCGCCTGTTCGGGGATATGCGTGTCGGCGGCGAGCAGGCGGCGCACCCGCCCGCGCCCGAGCCGTGTCGTCATCCGGTCGACGAGTTCATCCATCGCCGCACTGCGCACCGCCCCGCCCTCGAGCTTGAGCTGCGTCGCGCCGAGCGCCTCGAGCCGCGGCACCGCGAGGCGGATCATGTCGAAGCCGAAGCCGGGGTCGAGCGGGTCGGCGAGCCCGTCCATCCGTTCGGCGAAGAGCCGCATGACGAGCGCGGTGTCGCGTGTTGGGTGGCCGGTCTCGATCTCGATGCCGCGCGCGAGCCCGTCGCTGCGAAAGAAGGTGGCGCGGAAATGGCGCCCGCCCTTGCCGCGCTCGCCGAGCTCCACCATTGCCTCGCCCACCAGTTCAGCCAGCACCCTGGTTGCATGCGCGCTGCTGCCGAGCGGTTCCGCGAAGCGGCGCTCGGTCGCGACGGGCGGCGGGGCGATGCGCGGGTCGAGCGGGCTCGGCGCATCGCCGAGGATGCGGCGCAGCGCGCCCGCGGCCTCGGCGCCGAAACGCGCGGCGATATTCGCCATCGGCCGGCTCGCGAGGTCGCCGATCGTCTTCAGCCCCGCGCGCACCAGCGCGGTCGTCGCCTCGGCCTCGAGTTCGAGCGCCGCGACGGGCAAGCGGCGCACCGCCTGGTCCTCGTCGGGCGCGGGGCGCGTCTGGTAGCGCGCGAGCGCGCGCGCCGCGTCGGCGGTCGGTCCGAGCGCGGTCCGCACGCTCATCCCGAGCCGCGACAGGCGCATTTCGAGGTCGTCGATCAGTCCGGCCTCACCACCCAGCAGATGGTCGGTCCCCGCGATGTCGAGGATCAGCCCGTCGGGGGCGTCGAGCGCCACCAGCGGCGTGTAGCGGTTGCACCCGAGCGCGAGCCGGTCGAGCCAAGCGGCGTCGGCGACCGGATCGTGCTGGACCACGAGCAACTCGGGCACCCGCGCGCGCGCGTCGGCGAGCGGCATGCCGGGGGCGAGCCCGACCGCCTGCGCGGCCCGGTCGACGCCCGCGAGGCGGAGCGCGCCGCGCGCCTTCTCGGCGAAGACGAGCGGGGCTTCAGGCGGCCGCGGCGCCGTGCGGCAGAGCCGCTCGGCGGGCAGCCACGGGAAGAACAGCGCCAGATAGCGCCGGGTCCCGGAAGACTTGTTCGTCATGGTACCATTCCAATTGCCAGTGCCCGCCCGCGGCGCCGCCGCGCCGACGCAGCAGTTCGAGGTCGAAGGCGGGCGCCCCCGGCGCGTTGGCTTCCAGTTCGCGCGACGGCGCTGCCGCGACGCTCCAGCGCGTTTCGGCGACGCTCGGGCTCGGCGTCGTATTGAGCCGCAGCATCAGCAGCGTCGTCCCCGCATCGCGCGCACCGAGCGCGAGGCGGCGCCCGGCGGTGAGGTCGAGCGCGGGCCACCGCCCCCAACTTTCGACGATCACCGCCGCCGACCCGGCGCCGCGAATCGCGTCATTGGCGCAGGCGAGCAGCAATTTGGGATCGGGCGCCTCGATCAACAGCAGCCGATCGGGATCGCCGCCGAGCTCGGCGATCCCAGGGGCGTAGATATGCCCGCCGCGCCGGCCGGCATCGGCGGTGCGCAGCCACACCAAAGGCGCGTCCTCCGACCCGCGCAGCGCGAGCAGCGCGGCAAAGGCGGCGGCGCTCGTCGCATCGAGCGCATCGGCGGCGAAAAATTCGTGCAGGCGCCCCGTCGCGAGCCCACCTCCGAGCGCGGCGTCGAAGTCCGCATGACCGCTCGCCAGCCGCCCCGCGCTTGGCCCGCGCGGTTCGGCCTCGCCGGTGATCCGGGCGAGACGCCGGCGCAGGCCGGCGATAGAAGGGGACGACTCGTGAGGCATGATGTTCCTGATTTGTTCTATTAGCGCTTTCGGGGCTGCGCTTGTCAAGACGAGTCAGGATTACCCCGGCACGAACAGCCCCCGGCTCTCGCGCACCTCGCCATCGAGCCAGTCGATGAAGGCGCGGATGCGCGGTTGCGGGGCGACGTCGCGGTGGAGCGCCAGCCAGAAGGCGCGCGCGATGACCTGCTCGGGGCGCACGCGCACCAGCGCGGGATCGCCCGCGGCGAGGAAGCAGGGCAAAACGCCGACTCCCGCGCCGCCCGCGATCATCCGCCTTTGCGCGAGGATCGAGGAGGAGCGCACCCCGGCGCGCAGCCCCGGCTCGATTTCGCCCAGATAGTCGAGTTCGGGCGCGTAAAGAATGTCGGGAACATAGCCGATCACCGGCACCCCGGCGCGCGACAGCGGCGTCGCGGCGACCGCTTCCTGCCAGTCGGTGCGATTCGCGGGCGCATAAAGGCCGAGGCTGTAGTCGGACAATTTGCGCGTGATCAGCGGGCCCTTGCGCGGCCGCGCGAGCAGCACCGCCATATCGGCCTCGCGCCGCGACGGATTGAGGAAGCCCGACGAGGCGACGAGGTCGATCTCGAGCTCGGGATGCGCGGCGACGAAGCCCGCGAGGCGCGGCGCGATGAAGCTGTTCCCGAATCCTTCGGACACGCTGACGCGGAGTTGCCCCGACAGCGCCGCGCCGTCCTCGCCGACCGAGCGGATGCGCGCCGCCGCCGCCGCCATCGCCTCGGCATGGGGGACGAGCGCGCGGCCGGTCGCCGTCAAAAGGAAACCGCCCGGCGCGCGTTCGAACAAAGTCTGTTGCAGCAACGCCTCGAGCGCGCTCAGCTGCCGGCTGACCGTCGTCGCATCGACCTGCAAGGCTTGCCCGGCGCGCGCGAGCGTGCCCTGCTGCGCGACGGTCAGGAAATATTGCAGCTTATCCCAGTCCATGTCCTGCAAATATGCAGCATCGTCCTGCAAGTCTATCCCTTGCAATCGGCCCGCAACTCGGCTGTGGCAGCGGCAGCAATTTCGGGAGACTCATGATGCGACAGATCGACCATCTCATCGTCGGCGGTGTCGGTGGCGGCGGGCGCTCCAGCCCGGTGTTCGACCCCAACAGCGGCGGCGTGCAGGCCGAGGTCGCGCTCGGCGACGCGGCGCTCCTCGAAAAGGCGGTCGCCGCGGCGAAGGCGGCGCAGCCCGCCTGGGCCGCGACCAACCCGCAGCGCCGCGCGCGCGTGATGTTCGAATTCAAGCGCCTCGTCGAAGCCAATATGGACGAACTCGCGCACCTGCTCTCGTCCGAGCATGGCAAGGTGATCGCCGATTCGAAGGGCGACATTCAGCGCGGCCTCGAGGTCATCGAATTCTGCTGCGGCATCCCGCATGTGCTCAAGGGCGAATATACGCAGGGCGCGGGCCCGGGCATCGACGTCTATTCGATGCGCCAGCCGATCGGCATCGGCGCCGGCATCACCCCGTTCAACTTCCCCGCGATGATCCCGCTGTGGATGTCGGGCGTCGCGATCGCGACGGGCAACGCCTTCCTGATCAAGCCCAGCGAGCGCGACCCCAGCGTGCCGGTGCGCCTCGCCGAACTCTTCCTCGAAGCCGGGCTGCCCGAGGGCATCTGCCAGGTCGTCCATGGCGACAAGGAAATGGTCGACGCGATCCTCGACCACCCCGACATCGGCGCGGTCAGCTTCGTCGGCTCGTCGGACATCGCGCATTATGTCTACAACCGCGGCGTCGCCAACGGGAAGCGCGTGCAGGCGATGGGCGGCGCAAAGAATCACGGCATCGTCATGCCCGACGCCGATCTCGATCAGGTGGTGAACGACCTCGCCGGCGCCGCCTTCGGCTCGGCGGGCGAACGCTGCATGGCGCTCCCGGTGGTGGTCCCCGTCGGCGACGAGACCGCCGAGCGGCTCAAGGCCAAGCTGATCCCCGCGATCGAGGCGCTGCGCGTCGGCGTGTCGACCGATGCCGAGGCGCATTACGGCCCCGTGGTGACGCAGGCGCACAAGGAAAAGGTCGAGGGCTGGATCGCGAAATGCGCCGACGAGGGCGCCGAACTGGTGATCGACGGCCGCGGCTTCAGCCTGCAGGGGCACGAGAAGGGCTTCTTCATCGGCCCGACCCTGTTCGACCATGTCACCACCGACATGGAATCGTACAAGGAAGAGATTTTCGGCCCCGTGCTGCAGATCGTCCGCGCCCCCGATTTCGAGACCGCGCTGTCGCTGCCCTCAAAGCACCAGTACGGCAATGGCGTCGCGATCTTCACGCGCAACGGCCATGCCGCGCGCGAATTCGCCGCGCGGGTCAATGTCGGCATGGTCGGCATCAACGTGCCGATCCCTGTGCCGGTCGCCTATCACAGCTTCGGCGGCTGGAAGCGGTCGGCGTTTGGCGACACCAACCAGCACGGCATGGAAGGCGTCAAATTCTGGACCAAGGTCAAGACGATCACCGCGCGCTGGCCCGACGGCTCGCCCGACGGCGGCAACGCCTTCGTCATCCCGACGATGGGATAAGCCGGCGTTGTTGCGCCGGCTGCTCCTTCCCCTCCTGATCTTGTTGCTGCTGCCGGTTCCGGCGGCGGCGCAGAAGCTGATCGCACTGTCGTTCGACGACGCGCCGCGCGGGCGCGGGGCTTTCTTCACCCCCGACGAGCGGACCGAACGGATCATCGCCGAACTGAAGGCGGCCGAGGCACCGCAGGCGGTGTTCTTCGTCAACCCCGGCGCGCTCGGGCGCGGCGACGGGGTCGGCGGCGAGGAACGGCTCGCCGCCTATGTCGCGGCGGGGCACGTCATCGCCAACCACAGCTTCAGCCACCCGCACCTGAACGCCACCAGCGCCGAGGCCTATCTCGCCGATATCGACAAGGCCGAGGCCTGGCTGAAGGGTCGCCCCGGCTATCGCCCCTGGTTCCGCTTCCCCTTCCTCGACGAGGGCGGCCAGGACAAGGTCAAGCGCGACGCGCTGCGCGCGGGCCTCGCGACACGCGGCCTGCGCAACGGTTATGTCACCGCCGAGTCCTCGGACTGGCACCTCGAAACGCTGACGATCCAGGCCGCGAAGGCAGGCAAGACGATCGACCGCGACGCGCTCGGGCGGCTCTACGTCACCTGGCATGTCGAGGCCGCCGATCATTCGGACGGCCTGATGCAGCAGGTCATCGGTCGCCAGCCGGTGCAGATGCTGCTGCTCCACGAAACCGACCTCGCCGCGCTGTACATCGGCGACCTCGTCCGCGCGCTCCGCAAGGCCGGCTGGACCGTGGTCAGCGCGGACACCGCCTATGCCGACCCGATCGGCGCGCTCATGCCCGACGTGCCGTCGGCACAGGGCACGCTGACCGAGGCGCTGGCGTGGGAAAAAGGCCTGCCCGCGCCGCGCTGGTATCGTTATAATGACACGCGCCTCGCGACCGCCGAATTTGAGCGGCAGGTGCTCCACGAAGGCGGCGACAAATGAAACTCGTCCCGACGCCTGCGCATTTCTCCCGGCAAAGGAGAAAGATAATGACCCGCACCCTGCTTCCCCTGTTCCTCTCAGGCGGCATGCTGATGCTCGCCGCCTGCGGCGATAGCGCCGACAAGGCCGCGCCCGAGGAAAAGGCGAGCGTCGCGCCCGCGACCGACGCCGAACCCGCGCCGCCGCCTCCCGCGCCCGAACCGACCCCCGCCGAGGAGTATCAGCCCGATCCCGCGATGAAGCCGCCCGCCGCCGTCGAGGCGGGCATCGGCAGCGGCGAAAAGGCGATCCCCGCCGCGATCCAGGGGCGCTGGGCGCTCAATGCCGCCGACTGCCCGAAGCGCCCCGGCACCGACCTCACCGCGCTCGTCATCGACGCCGCGAACCTGCGCTTCCACGAATCGCACGGCGAACTCGCGCGCGTCCGCGAACGCAGCGCGAACCGCATCGTCGCCGATTACAAGTTCAGCGGCGAAGGCATGGATTGGGACCGGCTGATGATGCTCAGCATCGCCGATGGCGGCAAGACGCTCGTCCGCCGCGACTATGGCGAGGGTGCCGCGGCGAATGCGATGCGCTATACGCGCTGTGCGGCCTGACCGGGCCCGATTTGGACAAGGGAGACAGATGATGGAGTTTCGCTGGATCGCCGCCGCAGCCCTGCTGCCGCTCGCCGCCTGCCAGGCGATGGACGGCGGCGCCGAACCCGCCCCGCTGCCCCCGCCCGCCGAGGCCGCGTGCAACGGCGACGCCGGACAGAGCTTCGTTGGGCAGACCGCGACCGCCGAAACCGGCGCCGCGCTCCTCCGCGCCACCGGCGCACGCACCCTGCGCTGGGTCGCGCCGGGCATGGCGGTGACGATGGACTATCGCCCCGACCGGCTCACCGTCTCCTACGACGGCGCGATGAAGATCGAACGGGTCAGCTGTGGCTGATTCGGGCGCGGCGGCGGGGGGGCGTCGCAACCATAGTTCGGCGTCGCCGTTCGAGCCCGTCTACGGCTACAGCCGCGCGGTACGCGTCGGCAATCGCATCGACGTCGCCGGCTGCGCGCCGATCGAGCCCGACGGCAGCTCGACTCCCGGCGATGCGGGCGCCCAGGCGGCGCGCTGCCTGACGATCATCCGTGAGGCCCTGGAAGCGCTCGGCGGCACGCCCGCCGATGTCGTGCGCACCCGCATGTATATCACCGACCCCGCCGACGCCGACCTCGTCGGGCGCGCGCATGGCGCGATGTTCGGCGATATCCGCCCCGCCTCGACGATGCTCGTCATCCCGGCGCTGATCCGCCCCGAGTGGAAAGTCGAAATCGAAGCCGAAGCCATCCTCATCGAGAAATGACCATGACCGACCAGTTCCAGCTTACCGACGACCAGCTCGCCATCCAGGACATGGCGCGCAAGTTCACTGCCCACCGCATCACGCCCTTCGCGGCCGAATGGGACGAGAAAAGCCATTATCCCGTCGAGGTGTGGAAGGCCGCGGGCGAGCTCGGCTTCGGCGCGATTTACGTCGCCGAGGAATCGGGCGGCATCGGGCTCGGCCGATTGGAAGCGGCGCTGATCATGGAGGCGATGGCCTATGGCTGTCCTGCTACATCCGCCTATGTCTCGATCCACAATATGGCGACCTGGATGATCGACCGCTTCGGCGGCGCCGAGGTCAAGGCGCGCTTCCTGCCCGACCTCGTCAGCATGGAAAAGATCGCGAGCTATTGCCTGACCGAACCTGGTTCGGGCTCGGACGCCGCCGCGCTCAAGACCACGGCGAAGCGCGACGGCGATCATTATGTGCTCAACGGCACCAAGCAGTTCATCTCGGGTGCCGGCTATAACGACATCTATGTCTGCATGGTCCGCACCGGCGAGGAAAAGTCGAAGGGCATCTCCTGCCTCGTCATCGAAAAGGACACGCCCGGCCTCAGCTTCGGCGCGCCCGAGAAGAAGCTCGGCTGGAACGCCTCCCCGACCGCGCAGGTGATCTTCGAGGATTGCCGCGTGCCGGTCGAAAATCTCGTCGGTGCCGAGGGCGACGGCTTCCGCTTCGCGATGGCGGGGCTCGACGGCGGCCGCCTCAACATCGGCGCCTGCTCCTTGGGTGGCGCGCAGCGCTGCCTCGACGAGGCGATCGCCTACACCAAGGACCGCCAGCAGTTTGGCCAACCGATCGCCGATTTCCAGAACACCCAGTTCATGCTCGCCGACATGGCGACCGACCTCGAAGCCTCGCGCGCCTTGCTCTATCTCGCCGCGGCGAAAGTCACCGCCAACGCCCCCGACAAGTCGCGCTTCTCGGCAATGGCGAAGCGCCTCGCGACCGACAATGGCAGCAAGATCGTCAACGACGCGCTGCAATTGTTCGGTGGCTATGGCTATCTGCGCGACTATCCGATCGAGCGTTTCTGGCGCGACCTGCGCGTCCATTCGATCCTCGAAGGCACCAACCAGGTCATGCGAATGATCGTCGGACGGGATTTGTTGCGGCAATAGGATTTCCCCTCTCCCGTCGGGAGAGGGTTGCGCAGACTTGCGAGCTTGCTCGCTAGTCGCAGCTGGGTGAGGGGATGGTTGCCAACGATAGAACGCAACCCCTCATCCAACTCCGCCTAACCGGCAAGCCGGTAAGGCTCCATATCCTTCTCCCGACGGGAGAAGGTTTTGAGAGGGCTTATGACCGAAGACGTTCTCGTCGCACAGCAAGGCGCCATCGGCCGCCTCTCGCTCAACCGCCCCAAGGCGATCCACGCGCTGAACCTCGACATGGTCCATGCCATGACCGACGCACTCGTCGCGTGGAAGGACGATCCTGCGGTGCAGGCGGTGCTGCTCGACCATAGCGAAGGTCGCGGCTTCTGCGCCGGCGGCGACATCGCCTTCCTGCGGAATTCGGCGCTGACCGACGACGGCGTCTCCGGCCGCCGCTTCTTTCACGACGAATATCAGCTCAACCATCTGCTCTTCACCTACGCCAAGCCGGTGGTCGCCTTCATGGACGGGATCACCATGGGCGGCGGGGTCGGCATTGCGCTGCCGGCCAAATATCGCGTCGCGACCGAGAACACCCGCCTCGCCATGCCCGAGACGGGGATCGGCCTCTTCCCCGACGTCGGCGGCGGCTGGTATCTCTCGCGGCTCGAAGGGCGCGTCGGCCCCTTCCTCGCGCTCACCGGCGCGCGGCTCGACGGCGCCGAATGTTTGGCGCTCGGCCTCGCGACCCATTATCTCCCGGTGGACAAGCTCGCCGAGGCCAAGGCGCGCATCGCCGAGCATCCCGACCGCATCGGCGGCATCCTTGGCGAATTGTCGGCCACCCCGCCCGAGGCGAAGATCCTGACGCATATCGCCGACATCAACCGGCTCTTCGCCTCCGACAAGCTCGAGGACATCCTTGCCGCGCTCGAAGCCGACCCCGGCGAATGGGCGGCGAAGGAACTCGCCGCGCTGCGCACCAAATCGCCCCAGACCTGCAAGGTCGCGCTGCGCCAGCTTGCCGACAGCCTGAGCCTGCCCGATTTCGCCGCGAACATGGCGATGGAGTATCGCATCGGCAGCCGTGTGCTCACCCGCCCCGACTTCGCCGAGGGCGTGCGCGCGGTGATCGTCGAAAAGGACAATAAGCCGCAATGGAATCCCGCGACGGCCGAAGGGGTGAGCGACGAGCTGATCGCCGCGATCTTCGAGCCGTTGCCCGCGCAGGAAGAATGGACGCCGCTATGAGCTTCGCCGACCCGATCGCGCTCTATCATGCGGTAAAACACAGCTGGTCGGCCGAGACGATCGGCGATCCGTTCGACCCCGCGAACCCCTGCCGCAACCAGTGCGCCGTCACCGCGCTCGCCGTCCACCATCATTTCGGCGGCGATATCGTCAAGACCGCGACCAAGGGCGGCACGCATTTCTACAACCGGATCGACGGACGCTATTGGGATCTGGCGGCCGATCAGTTCGACGAGCCCATTCCCTATGACAATCGCCTGACGTCGATCGACGAGGCGTATGACCATGCCACGCCGGCGCAGCTGCAACAGCTGCTGCGCAACATCGACGCCAACCGCTGAAACAGGACAAGACCATGACTTATGAAACCCTCCTCGTCGAAACGCGCGGGGCTGTCACGCTGGTGACCTTGAACCGCCCGCAGGCGCTTAATGCGCTGAACTCGGGCGTGCTCGACGACCTGATCGCCGCCTTCGCCGCCTTCGAAGCCGACGACAGCCAGCGCTGCGCGGTGCTCACCGGCTCGGGCGACAAAGCCTTCGCCGCGGGCGCTGACATCAAGGAAATGGCCGACAAGCCCGCCGCCGATTTCTACCTCGAGGACTTCTTCTCGAAATGGACGAGCGACTTCGTGAAGAAGGTCCGCAAGCCGTGGATCGCCGCGGTCAACGGTTTCGCGCTCGGCGGCGGCTGCGAACTCGCGATGATGGCCGACTTCATCATCGCGTCGGAGAAGGCGAAATTCGGCCAGCCCGAAATCAAGCTCGGCGTCGCTCCGGGCATGGGCGGGTCGCAGCGGCTGACCCGCGCGGTCGGCAAGGCGAAGGCGATGGAAATGTGCCTCACCGGCCGCATGATGGACGCAGCCGAAGCTGAGCGTTCGGGCCTCGTCGCGCGCGTCGTCGCGCATGAGACGCTGGTCGAGGAAGCCGTGAAGACCGCCACGCTCATCGCGTCGATGCCGCCGATGGCCGCGATGGTGAACAAGGACATGGTCAACGCCGCGTTCGAGACCTCGCTCGACCAGGGGCTGATCTACGAACGCCGGCTGTTCCAGATCCTCGCCGCGACCGAGGACAAGGCCGAAGGCATGGCCGCCTTCATCGAAAAGCGCGAAGGCGTGTGGAAGGGGCGGTGACATGAAAATCGCATTTATCGGACTCGGCAATATGGGCGGCGGCATGGCTGCCAATCTCGCCAAGGCGGGCCATGAGGTCCGCGCCTTCGACCTCAGCGAGGAAGCGCTTGCCCGCGCGGTCGAGGCGGGCTGCACCCGCGCCGCATCGGCCACCGAAGCCGTCACTGGCGCCGAAGCGGTGGTGACGATGCTCCCGGCGGGAAAGCATGTCGCGGGCGTCTATGAAGGCGACGTCTTCGCCAACGCCGCGCCGGGCACCTTGCTCCTCGATTGCTCGACGATCGACGTCGCGACCGCGCGATCGAATATCGCGGCCGCAACCGCCAAGGGTCTCGTTGCGGTCGATGCACCGGTCTCGGGCGGCATCGCTGCCGCCAACGCCGGCACTTTGACCTTCATGGTCGGCGGCACCGACGAGGGTTTCGCACGCGCCGAGCCGATCCTCGCCGCGATGGGCAAGGCGGTGATTCACGCGGGCGACGCGGGCGCGGGACAGGGCGCGAAGATCTGCAACAACATGCTGCTGGGCGCGTCGATGATCGCGACGTGCGAGACGCTCGCGCTCGCGCAGAAGCTCGGGCTCGATCCGCAGAAATTCTTCGACATCGCCAGCGTGTCGTCGGGGCAATGCTGGTCGCTGACCAGCTATGCGCCGCTTCCCGGCGTCGGCCCGGTGACCCCCGCCGATAACGGCTATGCCGGCGGTTTCGCCGCGGGGCTGATGCTCAAGGACCTCCGCCTCGCGATGGAGGCGGCGGCGAGCGTCGATGCCGATGTGCCGATGGGATCGAAAGCGCGCGAGCTGTATGAGGCGTTCGTTGAGGCCGACAAGGATGGCCGCGACTTCTCGGCGATCATCCAGACCTTGCAGGCCTAGACCTCACAACCCCACCCCGTTTGCATCGAGCGAAGTCGAGATGCGTCTGGCGATGTGCTGGCGTGTCTCGACTTCGCTCGACACGAACGGATGGGAGTGGGCTAGTAGAAGTCGGCGGTCTCGCCGCCATCTTTCCGCTCGCCCCGGTGCACCTGCGTCGGCGCCTTGCGCTCGCCGGTACGAACCTCCAGCCGCCCGTCGACCCGCCGCACCTCGGCCGGTGCGATGATCCGCGCCCGCGCGATGCCGACCGCGCTCGCCTGCGGTGCCGAGACCGGCGCCGAGGCGGCGGTGCTTCCGGTAAGCAGAAGGATGGCGATTAAGGACATGGCGTTCATGCTCAGCCCTAACGGCAGCGGTTGCCACGGCTTTAACCTTGAATCGCACTATGGGCGCCGCCGCCGACCGGCATTGCGGGCAAAGAAAAGGCCGCCCGCCCCAGGGTGGGACAGGCGGCCTTGTCATCCTTTCGGGCGAGCGACTTAGAACCCGCTCTTCGCCTCGGCCTTTTCCTTGAGCAGCGGCGCGACCGCAAACCCATGCTTCTCCAGCGCCGCGACGATCTTGTCGGTGCCTTCGAGCCCCGCCCAAAACATCGGGCCGCCGCGATAGACCGGCCAGCCATAGCCATAGATCCACACGACATCGATGTCCGACGCGCGCTGCGCCTTGCCCTCGGCCAGGATCAGCGTGCCTTCGTTGACCATCGGATAGAGCGTGCGTTCGATGATTTCCTGATCGCTGATCTCGCGCTTCGCCTTGTTCGAATGCTGGCGGAAGTCCTCGATGATCTCGGCGACCTCGGCGCTCGGCGACGGATTGCGCTTCTCGTCATAGTCGTAGAAGCCCTTGCCGGTCTTCTGCCCCCAGCGGCCCTTGGCGGCGAGCGCGTCGCGGATGCTTTCGATGCGCGTCGGGTCGCGGTGCCAGCCGATGTCGACGCCGGCAAGGTCGCTCATCTGGAACGGCCCCATCGGCATGCCGAAATCGACATGGACCTTGTCGATCTGCTGCGGCGTCGCGCCTTCCATCAGCAGGTTCATCGCCTCGACCTGGCGCGGCTTGAGCATCCGGTTGCCGATGAAGCCGTCGCACACGCCCGCGACCACCGCGACCTTGCCGATCTTCTTGCCGATCGCCATCGCCGTCGCCAGCGCGTCAGGCGCGGTCTTGTCGCCGCGCACGACTTCGAGCAGCTTCATGACGTTGGCGGGCGAGAAGAAATGCATGCCGAGCACGTCGCCGGGGCGGCTCGTCGCGGTCGCGATCTCGTCGATGTCGAGATAGCTGGTGTTCGACGCGAGGATGGCGCCGGGCTTGGCGATGCCATCGAGCTTCGCGAAGATCTCCTTCTTCACGTCCATATTCTCATAGACCGCCTCGATGATCAGGTCGCAGTCGGCGAGATCCTCGATGTTGAGCGTCGGGGTGAGCAGCCCCATCATTTGCTCGACCTGCTCGGGCTTGAAGCGGCCCTTGGCGGCCGACGCCTCGTAATTCTTGCGGATCACGCCGGTGCCGCGGTCGAGCGCTTCCTGCTGCATCTCGACGATGGTGACGGGGATGCCCTTCTGAAGGAAATTCATGCTGATCCCGCCGCCCATCGTGCCGGCACCGATGACGCCGACCTTCTTGACGTCGCGCAGCGCGGTGTCCTTGGGCAGGCCGTCGATCTTCGCGGCCTGACGCTCGGCGAAGAAGATATGGCGCTGCGCCGCCGACTGGCTGCCGAACATAAGCTTCATGAATTCCTGGCGCTCGAAGGCGAGGCCTTCCTCGAAGGGCAGCCGCGTCGCCGCCTCGACGCAGGCGAGGTTCGCATAGGGCGCCTCGAAGCCGCGCCACTTCTTGGCGTTGGCGGTCTTGAGCTGCTCGATGATCGCGACATCGCCGAACACTTCGCGTTCGCGCGTCGGGCGCGGGCCGTCGGCGATCTTCGCGCGTGCAAAGGCGATCGCATCGGCGGCAAGGCTGTCCTCGCCCGCCAGTTCGTCGACCAAGCCGAGTTCCTTCGCCTTGGGCGCGGGGACCGGATCGCCGGTCGAGGTCATCGTCGCCGCGGCTTCGACGCCGACGACGCGCGGCAGGCGCTGCGTGCCGCCCGCACCGGGGAGCAGGCCGAGCTTCACCTCGGGCACCCCGAGCTTCGCCGAGGGTACTGCGACGCGATAATGGCAGACGAGCGCGGTTTCGAGACCGCCGCCGAGCGCCGTGCCATGGATCGCGGCGACGACCGGCTTGGTCGCTGCTTCGATGCTGTTGAGCACCGCGTTGAAATCGGGGCCGCGCGGCGGCTTGCCGAATTCGCTGATGTCGGCGCCGGCGATGAAGGTCGCGCCGTCGCAGCGCAGCACAATGGCCTTGACATTGTCGTCGGCGAGCGCCGCGGCGAAGTGATTGGCGAGCCCCTCGCGGACGTGCCAGCTCAGCGCGTTGACCGGCGGGTTGTTGACGATGACGACGGCGACTTCGCCGTCCTTTTCCATCGTGACGCTGTTCGGGGTTTCTTCGGACATATCTGGCTCCTTGAAGGGTTCAATCGTTGAGCGCGGCGTGGACAAGCGTCTTGACCTCGCGCCGCACGGGATAGGTGGAGGAGGGCATCAGCTGGGTCATGAAGACCGAGCAGATCTGCTCGACTGGATCGACGAAGAAGCCGGTCGAGAACATGCCGCCCCAATAATAGTCGCCGACCGACCCGGGGGTCAGCGTCTGCGCCGGATGCTCGGTCACCGCGAAACCGAGCCCGAAGCCGACCCCGGCATTTTCGGCCTCCGAAAAGATGCCGACGCTATGCTGGACGAGGTCGCCGCCGCCGACGAGATGGTTCGCGGTCATCAGCGCGAGCGTCTTGCGGCTGACGATGCGGGTGCCATCGAGCTGTCCGCCGCCGAGAAGCATCAGGCAGAAACGGTGATAGTCGGCGAGCGTCGAGACGAGGCCGCCGCCGCCCGAATGAAAGCTGCGGTCCTTGGCCCAGCGGCTCGTCGCGCCGCTGTCGAAGACCTTCATCTTCTCGGCCGGATCGAAGGCATAGGCGTCGGCGAGGCGGTGCTGCTGGTCGGCGGGCACCTTGAAGCCCGTATCGACCATGTTCAGCGGACCGAAGATGCGCTCCTGCAGCACTTCGGCGAACGGCTTGCCCTCGATCCGCTCGACCACCGCGCCGAGCACGTCGGTCGCCATCGAATAATTCCAGTGCGCGCCGGGGTCGAATTGCAGCGGAATCTTGGCGAGCCCCTCGATGAAGCTGTCCATCGTGTAAGCCGCGTCGAAATCGTCGATCCGCGCCTTGCGATAGGCGGCGTCGACTGGGGTGCGCTCCTGGAAACCATAGGTCAGGCCCGAGGTATGGCGCAGCAGGTCGACCATGCGGATCGGCGTCGCCGGCGGGCGCGTGACGAAGGGGATGTTGCCGCCCCCCGCGACGAACACGCCGGTGTCGCGGAACTCGGGGCAGAACTTCACGAGCGGATCGCCGAGCGCGACCTTGCCCTCCTCGACCAGCATCATGAAGGCGATGCTGGTGACCGGCTTGGTCATGCTCGCGATGCGGAAGATCGCATCCTCCTTGAGCGCCTCGCCCGGGCGGGCCTCGCCGACGCACGACTGGTGCACCACCTCGCCGTGCCGCGACACGAGGGTCGCGGCGTGCGGCAGGCGGCCGGGGCCGACATATTTGGCCTGCAGAAAGGCCGGGATGCGGTCGAGCCTTGCGCTATCGAAACCCTGACTCACGAAACACGCACTCCTTCGAGGATGGCCGCCGCCTCGGCGAGCAGCGCGGGGTCGATCGCCAGATCGGCGGCCTTGGCCGTCTCGCGCAACTGTTCGGGGCGGCTCGCGCCGACGATCGCGCTAGTGATGCCCGGCTGCGCGAGCACCCAGCCGATCGCGAGTTGCGCCATCGTACAGCCCGCCTTGTCGGCGACCGGCTGCAGCGCCTGCACCGCTTCGAGCACTTGGTCGGTCATATAGAGCTTCATGAACGCCGCATCGTCGCCCGCCGCGCGCGTGCCCGCGGGCGGGGTGGCGCCCGGCGCATATTTGCCGCTGAGCACCCCCATCGCGAGCGGCGACCAGACGATCTGGCCGATGCCGTTCGCAATGCTGATCGGGATGACCTTCTTTTCCGCGCGGCGATAGAGCAGAGAATATTGCGGCTGGCTCGACACGAATTTGACGCTGGGCGGGGCGAGCGCGACCGCGGCCTCGATCTGCTCGGGCGACCATTCGGAAAAGCCGATCGCGCGCGCCTTGCCGCTGCGCACGACTTCGCTCAGGGCTTGCATCGTCTCCTCGAGCGGCGTGTCGGGGTCGTAGCGATGGCATTGGTAGAGATCGACATAGTCGGTCCGGAGCCGCTGCAGGCTGGCGTCGATCTGCTTGGCCACTTGTACAGCCGACAGCCCCTTGTCGGTGTCGGTCATCGGGAAGAAGAGCTTGGTCGCGAGCACGTACGAATCGCGCGGCCGGTCCTTGAGCACGTCGCCGAGGAAGCTCTCCGCCGCGCCGCGCCCATAGATGTTCGACGTGTCGATGAAGTTGATCCCGACATCGAAGGCCGCATCGACGCAGGCACGCCCCGCGCTGTCGTCAACCCCCACGCCATAGGTCAGCCAGCTGCCGAGGCAGATCGCCGAAACCTCGATCCCGCTGTCGCCAAGCTGCCGATACTGCATCGTGTCTCTCCTCAGTGTGAGGTCTGGCCCAATAGCTGGCGCGTCACCGGGTGCGAGCTGGTGAGCCCGCCGTCGACCGCGATCGCCTGTCCGTTGACATAGCTCGCCTGGTCGCTCGCAAGGAAGAGCGCGACATTGGCGAGCTCTTCGGGCTGCGCCGCGCGCTTCAGCGGATTGAGCTGGCCCAGCTTGTGGGTAACCTCCTTGGCCTTCGCATAATCGAAGGTCGGCTTGGTCATCCCCGTCTCGGTCAGGCCCGGACAGATCGCGTTGACGCGCACGCCGCTGGTGGTCAGCTGCTGCGCGGCGGTCTTGGCGAGGTTTATGACGCCCGCCTTCGACGCCGAATAAGCCCCCGGACCCGCGCCCGAATTGATCCCCGCGACGCTCGCGGTCAGCACGATCGCGCCGCCGCGACCCTGGTCGACCATCGCCTTGCCGGCGTGCTTCACCATCAGCGCCGGGCCGATCAAATTGACGCGCAAGGTTTCGGCCCAGGCGCCAGGGTCGAAGTCGAAAATGCCGCCCATGTCGCCGATGATCCCGGCGTTGGCGAAGGCGATATCGAGCCCGCCGAATGTCTCCTGCGCGGCCCTCACGAGCGACGCGACGTCGCTTTCGACCCCCGCGTCGATCTCCAGCGCGACGGCCTCGCCGCCCGCGTCCTGCACCGCCTTGGCGGTCTCGTGCACCGCGGCGGTCTTGTCGCCGAGCACCAGCTTCGCGCCTTCGGCGGCAAAGCGCAGCGCGCTCGCGCGGCCGATGCCCGACCCGGCGCCGGTGATGATCGCGACCTTGCCGTCCAACGCTCCGCTCATACCACCACACCTCCATCCAGCACGACCGTCTGCCCGGTCATGAAACTCGCCGCTTCCGAGCCCAGGAACACCGCCGCGCCCGCGATCTCGCGCGGCTCGCCGATGCGGCCCAAACACGCGTTCGACACCGACGCCTTCAGATTGTCAGGATTTTCCCACAAAGCCTTGGCGAAATCGGTCTTCACCAGCCCTGGCGCGATCGCGTTGATCCGGATGTTCGACGGCCCGAACTCGCGCGCCAGATTCTTGACCATCTGGATGTCGGCGGCCTTGGTGATCGCATAGGTGCCGATGATCGCGGTGCCGCGCAGCCCCCCGATCGACGAAACCAGGATGATCGACCCCGACTTGCGCTCGCGCATGCCGGGCACCACCATCGTGATCAGCCAATGCTGCGCGACGATATTATGGTCGAGCGTCTTGCGCAGCGCCTCGTCGCTGATCGTCTCCATCGCGCCGTAATGCGGGTTCGACGCCGCGTTGCAGACGAGGATGTCGATCGGGCCGAAGGCGGCACGCCCGGAGTCGACCATGGCTTGTAAGGATTCCTTCGACGACAGGCTCGACGATATCGCGATCGCATGGCCGGGATGCTTGGCATTGATCGCCGCGGCGACCTCTTCGCATGGCTCGAGGTTGCGGCTGGTGATGACCACCTTGGCACCATGATCGGCATATTCCTCGGCGATCGCGCGCCCGATGCCGCGCGACGATCCGGTGACGATCGCGACCTTGCCGCTCAGGTCGAACAGGCTCATGCGCCCGCCTTCTTCGCGAAGGCCCACGCCTTTTCGGCGAGCGGGCGGACGCGCTCGGACATGTCGCGCGCGTGCTGCGACGAGGCGGTGCCGTCGATCACGCGCTTCTTGATCCCCTGGATGATCCCGGCGAGGCGAAAGAAGTTGTACGCGAAATACCAGTTCATGTCGGGCACGCCGGTGCGGCCGGTGGCGGCGCAATAGCGCGCGACCATCTCGTCCAATTCGGGGATGCCCAGCGCCTTGCGGTCGAGGTCCTCGACCCCCGAGCGCCCGCCATTCTCGGTCACCCACGCCATCGCGACATAGGTGAAATCGGCGAGCGGATCGCCCAGCGTCGAGAGCTCCCAGTCGAGCACCGCGAGCACTTGCGGCCGGTCTTTCGCAAAGATCATATTGTCGATGCGGTAATCGCCATGGACGACGCTGGTGCGCGTCTGCTCGGGCAGCGTCGCGGGCAGCCAGGCGATCAGCTGCTCCATCTCGTCCATCGTCTCGGTTTCGGAAAGGCGGTACTGCTTGGTCCAGCGGTCGACCTGGCGCCCGAAATAATTGCCGGGCTTGCCGAAATCCGACAGCCCGGCGGCCTCGACATCGACCGAATGCAGCGCGGCGAGCGTGTCGATCATCGCCTCGTACGTCGCGCGGCGGTTCTCGGGGGTCGACCCCGGCATCGCGCCGTCCCAGATCGTCTGCCCGTCGACCATCCCCATGACATAGAACCAGCTGCCGACGACCTCGTCGTCGGTGCACAGGCCGTACTGGCGCGCGACGGGGAAGCCCGTCTTATACAGCCCCGCCTGCACCTTATATTCGCGGTCGACCGCATGCGCCGAAGGCAGCAACGGGCCGAAGGGCTTGCGGCGCAGGACATAATTGCCCGACGGCGCCGAGATCTTGTAGGTCGGGTTCGACTGGCCGCCGGCGAACTTGCCTTGCGTCAGCGGGCCCTCGAACCCCTCGACATGCGCTTCCATCCACGCCGTCAGCTTCGCCTCGTCGAGCACATCGGCGCCCTCAGGCGCGACGGTGCCGCTGAAGGCCTTTTGCGCGTCGAGCGTCACTGGTCGAACACGATCACCGACCGCGCGGCATCGCCTTTCTTCATGGCTTCGAACCCTTCGTTGACCTTTTCGAGCGGGATCGTCTCGGCGACGATGCTGTCGAGGTCGAGCAGGCCGCGCAGGTAAAAATCGACGAGGCGCGGGATATCGACGGGGAAGCGGTTGCCCCCCATGATCGCGCCCTGCAATTTCTTGCCGCTGAGCAGGTCCATCGCGCTGAGCCCGACCTTCTCCGACAAGGGCATCATGCCCAGGATCGTCGCGGTGCCGCCGCGGCGCAGCGACGCGACCGCGAGGCTCGCCGAGGCCGGGCGCCCCACGGCCTCGATCGCATGATCGACACCGCCCTTGCTGATCTCGAGGATCTGCTTCGCGGCGTCGTCCGACAGCGCGTCGACGACATCGGTCGCGCCGAGCTTCATGGCCAGCGCGCGCTTCTCGGGCACCGGGTCGGCGGCGATGATCCGCCCCGCGCCAGCGATCTTCGCGGCGTTGATCGTCGCGAGGCCGACGCCGCCGCAGCCGACGACCGCGACGGTCTCGCCCGGGGTCACCTTGCACGCGTTGAAGATCGTCCCCGCGCCGGTGGTCACCGCGCAGCCGATCACCGCGGCGCGGTCGAGCGGCATGTCGGGGTCGATGCGCACGCAGGCATGTTCGTGCACCAGCATCGTCTCGGCAAAGGCGCTGAGGTTCAGCATCTGGTTCACGGGCGAGCCGTCGGGGCGCGTGATGCGCGGCGGCTGGCCGGGCGCGCGGCGGGTGTCGCCGCCCATGCACAGCGACATGCGGCCGCTGACGCAGAATTCGCAGTGGCCGCAGAAGGCCGACAGGCAAGTGACGACCGCGTCGCCGACCTTGACCATGCGCACTTCGCTGCCGACCGCCTCGACGATGCCCGCCGCCTCATGGCCGGGAATGGCCGGAAGGGGGTGCGGATAGGCGCCGTCGATGAAATGCAGGTCCGAATGGCAGAGGCCGCACGCGGCGGTACGGATGCGCACCTCGTGCGGGCCGCAATCGGCGATCTGGACGGTCTCGATCGACAGCGGCTGGCCGGCTTCGATCAGGATGGCGGCTTTGGTCATGAACTGTCCTCTCAGACCGTTCGCCCTGAGCCTGTCGAAGGGCCGTTCTTTCTTCGGGACAAGGAAGGACGGTGCTTCGACAAGCTCAGCACGAGCGGATTGTGCCTTAACGCGAAGCGCCGATGTCGCCCGACGAAAAGCCCGGCTCGCTCGCTTCGCTGTGCTTCGCAAATTCGATCCGCGCGATCGCGCGTTCGTGAACCTCGTCGGGACCATCGGCCAAGCGCAGCGTGCGCTGATGCGCATAGGCCTTGGCCAGCCCGAAATCTTCCGACACGCCGCCGGCGCCATGCGCCTGGATCGCGTCGTCGATGATCGACAGCGCCATGTTCGGCGCCTGCACCTTGATCATCGCGATCTCGGCCGCGGCCGCCTTATTGCCGACCTTGTCCATCATGTCGGCGGCCTTGAGGCAGAGCAGGCGCGTCATCTCGATGTCGATGCGCGCGCGCGCCAGGCGATGCTCCCAGATGCTGTATTCGGCGATCTTCTTGCCGAACGCGACGCGCGACTGCAGCCGCTTCGCCATCTTGCTGATCGCTTCCTCGGCGACGCCGATCGTGCGCATGCAGTGATGGATGCGGCCCGGCCCGAGGCGGCCCTGCGCGATCTCGAAGCCGCGACCCTCGCCCAGCAGCATCGCTTCCTCGGCGTTGACGCGGACGTCCTTCAGTTCGATTTCCATATGCCCGTGCGGCGCGTCGTCGTAGCCGAAGACGGGCAGGTGGCGCTTGATGGTCACCCCCGGCGCGTTCAGCGGCATCAGCACCATCGACTGCTGCGCGTGGCGCTTGGCGGCGAAGTCGGTCTTGCCCATCACGATCGCGATCTCGCAGCGCGGATCGCCCGCGCCCGACGACCACCATTTGGTGCCGTTGATGACATAATCGTCGCCGTCGCGCTCGATCCGCGTCTCGATGTTCGTTGCATCCGACGAAGCGACCGCGGGCTCGGTCATCAGGAACGCCGAGCGAATCTCGCCGTTCATCAGCCGGCCGAGATATTTTTCCTTCTGCGCGCGCGTTCCGTAGCGATGGAACACTTCCATGTTGCCGGTGTCGGGCGCCGAGCAGTTGAACACTTCGCTCGCGAAACCGACGCGGCCCATTTCCTCGGCGCACAGCGCATATTCGAGGTTGGTGAGGCCGGGGCCTTCGAACTCGAACGTCTCGTCGACATGGTGGTGCGCGCCGCTCCGCGGCGGCATGAACAGGTTCCAGATGCCCGCGGCCTTCGCCTCGGCCTTCAGATCCTCGACGATCTGGATCACCTTCCAGCGGTCGCCTTTGGCGTCCTGCTCATAATAGGTCGGCACCGCGGGGCGGACCTTGCGATCGATGAATTCGCGCACGCGGCCCTGCCAATATTGCTGCCGTTCGGTGAGGTCGAAATCCATCTGTGTCCCTTTCCCTTTACGTTCACGTAAGCCCTTGGACCGATTCGTCCGTGCTGCCAAGCCTTGCGGCCCTAAAATTACACCCTTTCGCCGCGCCGCGCATTTTTCCGTTACGGATGCGCTCCGCTCGCATCGGGGTCTACCCGCGCCGCATCGTCGAGCAGCGCCAGCCGCGCCTCGTGATCGGCGCGCGAGATCGGGAATTGCCGCGTCACGATCAGCCCCATCAGCCCGATCACCAGCACCGCGAGCATATAGCCCCAGGCGAGGTCGGTGAGCACCGCGTCACCGACCTCGCCGGGCTTTGCCGCGGACGGAAAGGCGGCGTAGGACAATATCTGGCCCGCGATGAAGATGCCGATCCCCGTCGCGCATTTCTGCATGAAGAAATAGCCCGCGAAGAACAGCCCCTCGGACCGCCGCCCTGTCTCGCTCTGCGACGCTTCGACCACATCGGCCATCATCGACGAGGAGAGGATCATCAGGATGATCGCAAAGGTGTTCGAGAAGAAGACCAAAGCGAACATGACCTCGGCCGAGGGCTTGCCCGGCAGGCCGGGGAAGACGCCCTGGATCCAGGCGAAATACATCGCGGTGTTGACGGTCAGCGAGATGGCACCCGCGACGATCGCGCCCTCGCGCTTGCCGAGCGCCTTCGACAGCGGCGCGACCAGCAGGAAGGCGGCAATCATCGTCCCGAACAGCAGGAAGACATAGGTGATCATCTCGCCCTGATCGAACTTCCAGAAAAAGCCGAGCATATAATTGGTCATCGAGAAAGTGATGCCCTGGTTGATGAAGCCGAACAGCGCCGCGAAGATCAGCCACAGAAAGGCGCGGTTCGACAGCGTCTTCTTCATTTCGCGGAGGATGTCGCCAAGGCTCCCCGCGGGCTTGGCATCGGCCAGGTTCGATACCGCGATCCTTTTGTGCTGTCCCGCGGCCGAGATCATCACCGCGCCCGCCATCATCAGCGCGCCGGTCAGCGCATAGGGGAAATAGCCCGCCGGATCGACGAGCCCCTTCGGCCCGCCGAAGAATACGCCATAAGCGAGCAGCAGGATCAGCAGGCCGCCGCCCCAGCCGAACAGGAAGCGATAACGCATCACCACGGTGCGCTCGTCATAATCGGCGGTCAGCTCGGGCACGATCGCGACCGACGGCACCTCGCACATCGACACCAGCGCGCGGACGATGATCGCAAAGGCGATTAGCCAGCCGATCGTCGCCGCGTCGCTCATCTCGGGCGGGCTCCACAGCAGCATCCACATGATCGCGAGCGGGATCGGCGCGCCATAGAGCCAGGGCAGGCGGCGGCCCCAGCGGCTGCGCGTGCGGTCGGTCAGCTCGCCGATGATCGGATCGACCAGCGCGTCGGCGAACAGCGCGACCATGATCGCGGCGCCGACCACCCCCGCGTCGAGCCCGATGACCTGGTTGTAGAAGAGCAGCAGGAAGGTCGCGAAACCATTGTCCTTGACGCCATAGGCGATGCTGCCGAGCCCGTGCGTCGCCTTGAGCCAGACGGGCAGGCGCCGTGCGTCGGGCACGGCCTTGGCGGCGGCGGTCACGCCGCGGCTCCCGCCTTCGCCGCCTCCTCCATCGCGACGAGCGCGTCGAACATGCCCGGGCTTTCCTTGTCCCAGGCATGGCGCTGGCCGATCGTCAGCCCGCCGTCGACCAGCAGGTGGGTGCCGGTCATGAACGAGCTTTCCTCGCTCGCGAGATAGGCGACGGCGTTGGCGATGTCCTCCGGCTGGCCACCGCGCGCGACGGGCTGCGCCTGCGCGCTCATGCCGGCGATGATGTCATTCGCCTGCGCCTTCATGGCGTCGGGTACTTCGAGCGAGGCGGTGAAGATATTGGTGTTGATGAAGCCCGGGCAGATCGCGTTCACGCGGATGCCATATTGCGCGAGGTCGGTGGCCGCGACCTTGCTGAGGTGCAGCACCCCCGCCTTCGCCACCGCATAGGCGGTCGGCGAATAGCCCGCACCCAGCGCCGCGACGCTCGCGGTGTTGACGATGCTCGCGCCCGGGCGGTGCTTCATATGCGGCGCGGCGTAACGGATGCCCATCGCCACCGACTTCAGCACCAGGTCCATCGTCCGGTCCCAGTCCTCGGGGCTGATCTCGTCGATCGGCGCGCGGTCACCGCCCGCGGCGGCATTGTTGAACACGATGTCGATCCCGCCGCCCTTCGCCGCGGCGGTGTCCATCAAGATCTCGATGTCGGCGGGGCGCGTCACGTCGCATGGGACGAAGTCGATCTTGCCGTTCGACGACGCGGCGAGCGCCTGCCCGCCCGCAAGGTCGATGTCGGCGGCGAAGACATGTGCGCCCTCGGCCGCCAGTTTCAGCACCGTCGCCTTGCCGATGCCCGATGCCGCGCCGGTGACCACGGCGACCTTGCCTGCGAATCGCATATCCTCTGCTCCCGTTTTCTTTTGCGACCTAGCTTAGGCGCGTGGGAAAGCGCGTCAACGGGCCGCAATCCGACGCTACGGCGCCGTAACGGCAGGCCGAGCCGACCAAGTTGACGCTTGCGTAAAGCAGGTCACTGCTCCTAGATTTGCCGCCAGGAAGAGGAGCCTGAAACATGAGCGATCTGGACGCTTTTCGCGCCGAAGTGCGCGGCTGGCTGGAGGCGAACTGCCCCGCCGAAATGCGCGAACCCATCCGCGAGGAAGGCGATGTCTGCTGGGGCGGACGCAATTGGGTGTTCAAGAACGACGCCCAGAAAGCCTGGCTCGAAGCGTGCGTGGCGAAGGGCTATACCGTGCCCGACTGGCCCAAGCCCTATGGCGGCGCCGGCCTCACGCCCGAAGAAACCAAGATCCTCAAACAGGAAATGAAGCGCATCAACGCGCGCTCGCCGCTCGACAGCTTCGGCATCTGGATGCTCGGCCCCGCGCTGCTGCAATTCGGTACGGAGGAGCAGAAGGTCCAGTATCTGAACCCGATCGCGCGCGGCGAAATCCGCTGGTGCCAGGGCTATTCGGAACCCGGCTCGGGCAGCGACCTCGTGTCCTTGCAGACCTTCGGCGAGGACAAGGGCGATCACTGGGTCGTCAACGGCTCGAAAATCTGGACGAGCTACGCCGACAAGGCCGACTGGATCTTCTGCCTCGTCCGCACCGACAAGACGAACAAATATCAGGGCATCACCTTCATGCTCTTCGACATGGAGAGCCCCGGCGTCACCACCAAGCCGATCCTGCTCATCTCCGGCAATTCGCCCTTTTGCGAAACCTTCTTCGACGATGTCGAGGTGCCGAAGACGCAATATATCGGCGAGATCAACCGCGGCTGGGACGTCGCCAAATATCTGCTCGGCCACGAACGCGAGATGATCTCGGGCGGCGGCGCGGGCGGCGACATGGTCAGCATCGGCGGCGCCTTCGCCAAGGCCTTCGGCAAGAACGCCGCGGGCGAACTCGACGATCCGATCCTGCGCGCCGAAATGGCGGCGTTCGACGTCGACGTCTTCGCCTATCGCGCGATGGGCGAGCGCTTCATGGATATGTGGAAGACCGGTCGCGCGCATCCGGCCAGCTCGAACATGATGAAATATGTCGGCACCGAGCTCAACAAGCGCCGCCACGAACTGGTGATGTCGGGCGGCGGCAGCGAAGCCCTGGAATGGGACAGCGAAGAGACCAAGGGCGGCGCCCGCGCGCGGGGCTGGCTGCGCACCAAGGCCAATTCGATCGAAGGCGGGACGAGCGAAGTCATGCTCAACGTCATCGCCAAGCGTATCCTCGACCTGCCGGGCGCCTGATGTTTCTCCCCTTCCGCGAGCGGGAGGGGCAGCGAGGCTTGCGAACTTGTTCGCTAGCCGCAGCGGGGTGGGCAAAGGCGAAGTTGCTGGCCCACCCCTAACCCCTCCCGCAAGCGGGAGGGGAACTGGAGAGAGAAGATATGCCGCTCTATCACAATGACGACCAGGCGATGCTCAAGGACAGCGTCGCGCCCTTCGTGGCCGAACAGGCGCCGGTTTCGCACCTCCGCAAACTGCGCGACAGCGCCGACGCCACCGGCTTCTCGCGCGACCTCTGGGCGCAGTTCACCGAAATGGGCCTGCCCGGCATGCTCGTGCCGGAGGCGCATGGCGGGCTCGGCATGGGGCATATGGAGGCGGGCATCGTGCTCGAGGAAATCGGCCGCAACCTGACCCCGTCGCCCTTCCTCGCGACCAGCGTCGGCGCCGTCGCCGCGCTCGCGAAGGCGGGCGGCACGCAGGCGGGCCGCTGGCTCCCCGCGATCGCATCGGGCGAAGCGATCGTCGCGCTCGCGATCGACGAGGGCGCGAAGCACCGCCCCGACCGCATCGCGGCGACCGCGACGCGTAGCGGCAACGGCTTCCGCCTCGACGGCAAGAAGAGCTTCGTGCTCCACGGCCATGTCGCCGACATGAGCATCGTCGCGGCCAAGACCGACGGCGGCATCACTTTGTTCGCGGTACCCAAGAATGCGAAAGGCATGACCGCCGACCCGCGCCGCCTCGTCGACTCCTCGCTCGCCAGCCACGTCACGCTCGACGGCGTCGAGGTCGATGCCGACGCGGTGATCGGCGAGGTCGACGCGGGCGGCGAGATCCTCGATGCCTTACTCGCCGCGACGCGCACCGGGGCCGCCGCCGAAATGGTCGGCGTCGGGCAGGGCGCGATGGACATGACGGTCACCTATCTCAAGGAACGCAAGCAGTTCGGCAAGCTGATCGGCGAATTCCAGGGCCTCCAGCACCGCGCCGCCCATCTCTATGGCGAAATGGAAGTCGCGCGCGCCACGGTGATGAAGGCGCAGCAATTGCTCGACGAGGGCAGCGAAGGCGCGCGGCTGATGGTGTCGGTCGCGAAAGCGAAAGCCGGTCGCGCCGCCAACCTCGCGGTGCGCGAAGGCGTCCAGATGCACGGCGGCATCGGCATGACCGACGAATATGACATCGGCCTCTACATGAAACGCGACCGCGCGCTCGCCGAGTTTATGGGCGACGTGCACTACCACATCGACCAGGTCGCGCGGATGAACGGCTACTGAGCTGAACTTATCCCCTCCCGCCTGCGGGAGGGGAATGATCGGAGAAGACAAATGAACCTAAACGACATGTTCGGCCTCGACGGCCGCATCGCGCTCGTCACCGGCGGCTCGCGCGGGATCGGCCAGATGATCGTCGAGGGCTATCTCGCCGCGGGTTGTGCGCGCGTCTACATCTCGGCGCGCAAGAGCGCGCAGATCGAAGCCGCGGTCGCCGATTTCAATACGCGCTACCCCGGCAAGGTCATCGGGCTTCCCGTCGATCTCTCGACCGTCGAGGGCTGCCGCGCGCTGGCGAAGGAACTCGAAGCCCGTGAGGAGAAACTCGACATCCTCGTCAACAACGCCGGCGCCGCATGGGGCGAACCTTTCGAAGGTTTCCCCGAGGCGGGCTGGGACAAGGTGATGGACATCAACGTCAAATCGCCCTTCTTCCTGACGCAGGCGCTGCACGGACTGCTTAAGGCCGGCGGCACCGCCGACCGCCCCTCGAAGGTCATCAACATCGGCTCGATCGACGGCATGCGTCTCAACCCATGGGAAACCTACAGCTACCACGCGTCGAAGGCCGCGATCCTCTACCTCACCAAGCGCATGGCGGCGCGGCTGGTGACCGACAACATCATCGTCACCGCAATCGCGCCGGGCGCCTTCCAGTCGGACATGAACAAGGCCGCGCGCGACCATGGCGACGCGGTGGCGAAGAGCATCCCGGTCAAGCGCATCGGCATCCCCGAGGACATGGCCGGCGCCGCGATCTTCCTCGCGTCGAAGGCGGGCGACTATGTTGTCGGCGACACGATCACCGTCGACGGCGGGCTGGTGCACGGTGACCTCAAGACCAGCATCGATGCGTAACAAAAGCCCCTCCCCTTCAGGGGAGGGGTTGGGGTGGGGGCCAGACGCCTTGCGCAAGGTGTCTGGCCCCCACCCGCTGCGACTATGGCAGCAAGCTGCCAAGTCTCGCTGCCCTCCCCTGAAGGGGAGGGTGAGTCCTATTTGACTCCGGCCTCTTCAAGGTGTATTATTAAACTAACTCACCAAGGAGATGTGCCATGCGCTTCGCTTATCTGCTCCCCCCGATCCTCCTCCTCGCTGCCTGCGGACAGGAGGAAGAGAAAAAGGCCGGACCCGAAATCTCGATCAACGCCGGCGACGAGCATGGCGGCGTCCAGATCAGTTCGAGCAAGGACGGCGGCGGCAAGGTCAAGATCGGCGGCGACGGCGTCGATATCGACATCGACGTCCCCGACTTCGTCGATTTCGACGTCACCGGCGATTTCGACATCGACGGGGTCAAGCTCTATCCGGGCAGCCAGGTGACGACGGTCAATGTCGACGCGAACGACCGGAACGGCGCCGACAAGGCGGTGGTCAAGCTCGGCTTCACCTCGCCCGCCGCGCCCGCCAAGGCCGCCGAATGGATGGCGGGCGAATTCGCCAAACAGGGCGTCAAGATTTCGCGCACCGGCGACACGCTCGCGGGCAAGGACAAGGACGGCAGCGATTTCACGATCAAATTCGGCCCCGACGGCGCGAACAGCAAGGGTGAGGTGCTGATCACCAAGAGCTGAGAATCATATCCCACCCTCCCCCTCGATGGGGGAGGCAGCGAGACTTACGAACTTGTTCGTTAGTCGCAGCGGTGGGGGTGCGCCCTCGGCCTGACACGAAGGCCGAAGGACGCACCTTCACCCCCATCCAACTCCGCCTAGGCCGCTTCGCGGCCAAGGCTCCATATCCTTCCCCCGTCAAGGGGGAAGGAAGCTGCTACCCGCTGTTCCTGAGCGCCGTCGCGATCGCGTTGATCGTCAGCTGGATGCCCTCTGCGATCCGCGCATCGGTCTCGCCCGCGCGGTGCCGTTTCATCAGCTCGATCTGCAGCAGGTTGAGCGGTTCGATATAGGGCAGCCGCAGCCGGATCGACGCCTCGAGCGCGGGATTCTTCTCGAGCAGCCGCGTCTGCCCCGTGATCTCGAGCAGCCCGTCGTGCGCGCGGTTCCAGCCGTCCTTGATCCGCCCGAAGATCGCGTCATGCCCCTCGACCTGCCCCGCGAGTCCCGCATAGCGCGCAGCGATCCCCATGTCGGACTTGGCGAGCACCATCTCCATATTGCCGAGCAGCGCCGCAAAGAAGGGCCAGCTCGCCGCCATGTCCGCCAACAAGGCCTTATCGGCGAAGTCCGCAAACGCCTCGCCCGTCCCGTACCAGCCGGGCAGCATCGTGCGCGACTGCGCCCAGCTGAACACCCAGGGGATCGCGCGCAGGTCCTCGATCGCGGTCGATTTGGTGCGGCTCGACGGCCGCGACCCGATCTTCAGCGTCGCGATCTCGGCGATCGGCGTCATCGCGCGAAAGAAATCCTTGAAGGTGGGCGTGTCGTAGACGAGCCCGCGATACGCCGCGAAGGCCCCGTCCGACAGCTTATCCATCGCCGCGGTAAAGCGCACGCAGTCGGCCGCGCCCAGCGCCTCGGGCTCGAGGCTCGCGAGCAGGCTCGCCGACACCATCGCCTCGAGGTTGGTCGCCGCGCTGCCCGCGGTGCCATATTTGGCGCCGATCACCTCGCCTTGTTCGGTGATGCGGATGCGCCCCTGCACCGTCCCCGCGGGCTGCGCGCGGATCGCGGCAAAGGCGCTGCCGCCGCCGCGCCCGACCGCGCCGCCGCGGCCGTGGAACAATTGCATCGACGGCCCCGCCGCGGCGAACACCGGGGTCAAAGCCTGCGACGCCTGGTGCAGCCCCCAGGTCGAGGTGAGATAGCCGCCGTCCTTGTTCGAATCGGAATAGCCGATCATCACTTCCTGATGCCCGCGTGCGCTCACCTGGGGACCGATCTCGGGCATCGCGAAGTAACGCGCCATGATCGCCGGCGCATGCACGAGGTCGGCGATCGTCTCGAACAAGGGCACGACCATCAGGTTCGCCTTGCCCGCCGCATCGCCGCTCCGCCACAGCCCCGCCTCGCGCGCGAGCACATGCACTTCGAGCAGGTCGGACAAAGTCTGCGCCATCGAGATGATCCACTGGCAGATCGCGTCGGGGCCGAGCCGCGCCCGCACGTCGGCGGCGGCGCGGACGATCGCGAGCTCGCCCGCGGTCTCCTCGCTCCATTCGTGCCACGCCACCGCGAGCGGCCGGTCGCTCGCCAGTTCGGCGGTGAGCAGCGCGATACGCGCCTCCTCGTCAAGCGCCGCATAATCGTCGCACACCCCGGCGACGCGCAGCACTTCGGCGATCACACGCTCGTGCACCGCGCTGTTCTGGCGCATGTCCAATGTCGCGAGGTGGAAGCCGAATACTTCCACCGCGCGGATCAGCCGCCCGAGCGCGCCGACCCCGGCGAGCTGGCCTTCGCCGCTCGCCGCCAACCCGTCGGCCAGCGTCACAAGGTCGCGGCGGAACTCGGCGGGCGTGGCATAGGGCGCGCCCTTCAGCGCCGACGGCCGCGGCGCCGCCTTGCCGGTGATCGTCGCAAAAGTCGCGGTCAGCCGGGCATAGAGGCCCGACAAGGCGCGGCGATAGGGTTCGTCGCGGCGGCTCGGCGCATTGTCGCCGCTTGCCTCGGCCAGCGCCTCGACGGCTTCGGGCACCGGCGCGAGCCCCGCCGACACCGACAGCTCGGCGCCCAGCGCGTGCACCGCGTCGATATAATGGCCCAGCACCGCCGCGGCGTTGCGGCTGGTGGCCATGGTCAGCGTCTCGGCGGTGACGAAGGGATTGCCGTCGCGGTCGCCGCCGATCCAGCTTCCGACGCGCAGGAAGCTCGCGGGGCGCTGCCCCAGCTCCTTCTCCCAGCGCGCATAAAGCTTGGGCACCACCGGCAGGAACACGTCGCGCAAATAGGTCAAAGCATTGTCGATCTCGTCGGCGACGAACAATTTCTCCATGCGCAGCGGCCGCGTCTGCCACAACAGCACGATCTGCCGCCGTATCGCATCCTCGACGATATCGCCCTCTGCCGTCTCCTCGGCCCCCGCGTCGCGCAGCAGCATCAGCTCGGCGATGCGGTTCTTGTGGTCGAGCATCGACTTGCGCCGGACCTCGGTCGGGTGCGCGGTCAGCACCGGCGCGACCAGCGCCGCGCTCATCAGCGACGCCACCGCATCGCCGTCGATCCCGTCGCTCTTCAGCCGCGCCAGCGCCGCCGCGACCGTCGCCTCGGGCTCGGCCGCCACGCCTTGTCTGTCCTCGGCGAGGTTGGCGAGCATCGAAAAGAGCATGAAACCGCGGACAAAGGCGATGGTGTCGTCGAGCGTCAGCGCATCGAGCCCGGTGTCGATCGCCTCGGCCCCGTCGATCCCGCGGTGCCGGTCGACGCTGACCGAGCGGATATATTCGGTCTGGCGAAACAATTTCTCGCCGCCATAGGCACGAATGACGTCGCCCAAGATCCGCCCCAAATAGCGGATGTCGGGATTTTGCGAGATCTGGATCGGAGGGCCCATGCGCCGGATTGCTGCACCTGCGAAGGCGCAGCGTCAAGCGGCGCGATGTCGGCGCATAGCTATGCTCAATCCCGTCATCCCGGCCAAGGCCGGGATTTCTCCCTAGCTTGCTGACGCACCGGCGAGATCCCGGCCTTCGCCGGGATGACGTAAAGGGGTCTCAGCGCGTCTTCACCAGCCCCAAGGTCCCCATGTCGACCTCCGACCCGGCGCCGACGTCGAGGCTGTGCCGCGTGTCGGTGATGAACATCAGCTTCCCGTCGGCGCCGGTGATCCGCGCCGCCACCGCATAGCTGTGCCGGGGTTCGATCGCGCCGCGGTCGAAGCGGATCAGGAAGCTAATCGGCACCTGCTGCCCGTCGGCGGCAAAGGCCTGGCGCGCGATCGTCTTGGACGGCGCGTCGGCCAGGCTGACGTCGTCGACGCGCACCTCGATCTGCGCATCCGGGGGCAAGGCGATCCGCTCGCGATAGGCGATGCTGCCGCTGACCGTGACCCACTGGTTCGCCGCCTCGCCGCTGTCCTCGCCGGTAATGGCGCAGGACGACAGGGGCAGGGCGAGCAAAAGTGCCGCAGCGAAACGAAGCATGGCCATCTCCTACCCTCGTCATTCCCGTGGAGGGCGCGGAGAGGCGCGCGACTCTCCAAGCAATCCAGCTTCTTTCTGCCCCTTCTCTTTGCGCCTTTGCGTCTTTGCGCGAAACAAAAAAAGAAGGATTTCGCGAAAAGGCGCAAAGGCACGAAGAAGAAAGCTGGATTGCCGCATGCGCGGGAATGACGAAGGGGAGGAAAGCCCACGCCTACCCCTCCAGCTCGACGTCCCAGTAAAGCCAGTCAATCCAGCTTTCGTGCAGATAGCCCGGCGGGAAGCAGCGGCCATTGTCCTGCAACTGCCACGAAGTCGGCCGCCACGGCTGGCGGTGGATCGGCATATGCGCCTGCTGCGGCGTGCGCCCGCCCTTCTTGAGGTTGCACGGTGCACACGCAGTCGTGACGTTCTCCCACGTCGTGCGCCCGCCCAGCCGGCGCGGCACGACATGATCGAAGGTCAGGTCCTTGCCCGATCCGCAATATTGGCACGAAAACCGGTCGCGCAGGAACAGGTTGAAGCGCGTGAAGGCCGGATATTGCGACGGCTTCACATATTGGCGCAGCGCGATGACGCTCGGGATCGGCATCGTGCGCGTCGGCGAATGGATTTCGCGCTCGTAATTCTCGACGATCGTCACCCGGTCGAGGAACACCGCCTTGACCGCGGTCTGCCAAGGCCACAGGCTGAGCGGGTAATAGCTGAGCGGCGTATAGTCGGCGTTCAAAACTAGGGCGGGACAGCTGTCGGGATGCCGAGCGAGATCGGGATGAAACATGGCTTTTGGACGCTGCCCCCTTTTCTGTCCGGGTTGGCGCGCCACTGCCTTCCCGAAGTGACACTGGCATTACATGCCTTATCAGATTCTGGCGTCAAGGGGGCATCTGCCGCAAGATATGGGAAGGCTTGCGGACAAGTCCCACAGCATATGGATTCGAAGTCGCACTTATGCTGACCCGTTTCGCCCCCAGCCCGACCGGCGAGCTCCATCTCGGCCACGCCTATAGCGGGCTGCTCGCCTTTGACACCGCACGCGTCGCGGGCGGGCGCTTCGTCCTGCGCATCGACGATATCGACGGCAGCCGCTCGCGCGAGGACTATCTCGCGGCGTCGCTGACCGACCTCGCCTGGCTCGGCATCTTCTGGGACGGCGAGCCCGTGCGCCAGTCGCTGCGGCTGGCGCATTATCAGGCGGCGCTCGACGACCTCCACGCGCGCGGGCTTGTCTATCCCTGCTTCTGCACCCGCGCGGATATCGCCGCGAGCCTCGCCGCGCCGCACGGACCATCCGGCGCCATCTACCCCGGCACCTGCCGCCATCTCTCGGACGAAGAACGCGCGCGCCGCATCGCCGCCGAACCGCATTGCTGGCGCCTCGACATGGCGCAGGCGACCGCACTTGCGGGCGATCTCGACTGGGAGGAGCAGGGGCAGGGGCCTCGCTGCGCCGATCCCGCCGCGCATGGCGACGTCGTGCTCGCGCGCAAGGACGCGCCGGCCTCCTATCATCTCGCGAGCACGCTCGACGACGCCGCAATGGGGGTGACGCATGTCATCCGCGGCGCCGACCTCATCGCCTCGACCGACGTCCACCGCCTGCTCCAGGCGCTGCTCGGTCTGCCCGTGCCGCTCTATCGCCACCACGCGCTCGTCTGCGGCCCGGACGGCAAGCGCCTCGCGAAGCGCGACGCCGCCGCCTCGCTCGCCTCGCTGCGCGCGGCGGGAACCGACGGGCCCGCGCTCGCCGCCGATCTGCTCGCCGACCGGCTTCCCACTGGATATTCGCTGCGGATGCCCTAAATAGGGGGCATGGAAATCCTGCTCGTCCTTGGCGTCGTGGTCGCCGCCGGCTTCGTCCTCTTCTCGCTCGCGCGCGGACTCTTCCATTTCTCGCAGGGGCACCGCGCCGCGATGGACGGGACGGTCCGCGAGAATCAAGTGATGCAGAACAAGATGATGATGGCGCGCGTCAAATGGCAGGCGATCACCGTCATCCTGCTCGTGCTGATCGGCTTGTTCGCCGCCGGCAAATAAGCGGCCGCGCATTTCCGTGGTAAAACTCAACAAGATTTACACGCGCACGGGCGACGACGGCACCACCGGGCTCGTCGACGGCTCGCGCGTCGCCAAGTCCGCGCCGCTGATGGCGGCGATCGGTGATGTTGACGAAGCGAACAGCGCAATCGGCGTCGCGGTCGTGTCGCTCGCCGTGGACAGCGATCCTGCAAAGATGCTCGCGCGCATCCAGAACGAATTGTTCGACCTCGGCGCCGACCTCGCCACGCCGCCCGACATCCAGTTCGGCTTCGGCCCGCACGACATGGCGCTGCGCATCGTGCCCAGCCAGGTCGCGCGGCTCGAGGACGAGATCGACGCGATGAACGCCGGGCTCGACCCGCTGAAGAGCTTTATCCTACCCGGCGGGACCGAGGCGGCGGCGCAGCTTCATATCGCGCGCGCGGTGACGCGCCGCGCCGAACGCGCCGCGGTGACCGCCGCGGCGGAGCGCGAACTCAACCCGATCGCGCTCGCCTATCTCAACCGCCTGTCGGACCATCTCTTCGTCCTGACGCGCCACCTCAACGCCGCGGCGGGCGGCGACATCCTCTGGAAACCCGGCGCGACGCGCTGAAATAGATCCTCCCCATCGCGAAGCGTTTGGGGGGGCGCGCCGCGAAGCGGTGGTGGAGGGGTTTCGACGGCTGTGCCGCAAGGCGAAAAAGAATGATGCGCGCAGAGGCGCAGAGATCGCAGAGAAAAGATGTTCACGCGGGGACGCGGAGACGCGGAGGGATACCCCACTCCGTTCGTGCTGAGCTTGTCGAAGCACCGTCCTTCTCTTCGGGGTCGCGAAGAAAGAACGGCCCTTCGACAAGCTCAGGGCAAACGGCCTTCTTGCGTCTCTCCGCGTCTCCGCGCCTCTGCGCGAATCCCTTAAACGCCGCTGAATAAAATCGCGTCGAACGATAACACATCGTTCCCTAAATGTTCTGGACAAGCCCCCGCGCCGTAACCATATTCCTCTCCACCGCGAAACCGAATCGGACCCCGGGGATTATCTGCTCATGGCCAGCCAGAAAGATGCTTCGCCCCTGACCGGCGACACCGATGAGGCGATGGCGCTGGCCAGCCGCTTCGCCGCGACGCGCCGTCTGTCGCTCGACCTCGTCGCCACCCTGTCGGACGCCGATGCCAGCGCGCAGTCGATGCCCGACGCCTCGCCCGCCAAATGGCACCTCGCGCACACGACCTGGTTCTTCGAAACCTTCGTGCTGCGCGACCATGTGCCGGGCTATGAATTGTTCGACGCGCGCTACCCCTTCCTCTTCAACAGCTATTATGAGGCCGAGGGACCGCGCCACGCGCGCCCGCAGCGTGGCCTCTTGACGCGACCCTCGCTCGACGAGGTGCGCGTCTGGCGCGCCCATGTCGACGCCGCGGTGCAGAGCGCGATCCCCGACCTGCCGCGCGCCGCGCTGAAGCTGGTCGAGCTCGGTATCCATCACGAACAGCAGCATCAGGAACTGCTGCTCACCGATGTGAAGCATCTTTTCGCGCAAAATCCACTCGGCCCCGCGGTGTGGGAAAAAGACGCAATCGCGAATGAAGTTGCGCAGATTTCCGCGGTTTCGGCCGATGCGGGACCGATGCGCTGGATCAAGGGCGCCGAGGGCGTCGTGCGGATCGGCCACGCCGGCGAGGATTTCGCATTCGACTGTGAACTTCCGCAGTTTTCGGCGCTTCTGACCCCGCACGCGCTCGCCAGCCGCCTGGTCACCAACGGCGAGTGGCAGGCGTTCATCGCCGACGGCGGCTATCACACGCCGTCGCTCTGGCTCGCCGACGGCTGGGCCTGGGTGCAGGAGCAGGATGTCCACGCACCCGCCTATTGGCACGAGGGGCGGCAGTTCACCCTCGCGGGCTGGCAGGCGATCGACCCCGCCGCCCCGGTGACGCACATCAGCTTCTTTGAGGCCGACGCCTTCGCCGGCTGGGCCGGCGCGCGCCTGCCGACCGAGTTCGAATGGGAGGCCGCAGCATCGGCGCTCGACCCGCACGGCGGCGCCCAGCTCGACGCCGCGGGTCCCGTCCAGCCCGCCGCGCTCGCCGGCGACACCGAACCGCAACAGATGTTCGGCAGCGTGTGGGAATGGACCGGCAGCGCCTATCGCCCCTATCCCGGCTTCCGCGCCGCGCCCGGCGCGGTCGGCGAATATAATGGCAAGTTCATGAGCGGCCAGTTCGTGCTGCGCGGCGGCAGCGTCGCGACCCCGCGCGGCCATATACGCGCCTCCTACCGCAATTTCTTCTACCCCCACCAGCGCTGGCAATTCACCGGCGTCCGCCTCGCAAAGGATCTTTGATATGGGCGTTGTTCGCCATCTTCGGCAGGTCGATGCCGATGCCGCCGGCGTGGACATCGCCTTCCGCGCCGATGTCCATGCGGGCCTCAGCCAGGCGCAAAAGGCGGTTCCCGCGCGCTGGTTCTACGACGCGACCGGCTCGGCGCTGTTCGAGGACATCACCGCGCTCCCCGAATATTATCCGACGCGCAGCGAGACCGACCTCTTGAAACGCCACGCCGCCGCCATCGCCGCGGCGATCGGCCCCGGCCGCGCGGTGGTCGAACTCGGCTCGGGCAGCTCGACCAAGACGCCGCTGCTGCTCGGGGCGATGCAGCCCGCCGCCTATGTGCCCGTCGATATCTCGGGCGATTTCCTCCGCGACAGCGCGCTCGCACTCGCGGCGCGCTTCCCCGAGCTCGCCATCTATCCGGTCGAGGCCGATTTCACCCAGCGTGTCGCGCTGCCGCGCGAGATCTGCCTCTTGCCCAAGCTGGGTTTCTTCCCCGGCTCGACGATCGGCAATATGGTCGCGCGCACCGCGATCGACCTGCTGCGCAATTGGCGCGAGACGCTCGGCGATGGCTCTTTGCTGCTGATCGGCATCGACCGGATCAAGGACGCCGGCATCCTCGAGCTCGCCTATGACGATCCGGCGGGGGTCACTGCGGCGTTCAACCTCAACCTCCTCACGCGGATCAACCGCGAGCTCGGCGGCGATATCCCGGTGGAGAATTTCGAGCACAAGGCCGTGTGGGACGATGTCCATGCGCGCATCGAAATGCATCTCGTCGCCGCCTGCGACATGGATTTCATCGTCGATGGCCGCGCCTATCATATGGCGAAGGGCGAGACGATCCACAGCGAGAACAGCCACAAATATGGCCCGCGCGACGCGAATCTGCTGCTCCGCGCCGGCGGCTGGACCCCGCTCGCGACGTGGGACGACGCCGACCCCAAATTCGCGCTGATCCTCGCGCAGGCGACCGAGTTCCGCTCGGCCCCCTGATCCTCGCCCCTTGACGCTTTGGCCCGAAGCCGTAGGGGCACGGGCAGGCTATATCGAAAGGGCAGCATATGATCGTCGGCGTCATCGGGGCAGGGCAAATGGGCGCGGGCATCGCGCAGGTCTCGGCGGGCGCGGGCCATGATGTCCTGCTCTCCGACATCGACCTTGCGCGCGCCGAAGCGGGCAAGGCGGGCATCGCCAAGGCGCTCGGCCGCCTCGTCGCCAAGGACAAGATGAGCCAGGGCGACGCCGACGCGCTGCTCTGCCGCATCGCCCCCGTCGCCGACCATAGCGCCTTCGCCCCCGCCGACCTCGTCATCGAGGCCGCGACCGAGCGCGAGGAGATCAAGCGCGCGATCTTCGCCAGTGTCGGCCAGCATCTCTCAGGCACCGCGATCCTCGCCAGCAACACCAGCTCGATCCCGATCACCCGCTTGGCGCAGGCCGCGCCCGACCCGGCGCGCTTCATCGGCGTCCACTTCTTCAACCCCGTGCCGGTGATGGGGCTCATCGAACTGATCCGCGGCCTTGCGACCAGCGACGACACCTTGGCGACGGTCGAGGCCTATGGCCGCGGGCTCGGCAAGGAGATCGTCCACGCCAACGACGCCCCCGGCTTCATCGTCAACCGCGTGCTGATGCCGCTGATCAACGAGGCGATCTTTGCCTTGGGCGAGGGCGTCGCGACGATGCAGGACATCGATGCCGGCTGCCGTCTCGGGCTCAACCACCCGATGGGCCCGATCACCCTCGCCGACTTCATCGGCCTCGACACCTGCCTCGAAATCATCCGCGTGTTGCACAGCGGCACCGGCGATCCCAAATTCCGCCCCGCGCCGTTGCTCGTCAAATATGTCGAGGCCGGCTGGGTCGGCAGGAAGGCCGGGCGCGGCTTCTACGACTGGACGGGCGAGACGCCCGTACCGACGCGGTGATCCTGCGGTGCCATGCTTCCCGCCATCGCGCCATCGATTGACGGGAGCCGAAATGGCCCGCGGGCGTTAGCACGGCAAGGCGCCATGGGCGCCGCAACAGGAGGCTGACCATGATACGCAATTTCGCTGCTTCGTTTCTGTTCATCACCGCCGCGCTGGCCACGCCGCTCCACGCGCAACAGGGATCGCCCGAACAGTCGACGATCAAGGAAACCGCCAATTCGGTGACCGAGCCGTTCGATGGCAAGGAAATTCCTCCTAAGCTGGCCGCGGTCCAGGAAGCCCCCTATTCGCTCGCCGGTCTCGGCAAATGCGCCGCGATCCAGCAGGAGATCAACGAGCTCGATGCGGTGCTCGGCCCCGACATCAACCAGCGCGTCGAGGCGAGCGAGGCGAAGAAGCGCGAAAAAACCGTTGGGCGCGTAGCGGGCAATGTGGCGGGCTCGTTCATCCCCTTCGGCGGACTGATCGGCGAGGTCACCGGTGCCAATGCCGAGCGGCGGCGCTATGCGGTCGCGGTCTATGCTGGCACGGTGCGTCGCGGCTTCCTGAAGGGCGTCGGGCTCGAACGCGGCTGCAAGGCGCCCGCGCGGCCGTAGACGACAAGGGGGAGGGGTTCATGCAGGTCGACAATATCCGTCCGTTCGAGGTCGCGGTGCCGCAGGCGGCGCTGGACGATCTGAAGGCGCGCCTCGCGATCGCACGCTGGCCCGAAAAGGAGACGGTCGACGACTGGGACCAGGGCGTGCCACTCGCCTATGCGCAGGAACTAGCGGCCTATTGGCAGGACGATTACGACTGGCGCCGGATCGAGGCGCGGCTCAACGCGCATCCCAATTTTCTCGCGACCGTCGATGGCCTCGACATCCATTTCCTCCACATCCGCTCGGATAATGTCGCCGCGCGGCCGCTTATCCTGACCCACGGCTGGCCGGGGTCGGTGCTCGAATTCCTCGATGTGATCGAGCCCCTGTCGGCCGACTATCATCTCGTGATCCCCTCGCTCCCCGGCTACGGCTTTTCGGGCAAGCCGACCGAGGCCAAATGGAGCGTCGAGCATATCGCCGCTGGATGGGACGCGCTGATGGCGGCGCTCGGCTACGACCGCTATTTCGCGCAGGGCGGCGACTGGGGCAGCGCGGTGACCTGCGCGATCGGCGGCAACCATGCCGACCGCTGCGCGGGCATCCACGTCAACATGATCGTCGGCCAGCCCGACCCCGCGACGATGACCGACCTCACCGACGACGAGAAGGCCTATCTCGCGCGCTTCGGCTGGTACCGCGCCAAGGACAATGGCTATTCGACGCAGCAGGCGACGCGGCCGCAGACGATCGGTTACGCGCTCGCCGACTCGCCCGTCGGGCAGATGTGCTGGATCGTCGAGAAATGCCACGGCTGGACCGATTGCGGCCACCACCCCGGCGGCCAGTCGATCGGGGGTCACCCCGAAAAGGCGCTCAGCCGCGACGCGATGCTCGACACCGTCAGCCTCTACTGGCTCACCAACAGCGCGGCCTCGTCGGCGCGGCTCTATTGGCACAGTTTCGCTCAGTTCGGCTTCGGCGAGATCCATGTGCCGACCGGGTGCAGCCTCTTCCCCAACGAGATCATGCGCCTGTCGCGCCGCTGGGCCGAGGGTCGCTACAAGAATATCGTTTACTGGAACGAACTCGACAAAGGAGGCCATTTTGCCGCGTGGGAGCAGCCAGAACTCTTCGCCCGCGAGGTTCGCGCCGCTTTCGCCGGAATGAGCCTCTGACCGCCGCTCAATAACCCGAGCGGACGCACAGCACGTCGGCCAGATATTCGCGGCGGTTCACCGTCTCCATATGCTCGCGCGCCGACCCGTTCCAGCCGATCGAGCGGCACCATGTGTCGGCGCTGCGCGCGGCGCAGGCCGCGGTCGCCGAGCCGCTGGTGCAGGCAAGCACGCGAGTGCCGTTGGTACCGGGCTGGGTGTGGAACTCGGCGAATTGGCCGCGCGTGCTCTGATCGTTCGCGGGGGGATTGGGGTTCCATCCGCCGCCCCCCCCGCCGCCGCGGACCGGGCGCATCGACTGGACGGTCATCCCGCGCAGCACGCTGCCCAGCATTGGCGTGTCGCGCTCGACGGTGCGGCACTGCCCGCGATAGCGCGTCCTTTCGCATAGCTCCCAGCGGCCGCTCGCGATGCGCACCGAATTGACCGGCCAGGCGAGCCCCAAATTGGTCTTGGCCTCGCCGACGAACACCGCGGGGCCGCGATAGCCCGCGTCGCGATAGATGGTGGCCTCGGGTGGGCGGTACATGCGCTCTTCGGGGGTTTGCGCGGCCGAGACGGCGAGCAGCCCCCCGGTCAGCGACGCCGCGAAGGCGCCGGCGATGGACAGACGATGGACGGCTTTCATAACGCTCTCCCTGCTGCTGTGACCCGGAGACTCGTTGCTGGAGCCGAGTTTACCGCATGCGGGGAAAGCGCGCAAATATCATCGGTATGGGCCGCCGTCCGCTCAGGGCTGCTTGGGCGCCGCCGTGTCCGTAGGCGCAGCCGGCGCTGACTCGGTGGCGGGCGGAGCGGTGGCGGGCGCGCTCGCGGGCGCAGCCGCGGGCACCGCCACCGGCGCCTTATCCTCCGGCGTCGTCAACGGCGGCGTCACGCTCAGGATCAGCCCCGCGAGCGCCGCCGACATCAGGTTCGACAGGCTTCCCGCGAGCAGCGCCTTCAACCCCAGCTTGGCGATCATCGGCCGCTGGTTCGGCGCGAGGCTGCCGGTGACTGCCATCTGGATCGCGATCGAGCTGAAATTGGCGAAACCGCAGAGCGCAAAGGTGCCGATGGCGATCGACGTCGGCGACAATCCGCCCGCCTTCTGCATATTGCCGAGGTCGATGAAGGCGACGAATTCGTTGAGCACGATCTTGCTGCCGAACAGTGCGCCGACCGCGTCCGATTCGGCCCAGGGCACCCCCATCAGCCACATTACGGGGCGGAAGATCTGGCCGATGATCGACTGGAACGACAGCCCCTCGACATCGAACCAGCCGCCGATCCCGGCGAGCAGGCCATTCGCCAGCGCGACCAGCGCGACGAAGGCGAGCACCACCGCGCCCACCGCGACCGCCAGCTTGACGCCGGTCTGTGCACCCTGCGCCGCGGCCATGATGATGTTCGCGGGCTTTTCCTCGTCGTGGCTCGCCTCGGGCATCACGATCGGCTCGATCCCGATATCCTTGGGATCGTCGGGCATCATGATCTTCGCCATCAGGATACCGCCCGGCGCCGACATGAAGCTCGCCGCGAGCAGATAGGGGAGCAGATGCTCGCCGATCATCCCCGCATAGGCGCCGAGGATCGTGCCCGCGACCCCCGCCATGCCGACGGTCATTATCGTGAACAGCTGCGACGGGGTCAGCCCCGCCAGATAGGGCCGGATGACCAGCGGGCTCTCGCTCTGTCCCACGAAGATGTTCGCCGCGGCGCCCAGGCTCTCGACCTTCGTCACGCCCGTGATCTTCTGGATGCCGCCGCCGACCCATTTGATGATCTGCTGCATCACGCCCAGATAATAGAGGACCGAGATCAGCGACGCGAAGAAGACGATCACCGGCAGCGCGCCGATCGCGAACACCGCCTTGCCATAGGGTGGCTGGGTCAGCACTTCGCCGAACAGGAATTTCGTGCCCTCGTCGGCATAGCTCAAAAGGTTCGAGACGCCGGTCGACATTGCCCCGATGACGACACGGCCCCACGGCGTGCCGAGCACCAGGATCGCGAACCCCGCTTGCAGCAGGAAGGCGGGCACGACGACGCGCGGGCGAATCCAGCGGCGGTTCGACGAAAACAGCACGGCGATCGCAAGCAATGCGACGATGCCGAGCAGACCGATCAGGCTTTCCATAATTTCTGTGCGTCCCCCGCAAATATATTGCGTCTGTCTAGCGGGCTTTGGCGGCGGGGCAAGGGGCGCGCGGCGAGCCGCGCTTCTCGGACTTTCCAGCATCCGTAAAACCGACTATCGGGCGGCATGACCGACACCTCATCGACGGCGCTGCCGCGCACGCTCTCGCCCTCGCTCTTCCTATTCACGATCATCTATGGCGGCATGGTCGTGCTCGCCGGGGTGCTGGGCAACAAGCAGGTCGCGCTCGGCAGCTGGCTGGCGGTCGAGGCGGGGATATTTCCTTTCCTGCTGCTCGTTGCCTTGTCGAGCACGGTATCGGAACTGCACGGGCAGGGTACCGCGAACCGGCTCGTGCTGTGGGGTTTCGTGCCGCTGATCCTCTCGATCCTGCTGATCTCGCTGGTGCTGGCGCTGCCCGCTTCGCCCGAGATGCAGCCCGACCGGCTCGCGGCGTTCGACCTGATCCTGGGGCAGGGGCCGCGGCTCATGGCGGCGGGGATCGTCGCTTACGGCACCTCGCAATTCCTCAACGTCACGATCTTTTCGAAGCTGCGCGGGCGCGAAGGCGCCGGGACGGGCTCGACCTGGCTCGCGATCCGCGGCGCGATCGCCAGCGCGCTCAGCCAGATCGTCGATACATTGCTCTTCGTCACCATCGCCTTCTACGGCGTCTTCCCGATCGCCAATCTGATGGGCGGGCAGATGCTGGCCAAGGTCGTGCTGTCGATCCTCGTCATCCCCTTCGTGATCACCGGGCTCGTCGCGCTCGGCCGGAGCCTCGACAGACAGGGATAAATGCATGTATCTTATGTATGTTGATGAGAGCGGCGATACCGGTCTTGCGAACTCGCCTACACGATATTTTGCGTTATCCGGCTTGGTTATCCACGAGCGCGATTGGCGGGAGTTTCTTGAGCGGTTGCTTGCATTCAGGCGTACTTTGAAGAGCGTGTATGGGTTGGGCGTTAGAACCGAGCTTCATGCTTCGGAGTTTATGCGTAGCCCCGTTGACGGCTTAAGTAAGATTGATCGGCTCGCCGTCCTCCGGAATACACTCGATGAAATAGCAAAATTGCCGAATCTCTCGATCACAAATGTGATCGTGGACAAGCAAGGGAAACCCGACGGATACGACGTGTTCCACACAGCGTGGGGTGTCTTGTTTCAGCGCTTTGAAAACACTCTCCATTTCTCGAATTTTCCGGGGCAGTTCTCCGAAGACTATGGTCTCGTTTTAACCGACGCGACGGCAGGTTCCAAGTTGACCAGGCTAGTTCGCCGGATGTCCGTTTATAATACGATCCCCAGTTCCTATGGCGGCGCATCTCGAAATATGCCCATTCGAAAAATCATCGAAGATCCGCACGGCAAGGATTCCAAGGATTCCTTGCCTGTTCAAATAGCGGACGTTTGTGCCTATTTTTTGTTGCAGCGTTTCGCCCCAAATTCGTTCGTGCGCCGAAAGGGCGGCCATCGATATTTCGAGAGATTAAAGCCCGTCCTGAATAGGCATGCAAGTCGATCAAGCGATTTGGGAATTGTACAATTATGAAAAGGGCGGACGGCTTTCGCCGCCCGCCGGGTCAGTCCTACTTCAGGGTTGAGCCCTGTTTCAGACCGAGTTCTATATAGCATTAAGTAGCAGAAATTTCAAGAAAAAGTTTTGAATCGTATTCAACGACTTAGGAAGCTATTGACCCGTCGCATGACCAATGTTCCCGCCACTCCTCACATGCCCGACCTGCTCGCGAAGGCGGAGACGCTCGTCGAGGCCCTGCCCTATCTGCAGCGCTACGCCGGCCAGACCTTCGTGATCAAATATGGCGGCCATGCGATGGGCGATCCCGAGGCGCAGCGCGATTTCGCCGAGGATGTCGTGCTGCTCAAAGCCGTCGGCATCAACCCGGTGGTCGTCCATGGCGGCGGGCCGCAGATCGGCGCGATGCTGAAGCAGCTCGGGATCGAATCGACCTTCGTCGGGGGGCTTCGCGTTACCGACGCCGCGACCGCCGAGGTCGCCGAGATGGTCCTCGCGGGCAAGATCAACAAGGAAATCGTCAGCTGGATCGCGGCGCTCGGCGGCCGCGCGGTGGGCATTTCGGGCAAGGACGCCAATCTGGTGCTCGCCGAAAAGATCGGCCGGACCGAACCCGACCCCAATTCGGGGATCGAGCGCCACGTCGACCTCGGCTTCGTCGGCGAACCCGTCGCGGTCGACCCGACGATTCTCAAGAATCTCACCAACGACAATTATATCCCCGTCGTCGCCCCGGTCGCGCTCGGCGCCGACGGCGCGACCTACAATATCAACGCCGACACGATGGCGGGGGCGATTGCCGGGGCTTTGGGGGCAAAGCGCTTCTTCCTGCTCACCGACGTCGCCGGGGTGCTCGACAAGGACAAGAATCTCCTGACCGACCTCGACCGCGCCGCGATCGACGCGCTCAAGGCCGACGAGACGATCACCGGCGGCATGATCCCCAAGGTCGAGACCTGCGTCGCCGCGGTCGATGCCGGGGTCGAGGCCGCGGTCATCCTCGACGGGCGCATCCCCCACGCCATGCTGCTCGAAATTTTCACCGCACGGGGTGCGGGCACGCTCATTCATCGCTAAGCTATCCCCTATCGACCTTTCGGCCGGAGTTCCCAATGTATTTGATGATCCTGCAGATCCTCTCGATGCTCCTCAACATCCTGTGGTGGATCATCATCGTCCAGGCGGTGATGTCGTGGCTGCTCGCGTTCAACGTGATCAACACCCACAATGAATTCGTGCGCCAGCTGTGGCTGGTGCTCGAACGCATCACCGAACCGCTCTATCGCCCGATCCGGCGCATCATGCCCGATTTCGGCGGCATCGATCTGACCCCGATCGTCGTGCTGATCCTGATCGCGATCCTGCAGGGGCCGGTGCTGCGCTACCTTGTCGAGGTCGGTGCCAATGCGGGGCTGATCTGATCCGATGAGTGACGCGCATGTCATCGACGGCAAGGCCTTCGCCGCGGGACTGCGCGCGCGCATCGCCGACGCGGTGCCCGCCTTCAAAGCCGCAGCCGGGCGCGTCCCCGGGCTCGCGGTCGTGCTCGTCGGCGACGATCCGGCGAGCGCGGTCTATGTCGGCTCGAAGGGCAAGGCGACGCTCGCCGCCGGCATGGCAAGCTTCGAGCATCGCCTGCCCGCCAGCGCGACGCGGGCCGAGGTCGAGGCGCTGCTTGAGCAGCTCAACGCCGACGAAGCGGTCGACGGCATCCTCCTCCAGCTCCCGCTCCCCGCCCATCTCGACGAACAGGCGGCGGTCGCGACGATCGATCCCGGCAAGGACGTCGATGGGCTGACCCCGGTCAGCGCCGGCCGCCTCGCGCTCGGCATCCCCGGCATGGTGCCGTGCACGCCCTATGGCTGCCTACTGCTGCTCCAGGACCGGCTCGGCGATCTGTCGGGCAAGGACGCGGTGGTGATCGGCCGCTCGATCCTCGTCGGCAAGCCGATGGCGGCGCTGCTGCTCGGTGCGAACGCGACCGTCACCATGGCGCACAGCCGGACGAAGGATCTTGCGGACCTCGTCCGCCGCGCCGATATCGTCGTCGCAGCGGTGGGCCGCGCCGAAATGGTCAAGGGGGACTGGATCAAGCCGGGCGCGGTCGTGATCGACGTCGGCATCAACCGCCTTGCGCCGGCCGAGGGCGAGGCCAAGGGGCGGCTGGTCGGTGACGTCGACTATGCGTCGGTGCTGCCGCTCGCTTCGGCGATCACGCCGGTTCCGGGCGGGGTCGGCCCGATGACCATCGCCTGCCTGCTACGCAACACGCTCGTCGCCGCGCATCGCCGCGCCGGGCTGACCGATCCGGAGGGTTTCTGATGCGCTTGCTGCTTTCCGCTTCGCTCGCCCTCGCGCTCGCCGGCTGCGCGGGCCAGCCCGACGATATCCGCAACCGCCCGCTCGGTCCCAATCCCAGCGGCTTCGTCGCCGCCGAGATCGGCTTCGCCCGCCTCGCGCAGGAAAGGGGGCAGTGGACGGCGTTCCGCGAGACGTCGGCGCCCGATGCCGTGATGTTCGTGCCGCAGCGGGTGAAGGCGCGCGACTGGCTGCGCACGCAAAAGGATCCCGCCGAGGCGGTCAAATGGCAGCCGCACGCGGTCTATGTCAGCTGCGACGGCAATGTCGGCGTCACCACCGGTGCGTGGCAGAAGGGGCCGGCGAACGGCTATTTCACGACCGTGTGGCTGCGCGATCCGAAGAGCGGCAAGACGCTCTGGACGGCCGATCATGGCGACGAGCTGGCGACGCCGCGCGTGGCGCCCGACTTCATCGATTCGAAGCAGGCGGTGTGCGGCACGCGCCCCGGCGTCGCGCTCGACGCGGGCGCCGAGGGCGAGGACCGCGCGGTCGGCCTGTCGCCCGACCAGACGCTGAGCTGGACCTCGGTCGTCCGCCCTGACGGATCGCGGCGGATCACCATCCGCCTGTGGGACGGCGGCGCGATGGCGCCGGTAATCGACGACCAGGTCGCGGCGCCCAAACAGCCGTGATCGATCTCTTCATCTCGGCCTTCGTCACGCTCTTCGTGGTGATCGATCCGCCGGGCTGCGCGCCGATCTATGCCAGCCTGACGACGGGGGCGAGCGCGGCGCAGCGGCGCTCGATGGCGATCCGCGCGACGATCATCGCGGGCGGCATCCTCGTTTTCTTCGCGATGTTCGGCGAGGCGCTGCTGAGCTTCCTCCACATCGACCTCGACAGCTTCCGCATCGCGGGCGGGCTGATGCTGTTCATCATCGCGATCGACATGGTGTTCGAAAAGCGCACCGAGCGCCGCGAACAGCGCGCCGAAAAGGTCAAGGCGACCCCTGAGGTCGAGGACGTCTCGGTCTTTCCGATGGCGATGCCGATGCTCGCGGGGCCGGGCTCGATTGCCTCGGTTATGCTGCTGGTGTCGCAGAACAACGGGCTCGACCGCGCCTTCGTGATCTTCGGCGCGCTGCTGCTCGTGCTGCTGCTGACGCTCGCCGCGCTGCTCGCCGCGGGGCCGCTGATGCGGCTGATCGGCAACAAGGGCGAGGCGGTGATCACGCGCCTGCTTGGCGTACTGCTTGCGGCGCTCGCCGCGCAGTTCGTGATCGACGGCATCAAGGCCAGCTTCAACCTGGCGTAAAAAGAGGGCGCCGCCCGCAGGCGACGCCCTCCCTTCCATCCACTGGACTATGATCAGCGTGCGTTGTTGACGTCGTTCTGCGTCACCGGCGCGATGCGGATTTCGACGCGGCGGTTGCACTGATAATCGGCCTCGCCGCGCTCGGGCGAGCATTTGAGCTGCGATTCGCCGAAGCCCATCGTCGCGACGCGCGCGCGCTGGATGCCGCGGCCCGCCAGATAGTCGGCGACCGACGACGCGCGGCGCTCGGACAATCCCTGGTTATAGCTGTCGCTGCCGGTCGAATCGGTGTGGCCATAGACGTCGATATAGGTCGACGGATATTCGGCGAGAGTCGCGGCGACATTGTCGAGCGCGCTGCGGAACTGCGATTTCACCAGCGCGCTGTTGTAATCGAAGGTCACGTCGCCGGGCATGTTGAGCACCAGCTGGTCGCCTTGGCGCTCGACGTCGATGCCGGTGCCCGCGGTGCGCTCGCGCAATTTCTTTTCCTGCTGGTCCATATAGTAGCCGACGCCCGCGCCGGCGACCGCGCCGATGCCCGCGCCGACGATTTCCTCGGTGCGGCTGTTCTTGCCGCCGATCAGGTCGCCGAGCAGATAGCCGCCGAGCGCACCGCCGACACCGCCGATGGCAGCGTTCGAAATCTTCTTCTCGCCGGTCACCGGATCGGTGACGCAGGCCGACAAGCCCACAGCGGCGATGCCCGCCAGCGCGGCGAGTTTGATGGTCTTGATATTCATTGATGCGCTCCCTTTTTGCGCGGCCCGCTGATTGCGGGCGTTGCTGTCGCTCTGCCGATAACATCCGGCCGCGCCTCTGGTTCCATTCGTCGCCTGAACCTGGCCTTAGCCGGCACCAGCGCGCCCATTGTGCAGCGGGGCCGCTTTCGCCTATAGCGGGGCCATGACCGAAGCTGACAGGGGGCGGGCGCGCAGGCGCCGGACGCGAAACAGATGACCCCTTTTCCCTGGGGTGACGTGGCGATCATCGCCGTGCTGATCCTCCTCAACGGCGTGTTCGCGATGTCCGAACTGGCGATCGTCTCCGCCCGCCAGCCGCGGTTGCAAGCCGCGGAAAAGCGGGGGAGCCGCGGCGCCGCGGTCGCACGGCAACTGGCCGCCGATCCGGGTCGCTTCCTCTCGACCGTGCAGGTCGGTATCACGCTGATCGGCATTTTGGCAGGCGCCTATTCGGGTGCCAGCCTCGGCGGGCCGGTCGGAGACCGCCTGCAATCCTGGTTCGGTCTCGACGATGAAACGGCGCTGACGACGGGTTTTGCGGTCGTGATCGTCATCACCACCTATTTTTCGCTGATCGCGGGCGAGCTGGTGCCGAAGCAATTTGCGCTGCGCGCCCCCGAGCGTATCGCGATCGTCATGGCGGTACCGATGCTGTGGCTGTCGAAGATCGGCGCGCCGCTGGTCTGGCTGCTCGACGCCAGCTCGGGCCTCGTCTTTCGCATCCTCGGCCTCAGCCGCGAATCGGAGGATCGGGTCACCGCCGAGGAGCTTCACCTGATCGTCGCCGAAGCGTCCAAATCGGGGGTGATCGAGGAAAGCGAACGCGCGATCATCTCGGGCGTCGTGCGCCTCGCCGACCGCCCGGTGCGCGAGGTGATGACTCCGCGGACCGAGGTCGACTGGATCGACATCGCGTCGGACGACGACGCGGTGCGCGCGCGGCTGCTCGAAAGCCCGCACAGCCGCCTGCCCGTCGCGCGCGGTTCGGTCGACGACATCGTCGGCGTGGTGCAGGCGCGCGACATCGCGGCGGCGCTGTTCCGCGGCGAGACGCTCGACCTCGAACAGCTCACCCGCCGCGCCGTGGTGATCCACGACCAGATCGACGCGATGGATGCGCTCGAAAGCCTGCGTGTCGCCGAGGTGCCAGTGCTGCTCGTCCACGACGAATATGGCCATTTCGAAGGCATGGTGACCCCCGCCGACCTGCTCTCGGCGATCGCCGGCGAATTCGCGTCGGACCAGGATATCGGCAGCGAGCCTTTTGTCGTCGAGCGCGAGGACGGCAGCCTGCTGATCGCGGGATCGATGCCCGCCGACCAGATGGCCGAGCGGCTGGGCATCGAGCTCGGCGAGGACCGCGACTATGCGACCGCCGCGGGCCATGCGCTGGCGATCCTGAAGCATCTGCCCAAGGAGGGCGAGGTGTTCAAGGATCGTGGCTGGCGCTTCGAGATCGTCGACATGGACGGGCGCAAGATCGACAAATTGCTGGTCAGCGAGATCGTCAAGCCGAAGGGCGACGAGGCCGAATAGGGCCGGTCGGCGGCCTAAAGCCACAAAAGCCCCGCATGCGCTTATTCAAATTGTGTCCTTTGTGGCTTTAAGCGGCGCTGCGTCCTCGCGCAGCGCGGCGCGGACGATGTCCATGTCGGGGCCGCCGCTGACATCGACCGCGCCGCCGCGCAGCACGCGCACGGTGGTGACCCCGTTGAGCGCGCGGCCCATCGCATAATCGAACTGGCGCATCCGGCCCATCGAGAGGGCGCGGTCCCACGCAACCGCAAAGCATTCGGCGCCGGGGCGGTCGCGCAGGCGATAGGCCGAGCGGCCCCCCATGCCGACCGCCTTCGCCGCGCGCCCGACCGAGCCCATCGCCTCGAGGGCGCGGATGAAGCATAACTGGATTTCGGGCGTCCAGCCGTCGGCGCGGCGGCGCTGTGCGGCCACGGGGGTGAAGGTGAGGCAGGTGCCGGCGAGCAGCGGGACGGGCGAGTCGGGACGTTCCATCTGCCAGTTTGGAACATAGCGGGATAATTTAGGAAAGGATTATTTCGGGGGCGGTGGAGGGGGCGGATTTGGGGTGGTTAGCGGACGTTGATATTGCCTTATGGATGACGCGAGGCAACATATTCGTTTCGTTCACGAATCATTTTCTGAACGAACCGGCTTTCCTCGCTCGCCGTCATTGCGGGTCCAATTTCTATTCGGTCCGTCTCTAAGATTACCAGCCAAGTTCTATCTTGATGAGTAACGATCCGACCGGATATTTTTGCAGATTTGTTGAATGTGCCGGGAGCATCGAAGGCTCGTTGGAATTCCTGTGAGGAGTTGCTCGGGTTCACAGCAATTCCTTTCCAGCATTTTTTATCTACCACCATCGCGGGTACATGCTGACTACCTCTGACCAGCATCGCATCAAACGTGACATCGTCGCCCTCGGAGCCTTGAAAATTTTGATCCAAATCGCAGAGGCTGCTGTGCGTCTCACCGCCGCAGGAAGCCAGAAGAAGGAATGCGAAAACCGTCAGAAATCTCATTTGCTCAATTTAGGTCGATTTCCAATGTCTGCAATCGGTCGAAACCTGTCGTTACAGCTCGCCCCCCAGCGCGCCATATTTCGATTCGAACCCGGCCTTGTCGCCGCGCGCCAGATAGGTCGCCTGATCGACGAAATTGTCGCGTGCAATGCGCCCCTGGAAGGCGCCGAGTTGGGGGTCGATCGCGGCAATATCGGCGTCGGTCCAGTCGGCGATCTGCTGGAAGCCGGTGACGCCGAGCCCGTTCAGCAGGCCCGCGAGCTTGGGGCCGAGCCCCTTGATCAGTTGCAGATTGTCGGCCTTGGCGGCGGCTGGAGCCGGAGCTGGAGCCGGTTCCGGCGCGGCAGCAGGCTCGGGTTCGGGCGTCGGTGCCAGGGCTGCCGACGGGATGGCCTCGACCGGTTCGACGGGCGCGGCTTCTGCGGGTGCCGGTTCGGCCTCGGCGACGGGTGCGGCCGGGGCGGGCGGCGTTTCGGGCGGGGCCGGCTGCGGTTCGGGCTCGACGGGCGCTGCGGCCGGAGGCGGTGCTTCAGCTAGCGGGGTCGGCGCTGGAGCTACCGGGGCAGCGGGCGCTGGTGCCGGTTCCTTGGGCTTGAAGCGCGCGGGTTCGGCCGCGACGATCTCGGGCTTCACGGCTTCGAGCGGCTTCTTGGGTTCGGCGGGCGGTGCCACCGGCGGCGCGACATCCTCGGCCTTCTTGCGGCCGAAGAGGAACCACAGCAGCACGATCGCGACGACGAGCCCGACGACCGCGATGACATAATTTTCCTGAAGCCACGCCATGATAGTCTCCCTCGTGTTCCGGTCAGCCTATGCGCGCGCGTCCGCGCCGTCCAGCTTCGCTCATTCCGCCTCGCGCGCGACCTCGCGCCAGCCGATATCGCGGCGGCAGAAGCCGGTCGCGAAATCGAGCCGGTCGACCGCGGCATAGGCGCGCGCCTGCGCCTCGGTGACGCTGCGCCCGGTCGCGGTGACATTGAGCACGCGGCCCCCCGCGGCGACGATCGTGTCGCCGTCGCGCGCGGTGCCCGCGTGGAAAACGCGCACGCCGCCTCTTTCGGCGTCGGCGATGCCGCGGATCGCGCCGCCCTTTTTGGGGGTCGCGGGATAGCCGTTGGCGGCCATCACCACGGTCAGCGCATAGTCGCTGGTAAAGGCCGGCGGGGCCGCCTCGGCGAGCCCGCCCGTCGCGGCGGCGTGGAGCAATGCGGCGAGGTCGCCGGCATAGCGCATCATCAGCACCTGGCATTCGGGGTCGCCGAAGCGGGCGTTATATTCGATCAGCTTGGGGCCTTGATCGGTGAGCATCAGTCCCGCGAAGAGGACGCCAACGTAAGGCGTGCCCTCGGCGGCGAGCGTCGCCACGGTCGGGCGGATGATGCGGTCCATCACTGCCGCTTCGAGCTCGGGGGTGAGCACGGGGGCGGGGCTGTAGGCGCCCATGCCGCCGGTGTTGGGGCCGGTATCGCCGTCGCCGACGCGCTTGTGGTCCTGCGCGCTGCCGAAGGCCATCACGTTCTTGCCGTCGGAGAGCGCGAAGAAGCTCGCCTCCTCGCCGGTCATATATTCCTCGATCACCACCTCGGCGCCCGCGCCGCCGAAGGCGCCGTCGAACATGTCGTCGATCGCGGCGGCGGCCGCTTCGGCGGTTTCGGCGATGATGACGCCCTTGCCCGCGGCGAGGCCGTCGGCCTTGATCACGACGGGGATGTCGAAGCCTTCAAGCACGGCATGCGCTTTTTCGGCGCTGGTGCAGCGGGCGTAGGCGGCGGTGGGGATGGACGCGCGGGCGCACAGGTCCTTGGTGAAGCCCTTGCTGCCCTCGAGCCGCGCCGCCGCGGCGCCGGGGCCGAAGGTCGCGATGCCGAGCGCGCGCAGCCGGTCGGCGAGCCCCGCGACGAGCGGCGCCTCGGGGCCGACGACAACGAAATCGATGCTGTGCGCGGTGCAGAAGGCGACAAGGCCGTCGATGTCGTCGACCGAAATCGCGACGCATTCGGCAAAGGCTTCGATCCCTGGGCTGCCTGGTGCGGCATAGAGCTTGCCGCAACTCGCCGATTGCGCCAGTTGCCAGCTCAGCGCATGTTCGCGGCCGCCCGAGCCGACCAGCAGGATATTCATGACCGTTCCTTTTCCCGATCCGGTGTCCGAAACCGACCCCGCGGCGCGGCTGTTAGCCGAGGCGGCGCCGGGGGACAATGCACCCGAACTGTCCGTCAGCCAATTGTCGGCGGCGATCAAGCGCACGGTCGAGGACGGCTTTGCGCGCGTGCGCGTGCGCGGCGAGCTGTCGGGGACGAAGCGCGCGGCGTCGGGGCATTTCTATGCCGCGCTCAAGGACGATAATGCACTGATCGACATGGTGATGTGGAAGGGGCAGGCGGCGCGCCTCGCCTTCCGCCCCGAGGACGGGATCGAGGTGATCGCAACCGGCAAGCTCACCACCTATCCGGGGCGCTCGAAATATCAGCTCGTCGTCGAAAGCCTGGAGGTCGCGGGCGAGGGCGCGCTGATGCTGCTCTTCGAGAAATTGAAGGCGCGGCTCGGCGCGGAGGGGCTGTTCGACCAGGGGCGCAAGCAGGCCTTGCCCTATCTGCCGCGCGTGATCGGCGTCGTGACCTCGCCGACGGGTGCGGTGATCCGCGACATCCTCCACCGCCTCGCCGACCGCTGCCCGACGCGCGTCATCGTCTGGCCGGTGCTGGTGCAAGGCGACGGCGCCGCGGCGCAGGTGGCGAATGCGGTGCGCGGTTTCGATGCGATCGAACCAGGGGGAGCGGTGCCGCGCCCCGACCTCGTCATCGTCGCGCGCGGCGGCGGGTCGATCGAGGATCTGTGGGCTTTCAACGAGGAGGTCGTCGTGCGCGCGATCGCCGACTGCCGCATCCCGACGATCAGCGCGGTCGGGCACGAGACCGATACGACGCTCGCCGACTATGCCGCCGACCGCCGCGCGCCGACCCCGACGGCGGCGGCCGAGATCGCGGTGCCGGTGCGCGCCGAGCTGCAGGAAATCCTCGCCGGCTGGGGCGGGCGGATGATCGGCGCGGCGAACCGCCGGCAGGCGCTGGCGGGCGAGCGGCTCACGGCGCTGGCGCGGCATTTGCCCAAGCGCGAGGCGCTTTATGCGCCGCAGCGGCAAAGGCTCGACGATGCGGCCGACCGGCTGGGTCGCGCGCAGCGGCAGCGGCTGACCGTGGTGTCGGAGCGGCTCGCGACGCGCGCGGGAGCGCTGCGCCCGGCGCTGCTCGTGCGGCGCTGGGACCGCGACCGCGCTCTGCTCGAAGGACTGGGGCGGCTGCTGACGTCGCTCGATCCGCGCGCCTTGCTGTCGCGCGGTTATGCGATGGTGCGCGACGCCGAGGGGGCGATCGTCCCGACCGCCGCGAGGGCCGTCGCCGCGGGGCATTTGCGGCTGGCCTTCGCCGACGGCGAGGTCGCCGCCGTGGCGGGCGAGGGTGCGCCGCCGCCTACCGCTGCCGCGAAACCGGCGGCGAAGAAGCCGCCCGCTGCGCCGGGCCGGGGGCAGGGCGAGCTCTTCTGATCGGGCGGGGCTGACCGCGGGGGTGGCGATGAGGCGCGATGCTGCTATGATCGGGGCGACCGCCTCTCCCGCACCGGAACCAGACTCATGCTGATCGCCAGCCGCAACCGCCTCGCCCGCCTCCACTACGGCCCCAACGGCTTTCGTATCCTGTCGCCCGGCGACCATGTTTTGTGCGCGGTCAGCGGCGCGCCGATCGGGCTCGACGAGCTACGCTACTGGTCGGTCGCGCGGCAGGAGCCCTATGCGAGCGCCGCGATTTCGGTGAAGGCCGCGCTCGACCACCGCGCATGAGTTTCGCGACGGATTGGCCGCGCGGCGCGATCGCGCTGGCGCTGCTGACGATTCCGACCAGCTGCATCCCGCCCGGGAACGGCGCGGCCACCGTGGCTCCGCCGCCGCCTCCCGTGGTCGTCGAACGGCCGGCCCCTCCGCCGCCTGCGCCGCCCGCCCCCGTCGCGCGCGACTTCGCGCTGCGCGGCCTCGCCGAACAGGGCGCCGCGATGCTCGGGCAGGCGCCGACCGGCACCCGGTTGCTGGCGCTCGACGGCAAGCCCGTCGCGCTCGCCCCCGACGGCGCCTTCCTGATCGCCTTCGACCGCGATGCCGGGCCGTCGGCGCAGCTGGTCGCGACGCTCGTCGACGGGCGCCGGATCGAGCGGGCGCTGGCCGTCGCGCCCGGTGCCTGGCGCCTCGAGCATATCAACGCGCCCTATCGGGGTAGTGCGGCGAGCGACGCCGATTTCGAACGACGCCGCCCCGCCGAGCTCGCACAGATCGCCGCCGCGCGGGCCGTCGACCAGGCATCGGAGGGCTGGCGCCAGCGCTTTATCTGGCCGGTGACCGGGCGCCGCTCGGGCTATTTCGGGTCGCAGCGCGTCTATCAGGGCAAGCCCGGAAGCTACCACAGCGGCGCCGATATCGCGGTGCCCGCGGGCACGCCCTTCGTCGCGCCGGCCGACGGCGTGGTCGTGCTCGCGGCTGCGTCGCCCTTCACGCTCGAGGGCAATCTGCTGATCGTCGATCACGGCATGGGGCTGAACAGCGCCTTCCTCCACTGCCAGCGGCTCGACGTGAAGGTCGGCGACCGCGTCGTCCAAGGGCAGGTGCTGGGTACGGTCGGCCGCACGGGCCGGGCCACGGGGCCGCACATGCATTGGGGCATGAAATGGGGCGACGCGCGGATCGATCCGGCCAAGCTGGCGGGCCCGATGGGCGGCTGAACGCCGGCTCGAATTCGTAACCGGCGAAACTTTATGTCGCGAAATATGCCGCGGCCCATCATTGTGTGTCGCCGTTTCCCGGACTTGTTGCAAATACGTCACAATGCGTCGCGAAACCGCGCGAAGCCCGGGAAATTTCCTTTACTCTACATGAATGAAGGGTCATCCCGCACGCTATCGGGGTGTCTGCGACGCTGGCTTTTCGCCTGTCCAAACGGGGGCCCGGGTATCTTTATCCATCAGTAGCAAGGGACTGCACTGTGAAGAAAACCCAATATTCCAAGCTGAAACTGGGCGCCGCGCCGCTGGTGCTGAGCGTGGCCCTGGCTTCGGCGCCTGCCTATGCGCAGGATGCCGCCGACGACGAAGGCGAAGCCACGATCGTCGTCACCGGTTCGCGTATCGCGCGTCCGAATCTCGATTCGAACAGCCCGGTTGCTGTCGTCAGCGGCGACGCGACGGTCGAGAACGCCGACGTCACGCTCGACACCTTCCTGAACACGCTGCCGCAGGTCAACCCGGCCGGCACGACCACGTCGAACAACCCCGGTAACGGCGGCCAGTCGAACATCGACCTTCGCGGCCTCGGCGCCAACCGCAACCTCGTCCTGATCAACGGCCGTCGCCCGATGGTGTCGGCGTCGAACCAGACGGTCGACTTGAACACCATTCCGCAGGGCCTGATCGAGCGCATCGAAATCGTGACCGGCGGCGCCGGCGCGGCTTACGGCGCCGACGCGATCGCGGGCGTCGTCAACCTGATCCTCAAGGACAATTTCGAAGGCATCGACCTTCGCGCCACCTATTCGAACTCGATCCCCGAGACCGACGCGCGCGAATATCAGATTAGCGGCATCATCGGCGGCAACTTTGCCGACGGCCGCGGCAACATCGCCTTCTCGGCCGAATATTCGAAGCGCCAGGGCCTGATCAAGGCGCAGCGCGACTTCGCGTCGCAGGCGACCTCGACCACGGGTTCGTTCCCGACCGGCACCTTCGTCAACAGCGGTACTAACCCGATCAGCCAGGCCGCGGTGAACACCCTGTTCGCCGGTTATGGCGTCACGCCCGGACAGACCCCGACGGTCAGCCAGCTCGGTTTCAACTCGGATGGCTCGCTGTTCGGCCGAGGTGCGTTCAACAGTCCGCTCGACGTGGCGAACTTCCGCTACGATCTCGATTCGCCGGCGAACCCGAACCTCAACTTCTTCCCGGACTTCTACAGCTACAACTTCGACATCGTGAACATCCTCGTTCTCCCGCTCGAGCGCAAATCGGCGTTCCTGACGGCGAATTACGAGATCAATCCGGCGTTCGACGTGTTCGTCCAGGGTGGTTACACCGACTACAGTTCGGCAACGGCGCTGGCGCCGACCCCGGTCAGCACCGGCATCGTCAACCCGGCGAACACCGCCGCTTCGGGCCTCAACGCGCGCTCGCCGCTCGTTTCGGTCGGCGGCCGCGTCACCGGCTTCATCGTGCCGGTCACCAACCCGTTCATCTCGAACGACCTGCGTTCGCTGCTCAACACGCGCGTCGGTGACGATCCGAACGTCGCGGGTGTCGGTGCGGCCGAAGGCGTCCGCATCGGTTACCGCTTCCTCGGCACCGGCCTGCGCGAGCAGCAGCTCGACAACCGTGTGATCCAGGGCCTCGCCGGTCTGCGCGGCGAATTCGCACCCGGCTGGCGCTACGAAGCCTATTACAGCTGGGGCGAAACCACGATCGACCAGCGCGCCACGGGCAACGTCAACGTCCAGCGCGTCCAGGAACTGCTCGAAGCACCCGACGGCGGCGTCAGCATCTGCGACGGCGGCTTCAACCCGTTCGGCATCCAGCCCTTCTCGGCCGACTGCGTCGATTATGTCGACGAAACGGGCGTGACCAAGACGGTCTTCACGCAGAAGGTCGCTCAGGCCTATGTCTCGGGCGAACTCACCGACCTGCCGGGCGGCCCGCTCGGCGTCGTGCTCGGTGTCGAGCAGCGCAAGTTCAAGTACAGCTTCGATCCGGGCTCGCTGTTCGGTCCGATCGCCGGCTTCAACACCGCGACGCCCGATCTCGGCACCAACAAGTTCCTCGACTTCTTCGGCGAACTTCGTGCCCCGATCATGGACACGCTGGAACTGTCGCTGACCGCTCGTCACTCGAAGAGCGACTTCAACGATATCCAGAATGGCGTGAACGGTGCGCCGTCGAACGACTGGACCTATGGTAGCACCATCACCTGGAGCCCGATCGACGAAGTCCGTCTGCGTGCGAGCTATCAGCACTCGGTCCGTGCGCCGAACTTCGGCGAGCTGTTCTCGGGCGGCGGCAGCTTCCCGCAGATCTTCGACCCCTGCTCGATCAACTCGAACTTCCGCCAGCAGGGCGGCACCGCGGCCCGCGACCTTTGCGTCGCGACCGGCGTTGGCGCGGGTACTGTGAACAGCTTCGTTCCCTCGCCGGGCGCGCAGGCGTTCATCACGACGACGGGCAACCCCAACCTGAAGCCGGAAAAATCGGACACCTTCACCGTCGGTGCGGTGTTCCAGGCCGCCGGTTTCACGGGCTCGATCGATTATTACAACATCAAGATCAAGGACACGATCCTCAACCCCGACGTCAACGAGATCATCGCGTCCTGCTATGGCTACAATGACATCAACCCGAACCTCAGCGGCGCGAGCCCCTATTGCGATGCAATCGGGCGGTCGGGCGATGCGATGACGGGTATCTACCTCCCGGCTTCGCTGGGCGGTGATGCGAACGGCTATTTCCAGTTCGTCAACGCCGGGTCGGTCAAGACCTCGGGCGTCGACGTCCAGCTGGGTTATCGCCTGCCGACCGAGTTCGTGAACGAAGACAGCGCGCTGAGCTTCAACCTGCTCGTCAACTACCTCATCGACTTCAAGAACGTCGGCCTCGGCGGTCTGAAGACCGATTATGCGGGTACGGCCTCCTACTTCGGTGCGGGTCTCGGCACGAGCTTCCCGCGCTGGAAGGCGACGCTCAACACCAAGTTCAACGTCACGCGTGAACTGAGCTTCGACAGCCGCATCCGCTTCATCGATGCGATGGAAAACCGGGCCTCGCGTCAGTTTATCGGCGAAGAGTTCACCGGCCCGGGTAGCGTCTTCTATTTCGACTTTGCGATGCAGGCCGAAATCGACGCCTTCACCTTCCGCATCGGCCTGAACAACGCGTTCGACCGCAAGCCGGAAACCTACTCGCCGAACGTGCAGTCGGGTACCGATCCGTCGCTGTACGACGTCATCGGCCGCCGCGCTTATGCGTCGGTCCGCCTGAAGTTCTAAGCTTCGGCAAACGAACCAAAGGAGAGGGCGGGACTGGTGTCCCGCCCTCTTTTTTTATAGGGAGCGGCGATGACCGTTACCGACAGATTGCGCGCCGCTTATGCCGCCTATGCCAAGGGCGATTTCGCCGCGGCAAAGGCGCAGGGCGAAGCCGCGCTGGCCGCCCAGCCGACCAATCCCACCGTCCTCCAGCTGCTCGGCGTCGTGAGCTGCCAGACCGGCGCGCCGCGGCAGGGCGCCGACTATCTGCGCCGCGCGATCGCACATGGCGGCGACACGAGCGACAACCGGATCAACCTGGCGCGTGCGCTGTCCGACCTTGGCGAGTTCGACGAGGCGGCGCGTGTCTGCGCCGAGGGCGACCTTGCCGGATCGGCCGACTTGCAGTCGATGCAGGCTCAGATCATGAAGGCGCAAGGCCGCACCACCGAAGCGGTCTGGGCCTATGAAAAGCTCGTCTCCGAAAATCCGAAGGACTTCGATGCCTGGAACAATCTGGGCAATGCGCGGCACGAGATGGGCGATCTCGAGGGCGCGCTGCAGGCGCTGCAGCAGGCGCGGCAGATCGACGCGCAATCGTCGCTCCTCCACACCAATATGGGCCGCGTGCTGATCTCGATGGACCGCTATGAGGAGGCGTGCCTGCTGCTCGAAAAGGCGGCGCTGCTCGCACCCAAGGATCCGGCGCCGCTGCTCGAGCTGGGGCGGACGCTGACGAGCATCAACCATGTCGAAGCAGGTCTCCGCGCGCTCGGCGACGCGGCGCGGCTCGCCCCCTCCGATCCCAAGATCTTCCTCGCGATCGCGGTCGCCTTCCTCGATCTCGAGAATAATGCCCAGGCCGAACGCGCGCTGCGCTTCGCGGTCAACGCCGATCCGCGCTTCGTCCCCGGCTACCTCAACCTCGGCATCCTGTTCGAAAAGGCCAACCGCGTCGACGAACTGCGCGCGCTGATCGCCGCGGCCGAGGCGGCGGGACTCGCGGGCGACGAGATCGATTATCTGCGCGCGCTGCTGCTCAGCCGCGACGGCGACCGCGCCGCGGCGCTCGACCTCGTGCGCGACCTGCAATCGCCCGCGATCAATCCGTCGATCAAGGCGCAATTCGCGGGGCAGCTTGCCGATCGCCTCGGCCGCACCGACGATGCGATGTATTTCTACGAGGATATGAACCAGGCGCAGGCGCGCAGCCCGATGGGCGTCGGGGTCGACCGCAGCGCGTACCAGCGCGCGATCGCGCGCCTCGACGAGCAGACGACGCCGGCGTGGTTCGCCGACTGGGCCGCGCCGCCGCTGCCCGCCGAACGCCCCGCACCGGCCTTCCTCGTCGGTTTTCCGCGCTCGGGGACGACGCTGCTCGACACGATCCTGATGGGCAACAGCGGCGCGCATGTGCTCGAGGAGCTGCCGATCATCGAGGGCCTGTCGAAGTCGCTCGGCGATCTCGACGCGATCCGCGCGCTCGACGCCGCCGCGGTTGCCGATCTGCGCCGCCGCTATTTCGCCGAACTCGACAAATTGTCGCCCCCGCCGCCCGGCAAGCTGGTGATCGACAAGAATCCGCTGTCGATGATCCGCATTCCGCTGATCCACCGGCTGTTTCCCGACGCGAAGATCATCCTCGCGATGCGTCATCCGTGCGACGTCGTGCTCAGCTGCTATATCCAGAATTTCAAGCCGACCGAGGCGATGGCGAGCTTCCTCGACCTCGCCAACGCCAGCCGCACCTACGACCGCATCTTCCATTATTGGGAGACGTGCCGGGCGGTCTTCCCGATCGATATGCATATGCTGCGTTACGAGGCGATGGTCGCCGACGCGGGCGCGGCGACGCGGCCGCTGTTCGACTTCCTCGGTCTCGATTGGGAAGAGGATGCGCTCGACCACCAGAAGACCGCCGCGGCGCGCGGCTATATCCGCACGCCGAGCTATGCGCAGGTGCTCGAGCCCATCTATTCGTCGGCGAGCGGGCGCTGGAAGCGCTACGAGGCGCAGATGCGCGAAGTGCTGCCGATCCTCGCGCCGTGGGTCGAGCGCTATGGCTATCGTCTCGACTGACCGCCGGACCGAATTGACGCCGGGACGCCAAGCGAATAGCTTTGCGATGTTCAAAGGGAGGTTGTTCATGCGTGCCATCCACCTGCTCGCCGTGATGGTGTCGGCGCCGCTGCTGTCGGTTCCCGCGCTCGCATCGCCAAACGACGAAGAGGCAGTCGCGGTCGACCCGAAGGACAAGTTGGTGTGCAAGCGTCAGCAGGCGACCGGCACCCGCTTCTTCAAGAAGATTTGCAAGACCGCGGCGCAGTGGGATGCGCTCGCCGAACAGCATCGGCGCGACCTGCGCGAAGCGATCGACCGGCCGCAGATCGAAATCCGCCGCAACTGATCGGCGGCCGCCGCGGCGGTCAGCCGCGCGCGCGCAGCCAGCCGGTGATCGACAGCCGCGGTTCGCGCGCGAAGGGCGTGACATAGCTCACGCTGTGCAGCTGCGGCACCGCGAAGAGCCGCAGCGCGTTCATCTGCGGCGCAAAGCCCTCGTCGATGCCGCCGTCGTCGCCGTGGAACAGCAGCAATCCGCCCCATTCGGGCCGCCAGCGCGGCATCAGCGAATAGACATAGGCCGCCTGCCGCCGCTTGCCCGCGACATCGTCGTCGTGCGCGGTCAGGAAATGCCCCTCGTCATAGCTGGTCGCCTGGCCGTCGGCGAAGGTGGCGCTGCCGCCGCCGAGGACATGGTTCAGCCGCTCGATCACTGCGGGGGCGGAGAGGAAGGCGACGAAGCGCGCCACCGGGTCGGCGCTGGCCGCGTCGCCGCCGTCGGGCGCGCGGATCGACTCGTAGCGATATTGAAAGCCTTCGCGGCCGGCATCGACGATATGGCGTTCGAGCGCTCGGCGCTGATCGGGCGTGAGCGCGGCCAGGGCATCGCGCGTCATCTCATAGACCTTGTCGCCGGCATTCATCACCAGTTTCCAGTCGGTCCGTGCGCCGAGATGCGCGCGTAGCGCCTCGGCTTGGCCCTCGGCGAGCAGGCCGGCGATCTCGACGCGGCCGCGCACCGCGAACTGCCGGCGCAGCACGTCCCAGTCGAGATCGTCGGACAGCCGAAAGTCCAGGGCCATGGTCGATCATTTCCTTCGTTTCCCGCGGCTTTCCGGCACACATCGATTTGACAGGCCGGCTACCGGGGGAATATGTTCCGCGCCAATCGATATTGTTTTGGAGACATGCTGTCATGCGCGGAATTCAAATGCTGGCGCTGCTCGCCACCGCCTCGCTGCTTCCCGCCGTGCCCGCCTTTGCCGAGGACGGCGCGAACGTCGATCCCAAGGACCGGATGGTGTGCAAGCGCACGCAGAAGACGGGGACGCGCTTCTACACCAAGATCTGCAAGACCGGGGGCCAGTGGGAGGCGATGGCCGAGGAGCAAAGGCGCGGACTGGCCGAGCAGGTCAACCGGCCGCAGCAGAATTACCAGCCGACGCGGCCCGGCGAATGAAGCTCGGGACGCCGCTGGTCAAATTGCCGCGGCAATATTGTGCGGAAACGCTGGCAAAAGAGGTGGCGGCGCTGCCCCAATCGGCGTGGCTGCCGCATCCGGGGCGGCTGCCCGGCAACGATGCGGTGCCGCTGATCACCCCGGCGGGGCAGGTGTCGAACGGCTTCGCGGGGCCGATGGCGCCGACCGATGCGCTCGATCGCTGCCCCTATATCAAGGAAATCCTCGCCGATCTCGGCGCGGTATGGGGACGCAGCCGGTTGATGGGGCTCGCGCCGGGCGCGGTGGTGCCCGAGCATGTCGACGTCGGTTATTATTGGCGGACGCACATCCGCATCCATATTCCCGTCGTGACCAATCCGGGGGTCGCCTTCAGCTGCGACAGCGAGACGGTGCATATGGCGCCGGGCGAATGCTGGCTGTTCGACAGCTTCTGCCTCCATAATGTGAAGAATGCCGGCGACCAGAAGCGCGTCCATCTGGTGCTCGACACCGTCGGCGGCGAGAAATTATGGGCGATGATCGCCGAGGCGAAGCGCCATGGCCGCGACGCGCAGCCGATCGAGACGGTGGCGCCGGGCTCGGTCGGCTATGCCACGCCGCTCGCTTATGAGCAGGTCAACCTGCCCGCGATCATGTCGGTGTGGGAGATCCGCTGCCATGTCGATTTCCTGCTCCGGCAATGCCCGCCGTCGCCCGCGCTCGATGCGGCGACCGAGCGGCTCGAGCAGTTCGCCAACGCCTGGGGCGCGCTCTGGGCGCAACATGGCACCGACACCAGGGGGCTCGCCGCCTATCGCGCGCTCATCGAGGCGGTCCAGCGCGACCTGCAGCGGATCGGGGCGCAGCGCATCCTGCTCATCGGCAACGAGGTACCGCTCGAGCGCGCGCTCGCCGAGCTCGTCTTCATGGTCGCCGCACCGAACGCCGCTCCCGCCGCCGCCGCGGCCTGACCCGCCCGATGATCGTTTCGCACAAGCACCGCTTCATCTTCGTCGCGATTCCCAAGACGGGGACGCATTCGGTGCGGCATGCGCTGCGCGGGCATATGGGCGAGGAGGACATGGAGCAGGCGCGGCTGTTCGTCGAGAAGAGCTTCCCGATCCCCGAGATTGCGCGCATGGGGCACGGCCATATCAGCTTCGCCGAGGTCCGGCCCTTCCTCGGCGAAGAGGCGTTCCAGAGCTATTTCAAATTCGCCTTCGTGCGCAATCCGTTCGATCGCTTCGTCTCCTACTGCGCCTTCGCCACCAGCCGCGAGGGCAGTTTCGATCGCGATCCGAAGCGCGTGATGCGGCATTTCCTGTTCACCGCGCCACCGATGAACCACATCATCTTTCGCCCGCAGCACCTGTTCGTCACCGATCAGGGCGGCAGCCTGCAGGCCGACATGCTCGGCAAGGTCGAGGAGATGCAGGCGTCGTACGACGCGATCGCGGCGCGCATCGGCGTTCCGACGACCGCGCTCGACCATGCCAACCGGTCGCGGCGCGGCGACTATCGCGACTATTACGACCAGGAGCTGATCGACGGCGTCGCGAAAATCTATGCCCGCGATCTGGCGCTTTTCGGCTATGATTACTGACCGGAGAGGCTGAGCCATGTACCCCAATCCCCGCAAGACGACGAGCATCCGGCGCCTCGGCAGCGTCGACATCGCCGCGCTCAAGCAGGCGGTGGCGGCGATTCCGGAAACATTGTGGCAGGCCGAGAATGCCGACAAGCCGAACCGGTTCGAGGCGCTCGACGCCACCGCGCATATCGTCTTTCGCTTCGTTGCGAACATGCGCGACTGGCGCACCGACTATGCGCGGCCGCTGTGGGACGAGTGGGAGGCGCTGCTCGCGCCGGTGATGGCGGCGGCGACCGCGGACTATGGCTATCAGAACGGCATATTCCCCCGCGTGATGCTGGCGCGCATGCCGGCCGGCGGGGTGATCCAGCCGCACCGCGACGCCAATCCCGCGGCGAAATGGCCGCACAAGATCCATGTCCCCATCGAGACCAACGACCGGGTGCTCTTCCGCATCGACGGCCAGACCTATCATATCGCCGAGGGCGAGGCGGCCGAGGTCAATAATATGGGGGTTCATGCGGTGACCAACGGCGGCGATACGCCGCGCATCCACCTGATCTTCGAATATTATGACGCCGACCAGCCGGCACCGGACTGGCTCGCGGCGCTGACCGGGCAGCCCGCCTAGTCTCCTTCGATGGTGTCGACCGGGCGTTCGTCGAAGCCCAAGGGCGCTTCGCCGGTCTTGGCTTGTTTTTCGATCGCCGCCCGACATCATTCTTCACGCACCGGGGAATTGCCGAAATAACGGATAATTAACGCTATTCTCCGACTGCGCACATGGGGTGGGCTGTAGTCGGGGAACCGGCGTGCGCCGCATTGGCCCGCTGCCCCTTGCGACAGACCCATCATTAAAAAAGGGAATTCTGTCGTGAAAACACTCGTCGATTCGCGAAGCCTGCGCCTTGGCGCCGCGCCGCTCGCCCTCGCCCTGGCGCTCTCCGCCGCCCCCGCTGTTGCGCAGGAGGCGCCCGTTGGCGCGGCCGCAGCCGGCGAAACCGCCGACGACGGCGAAGCCATCGTCGTCACCGGATCGCGCATCGCGCGCCCCGAGGCCGATTCGCCCAACCCCGTGACCTCGATCAACAGCGAGACGATCCAGCAGTCGGGCCTCACCAACCTCACCGACCTGCTCGTCCAGAACCCCGCGCTGCTCGGGTCGAGCACCACCGCCGATGCGGGCGGTTCGACCGCACTGTTCGGCGGGGTGGGCATCAACCTGCTCAACCTGCGCAACCTCGGCACCGAACGCACGCTGGTGCTGGTCAACGGCCGCCGCCATATCTCGGGCATCACCGGCACCGCGTCGGTCGACATCAACACCATCCCCAATGCGCTGATCGAGCGCATCGACGTGCTCACCGGCGGCGTGTCGGCGGTCTATGGCGCCGACGGCGTGTCGGGCGTGGTCAATTTCGTGCTCAAGCGCGATTTCGAAGGGATCGACGCGCGCTTTCAGACGGGCATCTCGTCGCGCGGCGACGCGAACAACATCTACGGCTCGCTGACCGCGGGGACCAATTTCTCGGACGACCGCGGCAATATCGCGGTGTCGTACGAATATAACCGCGATTCGCGTGTGCCCGCCAGCGCGCGCAAATCCGGGCGCAACCTCGATCTGTTCAGCTTCCGCCGCAACCTCGCCGACTTTCCCGACGATCCGAGCATCGTCGACCGCATCCTCTACAACGACATCCGCTACGCCGACAGCTCGCCCGGCGGCGCGGTCGACGTCGACATCGACTTCTCGCCCGATTTCACCGGCGAGGGGACGATCTACGACCTCGGCACGCCGATTCCGGGATCGGGCGGCGTCGTGCAGGGGGGCAGCAGCACCCCGATCGCGGGCTATCAGGGCGACCTCCAGCCCAAGACCGAGAAGCATAATGTCAATCTGCTCGGCAGCTACGAGTTCAGCGACGCGCTCCGTTTCTTCGTCGAAGCCAAATATGTGAAGACGAGGAATTTCTCCTTCGCGCAGCCGTCGTTCGACTTCTTCACCACGATCCAGGCCGACAACCCCTTCATTCCCGCCGCGATCCGGGGCGCCATCGTGCCCGATGCGTTGTCGCTCGGAATCTTCGGCGATGTCGGCTTCCTTCCCGACGGCGTTCTCGTCAGCCGCGACAATTTCGACCTCGGCGTGCGCGGTGAATATGCCGAACGCGACACCTATCGCGGGGTGATCGGCGTCGACGGCGAACTGACCGACAATCTCAAATATGAGGTCAGCTATGTCTATGGCCAGACCAAGACGCGCTTCCTGAGCACCAATTACCGCTTGCGCGACCGCTATTTCGCCGCGATCGACGCCGTCGACCAGGGCCAGTTCCTGACGGGCACGCCTAATGGCAATATCGTCTGCCGCTCGTCGCTCGATCCGACCGCGCCCGGCAACGACCCCAATGGGATCATCATCGGGGCCGACACCACGCCGATCACCTTCACCCCCGGTGCGAACAGCGGCTGCGTGCCGCTCAACATCTTCGGCGAAGGTTCGCCGAGCGCCGCGGCGCTCGACTGGATCAACGTCGATCTCGAAAACCGGATCAAGGTCCAGCAGCATGTCGTCAGCGCCTCGATCTCGGGCGACACCGGCGCGGTGTTCGAACTGCCCGGCGGGCCGATCGGTTTCGCGCTCGGCGCCGAATACCGGAAGGAAAAGTCGAACTTCGTCCCCGACCCCTTCCTCGTCCAGGATGCGCTCGCCGACCTTGCGGCACAATTCCCCGAACGCGGCAGCTTCGACGTCAAGGAAGCTTTCGCCGAAATCAACATTCCGGTGCTGCGCGACATGCCCTTCGCCGACATATTGCAATTCGGCGCCGCGATCCGTTTCTCGGACTATTCGACGATCGGGACCACGACGACGTGGAAGGTCGATGGTACCTGGGGTCCGGTCCGCGATATCCGCTTCCGCGGTACCTATTCGGAAGCGGTGCGCGCACCGAACCTGACCGAACTGTTCGCCCCGCAGAACGGCGCCTTCTCGTTCATCGACGATCCGTGCGATCCCAGCAATCTCGCCGAAGGCACGTCGTTCCGCGTGGCGAACTGCAACGCGACGCTGACCGCGCTCGGCGTCGATCCGGCGACCTTCAATCCGGCGAACGACCCGCAGGCGACCGCGTCGCTGCCGGGCCGCACGATCGGCACGCCCTTCCTCGATGAGGAAACGGCCAAGACCTGGACCGCGGGTGTGGTGCTGCGGCCGAGCTTCATTCCGGGGCTTGTCGCGACCTTCGACTGGTACGACATCAAGATCGCCAATGCGATCACGACGGCGACGGCGCAGGATCTGGCCGACGCCTGCGTCGACCAGCCGACGCTCGACAACCAGTTCTGCGACCTGATCACCCGCGATCCAACGACGGGCTTCGTCTCGGACTATCTGTTGCGGCCGCTCAACGTCTCGGAATTCGCGACCTCGGGCGCCGACTTCACGGTCAACTACGCCTTCCGACCGAGCGACAGCCTGGGCCAGTTCAACGTGCGGCTGGCGGGCGGTTATCTCGACAAGCTGACGTTCATCTCGACCCCGGGGGCCGAGGTCGACGACGACCGCACCGAGGCGTTCGCGCCGAAGTGGAACGGCACGCTCGACATCACCTGGGTGAAGGACAATTGGTCGCTGAACTATGGCGTCAATTATTTCAGCAAGACGCGGCGCTTCACCACCGAGCAGATCGAGGCGAACCCTGATCTCGTCGATCCGAAGTATATCTTCTATCGCGAGAAATGGGAGCATGACGTCCAGCTCGGCTTCAAGACCGACGACGAGCGCTTCCAGTTCTATGCCGGCGTGAACAACCTCTTCGGGCGCGACCCCGACGTCGGCGAGCTCAACTATCCGTCGAGCTTCCGCGGGCGCTATGTCTATGCCGGGGTGAAGGTGAATTTGGCGAGCCTGGGGCTTTAAGCCAAAAATCCTCCCGGCCGCGAAACGTTGGGGAGGGGGACCGCCCGAAGGGTGGTGGAGGGGCCTGCGACATCGCGTCATGGCCCATCCGTCAGTCCCTGCGGGACTGCCACCTCCCCATGGCTTCGCCACAGGGAGGATTTCCTATCAAGCCGGGGTCAGTTTCAGCGCCCCGTCGCCTTCGTCGACCCGGATCGTCGATCCGTCCTTGACCTCGCCCTTCAGGATCAGGTCGGCGAGCGGGTCCTGCAGATATTTCTGCACCGCGCGCTTCAGCGGGCGCGCGCCATAGACCGGGTCATAGCCGACGCGGCCGAGCCAGGCGCGCGCGGCGTCGGTGAGGTCGAGCGTCACCTTGCGGTCGGTGAGCAATTTCTGGACGCGTGCGACCTGGATATCGACGATACCCGCCATATGCCGCTGCGCGAGGCGGTTGAAGAGCACGATCTCGTCGAGCCGGTTCAGGAACTCGGGCCGGAAATGCGCGCGCACGATTTCCATCACAGCGGGTTCGGCCTGTTCGATCGGCGCATCGTCGGGCAGCGCGGCGATCGCCTGGCTGCCGAGGTTCGAGGTCAGGATGATCAGCGTGTTGGTGAAGTCGACCGTGCGGCCCTGCCCGTCGGTGAGGCGCCCGTCGTCGAGCACCTGGAGCAGGATGTTGAACACGTCGGGATGCGCCTTCTCCACCTCGTCGAACAGCACGACCTGGTATGGGCGGCGGCGCACCGCTTCGGTCAGCGTGCCGCCTTCTTCATAGCCGACATAGCCCGGCGGCGCGCCGACGAGCCGCGCGACGCTGTGCTTCTCCATGAACTCGGACATGTCGATGCGGACCATCGCATTGTCGTCGTCGAACAGGAATCGCGCGAGCGCCTTGGTGAGCTCGGTCTTGCCGACGCCCGTGGGGCCGAGGAAGAGGAAGGAGCCGAGCGGGCGGTTGGGGTCCTGCAGCCCGGCGCGGGCGCGGCGGACCGCGGTCGATACCGCGCGCACGGCTTCGTCCTGGCCGATCACGCGCTGGGTCAGCGTGTCTTCCATACCGAGCAATTTCTCGCGCTCGCCTTCCATCATGCGGTCGACGGGGATGCCGGTCCATTTGCTGACCACCGCGGCGATATCGTCGGCGGTGACCTCTTCGCGCAGCATTGCATTGCTGGAGATGGCCTGCGCCTCTTCGAGCTGCCGTTCGAGCGCGGGAATGGTGCCGTAGGATAGCTCGCCCGCCTTCGCAAGGTCGCCCGCGCGCTGCGCCTGTTCGAGCGCCGAGCGCGCCGCGTCGAGCTCTTCCTTGATCTTCGCCTCGGCGTGGATCTTTTCCTTCTCGGCCTGCCACTTTTGCGTCAGTTCGGCCGACTGCTGTTCGAGGTTTGCGAGTTCGGCGCGGAGCGCGGCGAGCCGGTCCCTCGACGCTTCGTCGCTTTCCTTCGACAGTGCGGCTTCCTCGATCTTCATCTGGATGATGCGGCGGTCGAGGCTCTCGATTTCCTCGGGCTTGGACTCCACCTCCATGCGGATGCGGCTCGCGGCCTCGTCCATCAGGTCGATCGCCTTGTCGGGCAGGAAGCGGTCGGAGATATAGCGGTTCGACAGCGTCGCCGCGGCGACGATCGCGCCGTCGGTGATCCGCACGCCGTGGTGCAGCTCGTACTTTTCCTTGATGCCGCGCAGGATCGAGATCGAATCCTCGACCGTCGGCTCGCCGACGAAGACGGGCTGGAAGCGCCGCTGGAGCGCGGGGTCCTTTTCGACATGCTTGCGATATTCGTCGAGCGTCGTCGCGCCGATGCAGTGGAGCTCGCCGCGAGCGAGCGCAGGCTTGAGCAGGTTCGAGGCGTCCATCGCGCCTTCGGATTTGCCCGCACCGACCAGCGTGTGCATCTCGTCGATGAACAGGATGATCTCGCCCTCGGCGGCCTTGACGTCGTCGAGCACGCCCTTGAGGCGCTCCTCGAACTCGCCGCGATATTTGGCGCCGGCGATCAGCGACCCCATGTCGAGCGACAGCAGGCGGCGGTCCTTTAAACTGTCGGGCACGTCGCCATTGACGATGCGCAGCGCCAGCCCTTCGGCGATCGCGGTCTTGCCGACGCCGGGTTCGCCGATGAGGACGGGGTTGTTCTTGGTGCGGCGGGCGAGGATCTGGACGGTGCGACGGATTTCCTCGTCGCGGCCGATCACCGGGTCGAGCTTGCCCTCGCGCGCGACTTCGGTGAGGTCGCGCGCAAATTTCTTGAGCGCTTCGTAGCGGTCTTCGGCCGAGGCGGTGTCGGCGGAGCGCCCGCCGCGCAGTTCGTTGATCGCGGCGTTGAGCGCGTCGGCCTTCACGCCGGCATCGGCGAGGGCCTTGGCGACCGGGGTGCCGGCGGCGAGTACCATAGCGAGCAGCAGCCGCTCGACGGTGACGAAGCCGTCGCCCGCCTTGGCGGCGACCTGTTCGGCCTGGTCGAGCAGGCGCACCGCGTCGTTGTCGAGCCCGGGCGTCGCTTGCGCGCCCGAACCCGACACCGCCGGAACCTTGGCGAGCAGCGCGTCGACGCCCTGCACCGCGCGCGCGGCATCGCCGCCGCTCTTGGCGATCAACCCGGCGGCCATGCCCTGATTGTCTTCGAGCAGCGCTTTCGCGATATGCTCGGGCGAGATCCGCTGGTGGTTCAAACGGATCGCGATGGTCTGCGCCGCCTGCAAAAAGCCCTTGGCGCGGTCGGTGAATTTTTCGAGGTTCATGGCGAAAAGCCCCTTTCTCGCCGACAGAGATAGTGTTGCTTTTTGGCAACACAAGGGGCGTTCCGAAAGCTTAGTTCGCCCCGCGCGCCAGCTGATCGAGCAGGCGGACACCGAAGCCGCTCATGCCTTTGGGCACCAGCGGCAAGGCGCTGTCGGCCTGGTTCATCCCCGCGATGTCGAGATGCGCCCAAGGCGTGGTTTCGGCGACGAAATAACCGATGAAATGCGCCCCGATGCTCGCGCCGGGACCCGCGCTGGGCGCGATGTTGCGCACGTCGGCGATGTCCGATTCGATCTTCTTCGCGTAATTTTTGTGGAGCGGCATGCGCCACAGCTCCTCGCCGCTGACCGTGCCCGCCGCGAGCAATTGCGCCGCGAGCGTCTCGTCGCGCGCGAAGAGTCCGGCATATTGGCTGTCGAGCGCGCCGACGATCGCGCCGGTCAGCGTCGCGATGTTGACGATCGCGCGCGGCTTATATTTGTCGGCGACATATTCATTGGCGTCGGCGAGCACGAGCCGGCCTTCGGCGTCGCTGTTGAGCATCTCGATCGTCTTGCCCGACATGGTGCGCACGACGTCGCCGGGGCGCTGGGCGTTGCCGTCGGGCATATTCTCGGCGAGCGCCGCAACCGCGACGACATGCACCGGCGCCTTCGACTTGGCGAGCGACAGCACCGCGCCGACGGTCGAGGCGGCGCCCGACATGTCGCCCTTCATGTCCCACATGCCCGCGCCGGGCTTGAGCGAGATGCCACCCGAATCGAAGGTGATGCCCTTGCCGACGAAGGCGAGCGGCGCGGCGTTGGCGCCGGCGCCGCGATAGCGCACCGCGAGCAGGCGCGAGCCGCGCGGGCTGCCCTGGCCGACCCCGACGAGCGTGCCCATGCCGAGCTTGCGCATCGCCGCCTCGTCGAGCACCTCGATCGTCACCCCGCCGACCCCGGCAAAGGCCTGGCGCACCTCGGCGACGAAGCTTTCGGGATAGACGACATTGGCGGGTTCGTTGGCGAGGTCGCGCGACAGGCGCACGCCGTCGGCGAGCGGGCGCCAGCGCGCCGCGAAGCTCGATTGCGCCGCAGCGCTGTCGCCGCCGACGATCGTCACCGCGTCGGCCGCGGGCGGCTTGCGGTCGACAGTCTTGTAGCGGTCGAAGCGATACTGGCCGAGCGCGAAGCCATAGCCCGCCTCGGCGGCTTCGGCGCCGGTGAAGGCGCCGGTCAGCGTCACCGGCGCCGCGTCCTTGATCTCCTGCGCCGCCTTGCCAGCGGCCTCGGCGCGCGCGAGCATCGTCGGCGCGGCGCCGGTGCCGACGAGCAGGATGCGGCTGTGCGCTCCGATCCCGCGCAGCGACAGCGTTGCATTGGCCTTGCCCTCGAATTTCGCGCCGGCAATGGCGGCCTCGATCGCCGCGCGCTCGCCCGTGCCGACGCCCACGGCCGTCAGGTCGGGCAGCGCCGCGTCGCTCATCAGCACGACCAGCACGCCGTTTGCGGGTGCGCTTGCGGCGAAGCCGATCGGGCGCTCGGCGCTGTTGGCGACGGTGCCGGGGACGACGCCCGATCCGGCAATGCCCTGCGCCAGGGCGGCGGGCGCCATCAGCGGCGCGATGGAAAGGCAGGCGGCAAGCAGCAGGCTCTTGGTATGCATCGAAAATCAACTCCCTGTTATTCCGGCAATCTTGGTCCTGCCCTGACCTAGCACGGCCGCTCCGCCCTGCAATCGGCACTCGACGAACGACAGCGGCTTGCCATCGGACCCGCGCCCCGTCAGACAGTCGCCTTCGTCGGATACCGCAAGAGGAACCAGCATGTTGCGCAAATTGGGAATCGGACTGCTGCTGTTGCTGCTGCTGACCGGCGTGTCGCTCGCGGTGTGGGAACCCTTCACCGCCGAACCGCCCGCGGCGCCGAGCTTCAAGCCCACCGACGTCAAGATCGCGCGCGACACGTTCGGCGTGCCGCATATCTTCGGCAAGACCGACGCCGACGTCGCTTATGGCGTCGCCTATGCGCATGCCGAGGATGATTTTTCGACGCTGCAGGAGGTGCTCGCGATGACGCGCGGGCGCGCGGGGGCGATGCTCGGGCAGGATGGCGCGGCGATCGACTATGCCGCCGCGCTGCTTGATGTTCGCGCGACGACCGCGCGCGACTGGCCCAAGCTGCCCGCCGATGTGCGGGCGCTGTTCACCGCCTATGCGGCCGGGCTCAACCGCTACGCCGACAAGCATCCCGACGAGATCCGCCTGTCGGGGCTGTTCCCGGTGACCGGCGAAGATGTCGTCGCGGGCTTCGTGCTGCGCTCGCCCTTTTTTTTCGGGCTCGATTCGACGCTCGGCTCGCTGGTCGAGGACAAGCCCATGGGGCGCGAGGGCGGGCCCGAGCTCGACGCCACCGGCAAGCTGGTGCCGCGCAAGGACACGCCCTTCGGCAGCGATCCCGCGGCGAATGGCTCGAACGCGATGGCGGTGGCGCCCGGCCGCTCGACCGATGGCGCGACGCGGCTCGTCTCCAATTCGCATCAGCCATGGACCGGCGGGGTCGCCTGGTACGAACTCGTCGTGCACAGCGAGGAAGGCTGGGATTTCGCGGGCGCCAACTTCCCCGGTTCGCCTTACCCCTTCCTCGGGCATAACAAATATCTCGGCTGGACCAATACGGTGAACCGGCCCGACCTGAACGACATCTACAAACTCGTGCTCGACGACAGCGGCGAGAATTATCGTTTCGACGGGAAATGGCGCCCGCTCGAAAAGAAGCGCGTGTGGCTGAAGGTGAGGTTCGGCCCCTTCGTTCTGCCTGTCCCGCGCACCGTCTATCGCTCGGTGCACGGCCCGGTGATCAAAAACGACAAGGGCGCCTTCGCGATCCGCTACGCGGGCATCGACCAGGCCAATATGGTCACCCAATATTATCGCCTCAACAAGGCGAAGAATTTCGCCGAGTGGCGCGCCGCGATGGCCGGGCAGGGCGTGCCCGCGACCAATTTCATCTACGCCGACCGCGAAGGCAATATCGGCCTCTTCTATAATGCGATGTTCCCCGACCGGCCCGCGGGATACAACTGGCGCGGCATCCTGCCCGGCGACACCTCGGCCGACCTGTGGACCAAGACCTTGCCCTTCAACCGCGTGCCCGCGCTGGTCAATCCGGGCTCGGGCTATGTGATGAACGCCAACAACACGCCGTGGGTCGCCGCGGGGCCGGGGGACGAGCTCGACGCCGCCGCCTTCTCGCCGCTGCTTGGGATCGAGGACGATATGAGCAACCGCGCGTCGCGGCTGATCGATCTGTTCGAGGCGTCGGGGCAAATCGACGAGGCGCGGCTGAAGGCGATCAAATATGACACCGCCTATGCGAAGACCGGCTATGCCAAGGCATGGATCGACCGCATTCTCGCGCTCAAGCTGGCGGGCGATCCCGAACTCGCCAAGGCGCAGGCCTTGGTTCGCGCGTGGGACTGGAACCTCGACGGCAAGGGGCAGGGCGATGCGCTCGTGCTGATGATTCTGCGTCCCGCGAACCGCGTCCATTACCAGCGCCTCGCCGAGCAGCCCGACCCGCGCACGGTGCTCAAGGAAGCCGCCGACCATCTGCAAAAGCATTTCGGCACGCTCGATCCCAGGCTCGGCACCGTGCTGCGGCTGCGTCATGGCGAGGGTGAGCATCGCATCGACCTGCCGCTCGACGGCGGCAACGACACGATCCGCGCCTCGACCCTGTGGGATGCCGAGCCCGACGGGCGGCTGAAGGTGCGCCACGGCGACAGCTTCATCATGTTCGTCACCTGGGGCCGCGACGGCACGCTCAAATCCGAATCGATCCAGCCCTTCGGGTCGGCGACCACGCGGCCCGAGAGCCCGCATTACAACGACCAGGCGCCGCTCTTCGTGAAGCACCAGCTCAAGCCCGTGCTCTTCGATCCCGCCGCGCTCTGGGCTAGCAAGCCGCGCGTCTATCGGCCTTGAACGCGGCGCGTTGCCGTCCTAAACCATTGACACAGTGCCGTCCGGCATATGGTCGCACGGGCCATCGCGCCCGATCTCGAGCCAAGAGGATATCCATGCCCCGTTTCCATCGTTTCGCCGTCGCCCTTGCCCTGTCGACCTCGCTCGTCGCCGCGGGGCCCGCGCTCGCCAAGGCCAAGGCCGCCGACCCCGCGCCGATCGCCGACCTGGTGAAAGCGGTCGATATTCCGTATCAGGCCTTCACCCTCGACAACGGCCTGCGCGTCATCGTGCACGAGGATCGCAAGGCGCCGGTCGTCGCGGTGTCGGTGTGGTACCGCGTCGGGTCGAAGCACGAGCCCAAGGGCAAGACGGGCTTTGCGCATCTCTTCGAACATCTGATGTTCAACGGCTCGGAAAATGCGCCGGGCGATTTCTTCGAACCGCTGCAACAGGTCGGCGCGACCGACGAGAATGGGACGACCAACGTCGACCGCACCAATTATTTCGAGACCGTGCCGACCGGCGCGCTCGATATGGCGCTGTTCCTCGAAAGCGACCGCATGGGGCATCTGCTCGGCGCGGTGACGCAGGAAAAGCTCGATAACCAGCGCGGTGTGGTCCAGAATGAGAAGCGCCAGGGCGACAACAACCCCTATGGCCTGCTGCGCTACGAGATTTTCGAAAATCTCTTCCCCAAGGGCCACCCCTATCATCACAGCACCATCGGTTCGATGGCCGACCTCAATTCGGCGAGCCTCGACGACGTGAAAAAATGGTTCACCGACAATTACGGCCCGAACAATGCGGTGCTGGTGCTCGCGGGCGACGTCGACGTCGCGACCGCCAAGGCCAAGGTGCAGCAGTGGTTCGGCGACATCCCCAAGGGCCCGGCCGTGATGGCGCCCGCGACCAGCGTGCCGACGCTGCCCGCGCCGCTCGCGAAGGAGGTCAAGGATCTGATCCCGACGACGCGCCTCTATCGGATGTGGGCGATCCCGGGGCTCAACGATGCCGAGGCGGTGCCGCTGCAGATGGCGATGGGTGTGCTCGGCGGGCTGTCCTCGTCGCGGCTCGACAATGCGCTGGTGCGCAAGGACCCCGTCGCGGTCAGCGTCTCGGCCTTTGCCCAGCCGTTCGAGGACGCTGGCATCCTGCTCGTCCAGGCCGATGTGAAGCCGGGGGTCGACCCGGCGCTCGTCGGTCGGCGGCTCGACGAAGAAATCGCGGCGTTCCTTACGACCGGTCCGACCGCGGACGAATTGCAACGCGCCGCGGCGAGCAATCTGGGCGGCGTGATCGCTGGGCTCGAATCGGTCGGCGGCTTCGGCGGCAAGGCCGTCGCGCTCGCCGAAGGCGCGCTCTATTCGAACGACCCGGGCTATTACAAGGTCGAGCTTGAGCGGATGGCGAAAGCGACCCCCGAAGAGGTCAAGGCGGTCGCCAATAAATGGCTGTCGCGCCCGGCCTTCTCGCTGACCTACACCCCCGGCGAACGCACCGAAGGCGGAGAGGCTCGCGGCGGCGCGGTGACCGAGGGCAAGGCCGTGGCGGCGGTCGAACCCGATCGCTACTGGAACCCCGCGCTCGGCGATGTCGGCCCCGACACGGGCTTCGGCACCGCGATCGCCGACCGCTCGCAGCTGCCCGCGGTCAGCGGGCTCAAGGCGCTCGAATTCCCCGCGATCGAGCGCGCCAAGCTCAAGAACGGGATCGAGGTCGTCTTCGCGCGCCGCGCGACGGTGCCGACGGTCAATGTCGCGGTCAGCTTCGATGCGGGTTACGCCGCCGATCCGCACAGCGCGCTCGGCACCCAGTCGCTGATGCTCAGCCTGATGGACGAGGGCACGACCAGTCTCGATTCGATCGCTTTCGCCGAGGCGAAGGAGCGGCTCGGCGCGCAGATCGACGCGTCGGCCAACGCCGACGAGACGGTGTTCAGCCTGTTCGCGCTAAAGCCCAATCTGGCGCCGTCGCTGACGCTGCTTGCCGACTATATCCGTAATCCCGCCTTCGACGCCAAGGAGCTCGACCGCGTGCGTGCACAGCAGCTCAACCGGCTGAAGGCCGAGCTCAACAACCCCAATGCGATCGCGTCGCGTGTGTTGATGCCGGTGCTCTACGGCGCCGACCATCCCTATGGCATCCCGCCCTCGGGCCTCGGCGACGCCAAGGCGGTGACCGCGGCGACGCGCGACCAGCTCGCGAACTTCCATTCGACCTGGATCCGGCCGGACATGGCGCGCATCTTCGTCGTCGGCGACACGACGCTGAAGGAAGTGACCAAGCAGCTCGACGCCGCCTTCGGCAATTGGAAGGCGCCGGCGACGGCGAAGCCGGCCAAGCATTTCGAGGTGGCGATCCCCGCGCCGCAGCCGCGCATCCTGCTCTTCGACCGGCCCAAATCGCCGCAGTCGGTGATCCTCGCGGGCAAGGTGCTCGAAGCCAAGGGTAGCGACAGCCTCGAGGTGCTGCGTTCGGCGAACGACATCTTCGGCGGCAATTTCCTGTCGCGCTTCAACACCAATCTGCGCGAGACCAAGGGCTGGTCCTATGGCGTGCGTAGCCGCATCTCGGGCGACAAGGACCGCATCGCCTGGATCGCCGCCGCCCCGGTGCAGGCCGACCGCACCGGCGATTCGATCAAGGAGCTGCAGAGCGACCTCAAATCCTTCCTCGGCGACAAGGGCGTCACGGCAGAGGAATTGCAGCGCACGATCAACGGCAGCGTGCGCGAACTGCCGGGCAGCTTCGAAACCTCGGGCGACGTGCTCGGCGGGCTGCGGACGATCGTCAAGTTCGACCGGCCGGACGATTATTACGAAAAACTGCCCGCGACCTATGAGGCGATGACCACGGCGGACGTCGATGCCGCAGCGCGCAAGGCGCTCAGCACCGACGGGCTCGTCTATGTCGTCGTCGGCGATGCGTCGGTGGTGAAACCGCAGCTTGACGGATTGGGTTTGCCGGTGGAAACGGTGACTCTCGATAACTAACATCAGTTTCAGTAAGGAGAGCCGCAATGTCTCAAGTCGATGGCAGCTATGATTGCGTCACCAAGTCGCCGATGGGCGACCAGAAGTCGGTTTTCACGGTCACCAGCGACGGCGCGACCTTCACCGGCCAGAATGCCGGCGCGATGGGGTCGCTCGACGTCGAGAACGGCAAGGTCGACGGCAACAAGCTGACCTGGACCATGAACATGAAGGTGCCGATGCCGATGACGCTCGAATGCGAAGCGACGATCGACGGCGACGCGCTGACCGGCACGATCAAGGCGGGTCCGTTCGGCTCGATGGCGATGACCGGCACGCGCCAGGGCTGATCGCCAACACATCGAAACGGGAGAGGGCCGTCCTGCGGGGCGGCCCTTTTCTTTTGCGCTGCATAGCTTTGCGGGGGTGGCCAAAAGGGGGGCGGGGGAGCATAGCGCCGCTGCCATGCACGATATCCCCGCCTCTCCGCCGCCTTCCGAAACGACGCGCCGCCTGCCCGGCCCGCGCGAGATGGTCGCGATGATGGCGATGCTGATGGCGCTCAACGCGCTCGCCATCGACGCCATGCTCCCAGCGCTGCCCGCGATCGGCAAGGGGCTGGGCGTCGCGGTCGCGAACGACCGGCAATATGTGATCTCGATCTACATCCTCGGCACCGCGCTCGGCGCGCTGGTCTATGGCCCGCTCGCCGACCGCTTCGGGCGCAAGGGCGTGTTCGTGCCCGCGTTGATCGCCTACACGATCTTCGCGATCGGTTGCGGGCTCGCGACCAGTTTCCCGATGCTGCTCGCATTGCGCTTCGGCCACGGGGTCGTCAGCGCCGCGCTCGGCGTCGTCGTCGTCGCGGTGATCCGCGACCTGTTTTCGGGCGATGCGATGGCGAAGCGGCTGTCCTTGATCTTCCTCGTCTTCATGATCGTCCCGATCATCGCGCCGTCGATCGGCGCCGGGGTCGCGGCGCTCGCCGGGTGGCGCGCGATCTTCCTCGTGCTCGCGGCGATGGGCGTGGTGATGCTGATCTGGCTGCGCCGTCTGCCCGAAACGCTCGATCCCGCCGACGTCCGCGGGCTCGACTGGCGGACGATGGTCGCCGGGTGGAGCGCAGTGATGCGCCACCGCCGCGCCGCGGGATACATGTTCGCCGCGGGGGTGATGCAGGCCGCACTGTTCGGGTATCTCAACAGCAGCGAACAGATCATCGCCGAGGTGTTCGGTGCGCAGGCGCTGTTCCCGCTCGTCTTCGCCTGCGTCGCGGTGGGCATCGCGATCGCCAATTTCTCCAACGCCGCGATCGTCGAGCGCTTCGGCGCACGGCGCGTGTCGCAGACCGCGGTCTTCGCCTTCATTGCGACCTCGATCGCGCAGATCGTCGCGGCGCTCAGCGGCGCCGAGACGCTGGCGATGTTCACCGTGCTGATGATGGTCAATGTCGGGCTGATCGGCTTCATTGGCAGCAATTTCGGGTCGATCGCGATGGAGGATTTCGGGCATATGGCCGGCATCGCCTCCTCCTATCAGAGCTTTGCCAAGACCCTGCTCGCGGCATGCGTGGGTGCGTTCATCGGCCAGCAGTACGACGGCTCGACGCTGCCGCTCGCTTATGCCTTTCTCGGCTGTGCGACCGCCGGACTGGCGCTGGTCCTGTGGGCCGAGCGCGGCCGGTTGTTCACCCGCCCGGGCACCGCGCCGAAAAGCCCTTTCTGACGCGCAAAAGAAAGGGGCCGCCGCAGCCTTCGCTGCGGCGGCCCCTTTGCATTGGGTGTCGATCCGGCTCAGTCGTGGATCGGCGCGTGGGGCTCGAGGTCGTCCTCGTGCACCTCGACGATGCCGCGGCCGAGGTGGCTGCGGCTGCGGCTGTAGAGGAAATAGAAGACGAGGCCGATCGCGCCCCAGATGGGGAGGACGATCATCGCCTCGAAAGGCAGGTTGAGGAAGAGGAAGATCGTGCCCGCGATGGTCAGCGGGCCGATCAGCCACAGCGCCGGCGTCTTGAAGGCGCGCGGCGTGTTGGCGGCGGTCTTGCGCAGGATCATCACCGCGATGGCGACCATCATGAACGCATAGAGCGTACCGGCGTTGGCGATGTCGGCGAGCTTGCCGACCGGCAGGAACGCCGCCGCGAAAGCGACGACGATGCCCGTGATCGCGGTGATGACATGGGGGGTTTTCCACTTGGGATGCACCTTGCTCCACGATTCGGGGAGCAGGCCGTCGCGGCTCATCACGAAGGCGACGCGGGTCTGCCCGAAGAGCAGGATCAGGATGACCGACGGCAGCGCTACGAAGGCAGCGATGCCAAGCATGTTGCCGACGCCCGACCAGCCGATTTGGCGCAGCACATGCGCAAGCGCTTCGTTCGAGCAGACCAGCGGCAGCTGGTCGGCGGCGAAGGTGGCACACTGGCGCGCCAGCTCTTCCGAACCCGCCGGGAAGGGGATGCCGTTGGGTCCCATGATCGGCTGGCCGCCGACCGTGCCGACCGCGCCCGCCGCGACAAGGATATAGAAGACGGTGCAGAAAAGCAGCGAGCCGATCAGGCCGATCGGGACGTTGCGCTGGGGGTTCTTGGTTTCTTCCGCCGCAGTGGAAACCGCGTCGAACCCGACATAAGCAAAGAAGATTGTAGCCGCCGCGCCGACCGCGCCAAGGCCCGAACCGAAGCCGCCAAAGACCCCGGCGGGGAGGAAGGGGTTGAACTTGTCGGTCGAGAAGGCCTCGCTCGGTAAAGTCAGGGCGATGAACGCGGTCAACGCCGTAACCTTGATAGCGACCAGCACGGCATTGACGCGCGCGCTTTCGGTGGTGCCGATCATCAGCAGCCAGGTGATGAGCAATGCGATGAAGACCGCAGGCAGGTTGATGATGCCCCCTTCAATACCGCCGAGTGCCAACGGCGCTCCCGCCAAGGCCGCGGGGAATTGAAAGCCGAAAAACTCCAACAACAGGCCGTTGAGATAGCCGGACCACCCGACCGACACTGCAGACGCCGCGACCGCATATTCGAGGACAAGCGCCCAGCCGACCGTCCAGGCGAGTACCTCGCCCATCGTTGCATAGGTGTAGGTATAGGCGGAGCCCGCGACCGGGATCATCGCCGCGATCTCGGCATAGCAGAGCGCCGCGACGATGCAGATCAGCCCCGCGATGGCAAAGGCGAGCATCAGGCCCGGTCCGGCTTTTTGCGCGCCGGCGGCGGTCAGCACGAAAATGCCGGTGCCGATGACGCAGCCGATGCCGAACAGGGTGAGCTGGAAAGCACCGAGGGTTCGGTGCAGCGACTTTTTCTCGGCGGTGGCCAAGATGGCGTCGAGCGGTTTGACGCGACCAAATATCATCCAAATTTCCCCTTTGGGGCCCGGTGTGGGCCTCTCATGGCGGGATAGAGTAAACGCTCCTTTCGTCAGCGCAACTTAATTTCAGGCGTGTGACGGGCGGTTTATCGCACCGTGAAGCGCACGCGGTCGACCATCCGCCCGCCGGGGTCGACGAGCGCGAGCATGTGGCTGCCCGGGCGCGGCAATATCTGCTGGCCTGCGTCGGCGTCGCCGAGCGGGCGCTTGTCGAGGATCAGCCGGTAGCCGGTGACCTCGCCGCTGACCGCGACCGCGAGGCGCTGGCGATCAAGCGGAATGTCAGGATCGAGCGCATAGACGCTGCCGCTGACCGGGCTGGTGATCCGCGGGCGGCGCGACGCGGCGGGGGCGGCGGCCATTTCGGCCTGGCCCGTGCCGCGGATGAAATATTCGCGGCGCGGCGGTTCGCGCGTGCCGGGGAGCGCGATCTGGCGCGCCTCGACATCGGCGGGCATGGCGGGCGCCCTGCCGGGGCTGCCTGTATGAAGCGCGAGCATCACGTCGCGCCACACTGGCGCGGCCCCCGAGGTGCCCGACACCGCGCGCATCGAATCGCCCTCGAGGTTACCGACCCACACCGCGACGGTGAAGCGGTCGGACCAGCCGATGCACCAATTGTCGCGCATGCCCTTCGACGTGCCGGTTTTCGCTGCCGCCCAGAAAGGCAGGCGCAGCGCACTGTCGGCGCCGAAGGCGTCGGTGCGCGCGGCGGCGTCGGCGAGGATGTCGCCGACGATGAAGGCGGCGGCGGGGGCGACGATCGGCTGCGGCGGATGTTGGCGCAGGTGCCGCGTAGCGTCATAGTTCACGGGCGACCAGTTTCCGGAATTTGCCAGTGTTCTGAAGGCGTTGGCTTGTTCTACCAGCGACACCTCTGCCGAGCCGAGGGCGAGGCTGAAGCCATAATATTCGCCGTCCTCGACGAGGCCGTGATAACCCAAGGCCCACAGGCGGTCGCGGAACTGCTGGACGTCGTCGATGACGAGTGCGCGCACCGCGGGGACGTTGAGCGACGAAGCGAGCGCGTGGCGGACGCTGACGGGCCCCTTGAAACTATGGTCGTAATTCTTGGGGACGTAGAGCCCCGAGGCGGTGTCGAGCTGGACCGGGCTGTCGTCGAGGATCGAGGCGGCGGTGAGCCAGCGATGCTCGATCACCTGCGCATAGAGATGCGGCTTCAAGGTCGAGCCCGCCTGGCGCCGTGCATTGGCGCCGTCGACCTGCGCCGCGGTCGATTTGAGCCCGACGCCGCCGACATAAGCGAGCACGTCGCCGGTCGCATTGTCGAGCACGACCACCGCGCCGTCGCGCACGCGATCGGCGCCGAGCCCCGACAGCTGGCGCTTGAGCGCGACGATCGCCGCTTCCTGGATGCGGCGGTCGATCGTGGTGGTGACGCGCTTGCCGGGCTTGTCGAGCAGACGGACCGCGAGGTGCGGCGCGAGCGCGGGGTCGAGCTGCGCGATACGCTCGCCCGAGACGAGTGTGGCGGCGGCGAGACGGAGCGGCGTGCAGTCCTTCGCTTGCGCGGCGCGGCAGGCGCGCTGGCCGAGGGTGTCGGCGCCCGCGGCGGGGTTGGGGAGCAGGCCGGCGAAGAGCGCGGCGTCGGTGCGGTCCATGTCGGCGGGCTTCTTGCCGAACAGCGCGCGCGCGCCGGCGCCGATGCCCTGCGTCTCGCCGCGCAGCGGCACGAGGTTGAAATAGGCCTCGAGCATCTGTTCGCGGGTCCAGTCCGCCGCGAGCGCCTGCCCCGCGCGCATCTGGCGGATCTTGGCGAGCCAGCCGCGCTGGCCGGGAAGCGCGAGTTCGGGCGACAGGAAGCCCGCGAGCTGCATCGGCAGCGTCGAGGCACCGCGCGAGCGGCCGCCGGTCCTCCCCAAATTCAGGCGGGTTTTGGCCGCACTCGCGATGGCGAGCCAGTCGACTCCGCCGTGCGACCAATAGCGCTTGTCCTCGCTGGCGACGACAGTGTCGCGCACCGGTTTGGCGATGTCGGCCAGCGGCACCCACGCCATGCGGCGGCGTTCGAAATCGACGCGCTCGCTGTCGAGCAGGCGGCCATCGCGGTCGTAGAGCCAGGCTTCGCTGGGCTGCCAACTTTTGCGGACCTCGTCGTAGGATGGCATCGCGGGGGGCTTGGTCAGCAGGTGCGCGACGGTGGTGAGGATGAGCAGCGCGAGCACCGCCCAGGCGAGGGCGTCAAACCAGCGGCGGCGCGCCGGTAGCCGGTTATTCACTGTTCGTCATCCCGGCGAAGGCCGGGATCTCGCCGGTGCATGAGAAGGCGAGGGCGAGATCCCGGCCTTCGCCGGGATGACGATCCAGATTGAGGGGCATTGCTTCAACCACATGACGGAGATGGAAAGGTACGTCTTTGCACCATTACTCCGCGTTGCTCACCACGGTCAGCGACCCATTGGGCCACTGGCCGCGGATTGCGGGCGAGTACATCGCCTCGACGCGCGTCGGGGGCAGGTTGAACTTGCCCGAGCCGTTCAAGCGCACGACATATTCGACCGCGTGGGTGCCCGCGGGCATCCAGCCGAAATAGCCGCGCCAGCTGTCTTTCCCACGTTCCACATAGCTCGGCCACGCGCCCTCGCCGCCCGCCTGTTCGCCGAGCATCTGCGATTGGCCGCCGAGGTTGCCGACGATCGTCGCGCCGGGGGGCACGGGGTCGTTGACGACGACCCAGGTGCGGCCGGCCGCGGCGACCACCGCGATCCGCACCTTAATCACGTCGCCGCGCGTCAACGTGCCGGGCGTCGCCGCCTTGATCACGCTGACCGAGCGCTTGATGCGATAGCCGGCGTTGAGCGGCTCCTTGAGCGGCACCGGCGCCCTGACGCTGACGACGGCCCAGGGCGAGCCACTGCCCTCGTGGCGGAGGCTCATCTTGCCCGTGACGAGCGGCACGCGGAGCGGCGTCACCGGCTCGACGAGCGGCCAGCTTTGGCTCGCGCTCGCGCCCATCAGCTCGATGCGGCTGATCCCGGTGATCGCGGCGGCTGGATAGAGCTCGGCGAAGCGGCGCACGGTCACCGCGCCCCACGCATTGGCCGGGGTGGTGTCCCAATGGCCCTTGCGCTGGCGCTGCGCGACGCCGACCATCAGCTTGCCCGCATCATTCTCCCAGCCCTTGCGGCCGAGCACCGCGTCGAGCGTCTTGATCGCCATCTCGTCGCCGCTGACCATCATCCACCACGGCGCTTTCGCATCGTCGACGAGGTCGACGCGCGTGCCTTCGTAGACGAGGCGCTTCCTGAGCTCGGCCTCGGCTGCCGCACGCAGCGCCGGGGCGTTGCGAACGTTCGGGGTGCGCTCGATCGCGACGAGCCAGTCGGCGAGCGTGCCCGTAGCCATGTCGGCGGGGACCATGTCGATCGCCGCGACCAGCTTCGCGCTCGACGCATTGTTCCGCGCGAGCGCGGCGAGCGCGGCGACGCGGACCGGGCGGATGTCATAGGGACCATAGCCCTTGCGGGTGAGGCGTCCCTCGACCACCGCTTGCAGCGCGCTTACCATCTTGGCCTTCGAATCGTCGGGGATGGCGAAGCCGTTTGCCGCGGTGATCGCAAGGACATAGGCGGTGAGCTCGGCCGAGCCCTCGAGCCGCTCGTTCGGCCAGTAGCGGAGCAGCCCGTCCTTATCGAGATAGGTCGGTATCGCCCCCGCCAGCGCCTGCCAGCGGCCGACATCGTTCAGCGCGACCGCGCGCGAGGTCGACTGTTCGAAGCAGTTGTAGGGATAGACGCCCATATAGTCGCGCACGCCCGACAGCGGCGGCGCGAGCGTGCCCGCGAGCGCGATATCGACATAGCCGCCGGGAAGCGCGCCCTCGGGAACGCCGATGGGCAGGCTGGTGTCGGGGCCGACGCGGAACAAAGACGCGGCCCAGGTCTCGATCGGCACCGCGGGTTCGACGATCTGCTGGAAGACCAGCCGGTCGCGCGCCTTGCCGTCCTTCGACGCGGCGTCGACGGTCCATTCGATCGGCCCGGCATTCTCCGGAGCGACGACCGACCAGCTGACCGGCACCGCGCCCCCCGCGGGGATCGTGACGGTGAGCGGCGGCGCGGTCGCGACCGCAGGCGACAGAGTCGCATTGGCGGTGACGGTCATCGCCTTGTCGGTGCCGTTGCGCAGGGTGAAGCGCGCGTCGAAGGTGTCGCCGGTGCGGACCAGGTCGGGGAGCCCGGCGAAGACGCCGAGATCCTGCACGGTGCGGACGCTCGTCTCGCCGGTGCCGAAATATTGCGATCCGTCGGTCGCGATCGCGACGAGGCGGAAGGCCGAGAGATTGTCGCTGAGCGGCACGTCGACCGTGGCGCGCCCCTTGGCGTCGAGCGGCACGCGGCCCTTCCACAGCAGCACGGGACGGAAATCCTCGCGCGTCAGGCCCGAGAGGTCGCCGCCACCGCCACCGCCGGGTTCGAGCGCCTTGCGGCCGTAATGTCTTTTACCGACGACCTGCATTTGCGCGGTCGAGGTGAGCACGTCGAGCGTGCGTTCGCCCATCATCGCGTCGATCAGCTTCCAGCTTTCGTTCGGCGCGAGTTGCAACAGCGCTTCGTCGACCGCGACGAAGGCGACGTCGGCGTTCGCGGGCGCCTTGCCGTTCGGTCCCTTGACCTCGATGCTCGCCTTCGCGGTTTCGCGGACGGCATATTTGGCCTTGTCCGAGGTCACTTTCACGCCGAGCTGATGCCCTTCCCAGCCGACCTTGATGCGCGCGATGCCCATGCGGTAGCTCGGCTTGGCGAGGTCGACGAGCGCGGTCGCCGGGGCGCCCTCGCTGTTCTCGATCTTGAAACCCGCCGCGCGTTTCAGCTTGCGGAACCAGCTTTCGTTGCCCGTGACGCGCCCGCGCACCGCCATCACCGAAACATAGACGTCGGGCGCATAGGTCGCGGGCAGCTTGACCTTTACGACGGGGTTGGTGCCCTTCAGCGGCACGACGAAGCTCGAAAGCACGCCTTCGCGCTCGACGGTGACGAGTGCCGTGGCTTCGCGGAAGGGCATGCGGACCTGGAAGCTGGCGGTGTCGCCCGCGGCGTAGCGCGGCTTTTCGGCGATCACGTCCATGCGGTCGCCATTGTCGCCGCCGAACCACCAGTCGTCGTCGCCCGCGAGCCAGACCGAGCGGACGGCGCGCGCCTCGTTGCCGTCGGCGTCGACGGTCGTGGCGACGACGGTGACTTCGCCCGAGACGCCCGGCGCCATCGCGCAGCGCGCGCGGCCGAGCTTGTCGGTCGAGGCGCTGCACGTTGCGGCGAGGCGCGTGGTGCGCACCTGGTTGTCATAAGCGTAGAAGCCGCCGATCAGGCGCCGCCGTGCAGTGATGATCTCGCGGCTGTAGAGCGCGACCTGGACGCGCTGGCCCGACAGCGGCCGGCCGTCGAGGTCGAGGGCGACGAAATTGAGGCGCAGATCGTTGTCGCGCATCAGCCAGCCGTCGGTCTTGAGGCCCAACCGTACCGCTGAGGGGAAGAGGGTGATGCGGCGGCTCGACGTCAGCGTCTCGCCATTGGCGTCCTCATAATCCATCTCGACCGCCATCTGGGTCGGCTCGGTGATCGGCTGGTCCACCGACACCGTCGTCGTCGCGCTGCCATTGGCGTCGAGGCGCAGCGGCACCGAACGCGCGAGCGGCATCTCGGCGGCGGGCTCCTCGCCGCTGTCGTCGAGCTGGACGACGCCTTCCTTGATCGCCGCGCCGTCGAAATCCCAGTCGCGATAATCCTCGGGGGGCGACCAGCTCGGCGAGAAGCTGGTGCGCATCTCGACCGGGATATTGGGCGCGGGGCCGCCCGACAGGTAACCGACGAAGAGCGACAGCGGCACCTGCGTCGGGCGCACTGGGGGCGTCTTGGGCCCGGTGACGGTCGCCTTCATCGTCGGCAGGCGATATTCGTCGACCTTGACCGACTGCGACGACCAGATCGTCTTGTCCTCGCCGTCCTTGTCCTTGGTGACGAAAACGAGGTCGTAGTCGCCCATCGGCGCCGAGGCGGGGACGTTCCACACGCTCTCGCCGCTGCCCGAGGCGTCGATGCTGAAGGGCATCGAGAATTCGGTGTCCGAGCCGCGGTGGACGAGGCGGAGCTTGCCCGCCATCGGCTTGGGCGTCGCAAAGCCCGTGCCGACGGGGCGGCGCAGGATATGCTTCATATTGACCGTCTCGCCGGCCTTCACCAGCGCGCGGTCGAAGACGGTGTGGAGGATGTCCTCGCGTTCGGACCAGCCGTAAGGCAGGTCGAAGTCATAGGGGCGGATGCCGTTGCCCCAGTCGGTGAGGGTGAAGCTGAAATCGTCGCCGCTGCGGGCGCTGACCATCAAAGCATGGCCCTCGCTGACCGCGGGGTTGGGCTCCTCCTCGCAGCTCGCATAGGTTTCGGGTTGCGGCAGGCCGCTCGGGAAGGCGAGGCGGCCCTGCTTGTCGGCGGTGCCGCGCGCGAGCTGGCGCCCGGTGCAGGCGTCGGTGACGCGGACCTCGGCGCCGGGGACGGGCAGGCCGGTGTCGAGCGCGGTCACCCAGGCGAGCGAGCTTTCGCGACCCCATTTGAAATGCACCGCCATATTGGTGACGAGCGCGGCGGTGGTGACATAGCGCGTCGCCTTGCGGCCGAGCAAGGCGGCGCCGAGCTCGGGGCTCGCGATCTCGACGACGTGGAAGCCCTTTTCGGTCAAGGGAATGCCGACGACCTCGAACTCCTTGCCGCCCGCGGCGGGGCTGAGCTGCATCTCGCGGCGTTCGCCGCCCGCGGGGGCGCCGTCGAACACCGACTTGGTGCCGGTGTAGTTGACCGTGACTTCCTTGCCGGTCGCGTCGCGCTCCTCGCGATAGTCGGTGTCGTCGGCGTCGTCGACGCGCTTCAGCCAGCGCGCGATCGCGGCATCGTCGTCGCCGACGCGCAGCGCCGTCGCGGGCATCTTGAGGTTCGACTGCGCGAGCGAGGCTTCGACCCCGCGCACGGTGACGGGCAATATGCCCCCCTCGCCCGCCTCGAGGATGCCGAAGCTGGCGGCGAATTTGACCAGCGGCGGCGCGCGGTCGATGTGGAATTTCAGCGGGAAGTTCGACTGGTTCTGCAGCTTGCGGCCGCTCTGGTCGGCGACGTCGGCGGGTAGGATCAGCGTCGCGTCGATATTCTGCGGCAGCGGGCCGGTGAAGCGCACATAGGTGACATGCGCGTCGTTCTTGTCGTCGTCGTCGAGCTTCGCGGCGATCTTCTTGCCGTCGGCGGTGTTCAGCGTCGCGGCGAGCGCGACGTCGCGCGCGACGGGCGAGGCGAAGCTCAGCGTGATGTCCTTCAGCGGGTTGCAGCCCGCCTGCGGGTTGACGCGGCTGCACGACATCTTCGCGGTGAAGGCGGGGCGGACGTCATAATCGAAGCGCTGGTCGCGGCCGGCGGTGCGCGACGGCGCGCCGGCCTGCTGGATGCGCGCGTCCCAGACGAGCGCCATCTCGCGCCCGGGGGGCAGCGGGCGGCGGCATTTGACCGGGACGATGCGCTCGAGCACCTGGTTGCGGTCGGCGCCCGCGACGGGGAGGCGGAGCGGAAGGTTGCCGTTATAGGCGAATTCCTGCCGGTCCCAATTGGTCTGGCCGAGGCCGTCGAGGATCTCGCTCGCGATCTCGGGCTTCAGCACGTCGACGGGGATCTTCTCGCCAATGCCATCGACCGCGCAATAGGCGTAGCGGCCGACCGAGGCGCGGTCGGCGGCGACATTGGTGGCGACGAGGAAGATCTGGTCCTCCTCGATCCCGTCATAAGTGCCGCCGACGAGCACCGCGCGCGCCGAGGGGCCGCCCGAATCGATCTCGAAGCGGCTGTTGCCGCCGACCCAGGTCCCCGCGGCGGTGCGCAGGTTCGGGACCAGCTCGACGTTGCAGGTAACCCCGCCGGGCAGCGCCTTGTCGAATTCAAGCACCCAGGTGCGCGTGTCGACCCAGCGGCCGGTGCCGGGGACGGGGCAGTCGTGCTTGGCGGGCGCCTTGGCGCGCGGGTCGCCGAGCGGCACGATGTCGTCGGAGAAGCGCAAGGTGAAGCGCGCGATCGTGCCGTCGCCATTGCCCGCGCTGCCGGGGGTGGCGAGGATGACCTGCGGGATGGTGTCGGCGCTGGTGGCGGCGAGCAGGCCCGCGAGCGGGACGATCAGCGCCAGCTTCGCTTTCGCCGCGAGGGTCCTGCCCCAAGCCCGCCATCCCGCCATTGCCGTGTCTCCCCGTGGCCTATGCGCTATCCTGCTGGAAACAGGGGGCGCTGTCCACCCGCTGCCGCATGGCGCGCACGGTTAATCGCAATGCGTGACGGCGCTGTGATCTGGATCACTGACAAATCGAATTCGCGGTGATTCGGCCGATGTCATTCCTCCCCGGAACGGGGAGGTGGCAGCCGCGAAGCTGCTGACGGAGGGGGCTATCGTGGCCCGCCAGCGTTGCGTGAGGACCGGCCCCCCTCCGCCATGCTTCGCATGTTCCCCCTCCCCGTTCCGGGGAGGATTTTCAGCGCGCCAGCATCGGCCCCAGCTTTTGCCCCGCGAAGAGATGCACGTGGAGGTGCGGCACTTCCTGGTGGCTGTCGAGCCCGACGTTCGCCAGCAGGCGGTAGCCGGGCGCGACGAGGCCGAGGTCGCGCGCGACCTGCCCCACCGCGCGGACGAAACCCGCGATCTCGGCGTCGCTGCCGCGTTCGGAAAAATCGTCCCAGCTGACATAGGGGCCCTTGGGGATCACCAATATGTGCAGCGGCGCCTGCGGATTGATGTCGTGAAAGGCGAGGCTGAACGCGTCCTCATGGACCTTCTTGCACGGCAGCTCGCCGCGCAGGATGCGCGCAAAGATGTTGCTGTCGTCATAGGGGAGGGTGGCGTCGATCGGCATGGTCGCTCCTATTGCGGGATGTCAGGACGGGCGCGCGGCCTTTTCGGCGTGCCCCGAGGTGCCGTGGCGGCGGGTCAGTTCGGCGGCGATGTCGGTCCATGCAAGGCCACGCTCGGCGAGCAGGATCGACAGGTGGAAGATCAGGTCGCTCGCTTCGCCGACCAGCGCCTTGTCGTCCTCGCTGATCGCGGCGATGACGGTCTCGACGGCTTCCTCGCCGAGCTTCTGCGCGATCTTGCCGCGGCCCCTGGCGGCGAGGCTCGCGACGTAGGAGGCTTCGGCGTCGCCAGCTTCAAGGCGCGCCTTCACCACCGCTTCGAGCTGGTCCAGTGCTTCGCCGATTGCCATTGCCATGATCCCCTATGTGCGCGCCGTGCCTAGCGGGCCAATAGCCGCTGGACAAGGCGCGCCAGCTCCGGTCAAAGGCTCGGCATGGCCGAGGTCAAGCTTCATCCCGACTGGCTCGCGCGCATCGGCGGCGAGTTCGATTTGCCTTATATGGTACAGTTGAAGGCGTTCCTCGCCGGCGAGCGCGCGAAGGGCAAGACCATCTATCCCAAGCCGCGCGACTGGTTCGCGGCGCTCGACGCGACCCCGCCAAGCGAGGTCCGCGTCGTGATCCTGGGGCAGGACCCCTATCATGGCGCCGATCAGGCGCATGGGCTCTGCTTCTCGGTGCAGCCCGGGGTGCGGACGCCGCCGAGCCTGGTCAATATCTACAAGGAAATGCGCGACGACCTGGGCATCCCCCCGGCGCGACACGGCTATTTGAAACATTGGGCCGATCAGGGCGTGCTGCTGCTCAACAATGTGCTGACGGTCGAGGCGGGCATGGCGGCGTCGCACCAGAAGCGCGGCTGGGAGCGTTTCACCGACGCCGCGGTCGCGGCGGTCGCCGCCGATCCGGCGCCCAAGGTCTTCATCCTGTGGGGCAGCCACGCGCAGCGCAAGGCCGCCGACGTGCCGGGGCTGGGGGCGGGGAGCCCGCACCTGATCCTGCGCGCGCCGCATCCCTCGCCCTTGTCGGCGCACAACGGCTTTTTCGGATCGAAGCCGTTCAGCCAAGCCAACGCCTTCCTGTCGGCCAACGGGCGCGGGACGATCGACTGGCAATTGCCCGAGATGCCCGACGCATGAGCATCTTGGCCGATCCGGTGACGCTGGCGATATTGATCGTCGCGGTGGTGCTGCTCGGCATGGCGAAGGGCGGACTCGCCGGGGTCGGCGCGCTCGCGACCCCGCTTGCCGCGCTGGTGCTGCCGCCCGCGACCGCGGCGGCGCTGCTGCTGCCGATCCTGATCGTGCAGGACGTCGTCAGCGTCTGGTCGTTCCGCCAGACGTGGGACGGGTGGATCATCGGCTGGATGCTGCCCGGCGCGGCGGTCGGCATCTTCGCCGGCTATTATTTCGCGGAGCAAGTCAATGAGGCGCAGCTGATGGCGGCACTCGGCGGGATCACCATGCTCTTCGGCCTCTATCGCCTGTGGGTCGAGCGCGGCGGGCGTGTCGTCGCACCGTCGACCTCGCCGGGCTGGGTCGGCAGCCTGTTCGGGATCGCGACCGGCCTCACCAGCCAGATCGCGCACGCCGGCGGGCCGCCGTTCCAGATGTGGGTGACCCCGCGCCGCCTGCCGCATCTCGTCTTCATCGGGACGAGCTCGATCCTGTTCGCGGCTATAAACTGGATGAAGGTGCCCGCCTATCTGGCGCTCGGCGCCTTTCCGCACGAGGTGGTGGTCGCGGCGCTGCTGCTGATGCCGCTCGCGATCGTCAGTACCTTGCTGACGGTGCGCTGGCTCAAACGCATGAACCCCGCGCGCTTCTATGTGATCGTCTATGTCCTGATGGTGCTACTCGGCGCGAAACTGCTCTGGGATGGAGTGTCGGCATGAGCGGGCGCGCCGGAAACAGGCGACGCGCGGCGCCGTTGCGCCTAGGGTCGCCGGCGACGGGCAACGGCGTCCGCCGCCTCCAAGGTATTGATCATGGCCAAAGGGCAGAAGAAAACGAACCGCGAAGTCCGCAAACCCAAGGCCGAAAAGCCCAAAAAGCCCAACGCCAGCAATCCGTCGACCAAGACCGGCGTGGTCGCGGGGCTCGACAATATGAAGAAATAAGGCGGCGGTGTCGGCCGGGGGACGCGGTGTGACGGCCCCGCCCGTCATCCTCGTCGACGCCGACGCCTGCCCGGTGAAGGACGAAATCTACAAGGTCGCGTGGCGGCACGAGGTGCCGGTGAAGATCGTCAGCAACAGCCGGCTGCGCGTGCCCGACCACCCACTGATCGAGCGCGTGGTGGTGTCCGACGGCTTCGACGCCGCCGACGACTGGATCGCCGAGGCGGCGCATGCGCGGTGCATCGTGGTGACCGCCGACATCCTGCTCGCCGATCGCGCGCTGAAGGCGGGGGCAACGGTGCTCGCGCCGACGGGCAAGCCCTTCACACCCGCGTCGATCGGCCCTGCGATCGCGACGCGCGCGATCATGGCCGACCTGCGCGCGGGCATGGGCGACGGTATGGGCGGGCCGCCGCCCTTCTCAAAAGCCGACCGGTCGGCCTTCCTGCAAGCGCTCGACGCGGCGCTGGTGCGGCTCAAGCGCGGGTGATTCACGGCGCACGATCGACCGCGATTCGCTAAGGCGAATTTTCTTTCCCTTTTCTGTCACAGGCCTGTGAAAATTTTTCGGGGCCAGTGATTTCGCTCACGGTCGGCCAGCGCGCGCGTCGCCATAAGCAGCTCATCGGGAACGCCCCGAGCCAGTTTCAAAACCGAACACAGACTTTGAACCGAACAGAAGGAAGACCCAAGATGACCAAGAAGATGATCCTCGCTCCCGTGCTCGCGCTGACCGTGGCGCTCTCGGCCACCCCCGCCATGGCGCAGTCGGCGCAGCCGTCGAGCGGCATGACGATCAGCGCCGGGCCATTACAGGTCCTGATCGGCCTGCTGCTGCCCGCGGTGCAGAAGGTGCGCGAGGCGGCCAGCCGCTGCCGCTGCTGAGCCTCCGAAATCGAGGTCCCCGGGCCGGCCCTCCGGCCGCCTGGGACAGCCCTCCCGCCGATGCGACCCCGGCGGGAGGGCTTTTTCGTGGGTTGGAAGGCGATTGCCGAAAAGCCGCCCTATAAAATCCCGCTTGTGTCGAGCGAAGTCGAGACACGCCGAGTTTGCGCACGTCTTCACGTGTCTCGACTTCGCTCGACAAACGGACATAGGGGAAGGTCTTTGCTTCCCGGCGGACGCCCCGTTCAATTCGCCGGCTTGGTCTCGTCGATCTTTTCGACCCACTCGGGGTAGAAGCTCGGCTCGCGCGCCGACCAGCCCGGCGCGGTCGCGGCGGCTTCGCTGATCGACTGGAGCAATATCTTGCGCTTGTCGGGGTGGAGGTGCGGCAAGGACGCCGCCGCGCAGAAGGCGCCCGGCAGCCACGGCCGCGCGTGCGCGCCGAGCAGCCGCTCGTACAAGAAACGGTACGACGCGAAGCCCGGCAGGCGGTCCTGTCCGAGGTCGAAGGCCGACACCGCGACGAGCGGCGCCATGAAATGTTCGAGCGCGTCGAGCCCGCTGTCGTCGGGGATATGCGCGCGAATCTCGGTGATCCGCTGATACACGCGCGCCTGGACGCGGATCGCGGTCTCCTCGACCATGTCGCGCGACCAGCGCGCGATCGCGTCGTCGCGCTCGAGCCCGATGTCGAGCGAGCGGCGGATGTAGCGCTGCGTCGCCGCAGGGAAAGCCGCAAATTCCTTGATTTCCGCAATCGACAGATCGCCCGCTGCCGGTCCCGAACGCGTCGCCATGGTCATGCTCCCGCACGGCGCCCGGGGAGCCATCCCCCCGGAGGCCTGCATCTGACAGTCTGCCACCAAAATGGTTAGTGGCGGGTTAACCATGGTGTCGGAGAATGTTCAGCAATCGCTGGGGCGTTGCGCCGCGCCGCGCGGGGGCCTAATCTACGTGCAGCAGAACAAAACACGCAGGGACACCCATGTCGCACGCACCGCAGCCGGTCATTTCGTCCACCGGCCTTTTCACCCCCGCCGAAGCCATCTCCAACGAAGAACTTGTCGCCAGTTTTAACCAGTATGTTGCGCTGCACAATAGAGAAAATGCGCAGGCTATCGCAAATGGCGACGTCGCCGAGCTGACCGAGTCGAGCGTCGAATTCATCGAAAAGGCGAGCGGCATCGGCTCGCGCTTCGTCGTCGACAAGTCGGGCATCCTCGATCCCGCGCATATGGCGCCGCGCATCGAGGCGCGGCCCAATGAGGAGATTTCCCTGCTCGCCGAGATCGGCGTCGCCGCGGCGAAGGATGCGCTGGCGCGCGCCGGGCGCGATGCCGCCGACGTCGATGCGGTGCTGTGCGCGGCGTCGAACATGCAGCGGCCCTATCCCGCGATGGCGGTCGAGATCCAGGACGCGCTGGGGATCGACGGCTTCGGGTTCGACATGAACGTCGCCTGCTCGTCGGCGACCTTCGGCATCCAGACCGCCGCCGACTATATCCGCGCGGGGCATGCGAAGAGCGTGCTGGTGGTGAACCCCGAGATCTGTTCGGGGCATTTGAACTGGCGCGACCGCGACAGCCATTTCATCTTCGGCGACGTCGCGACGGCGATCCTGGTCGAGGACAAGGATATCGCGCCGGCGGGGCATTGGGACATCCTCGGCACGAAGCTCAAGACGCAATTCTCGAACAACATCCGCAACAATTTCGGTTTCCTCAACCGCGGCCATGGCGGGATCGACCAGGACGGACCGAAGAGCGACAAATTGTTCGTCCAGGAAGGCCGCAAGGTGTTCAAGGAAGTCGTGCCGTGGGTCGCGAACCTGATCGTCGAGCAGATGGAGCTACTGGGGCTGGAAGGCGCCGACATGCGGCGGCTGTGGCTGCACCAGGCGAACACCAACATGAACCGCCTGATCGCGCAGCGCGTGCTCGGCCATGAGGCGAGCGAGGACGAGAGCCCGACGGTGCTCGACACCTATGGCAATACGTCGAGCGCGGGCTCGATCATCGCCTTCCACCTCAACCACGAGGATATGGCGGCGGGGGATACGGGGCTGATCTGTTCGTTCGGTGCGGGCTATAGCGCGGGGACGGTGTTCGTTCGCAAGACCTGAGCGCCATAAGGGCGTCGTGTTATGAGGCGAGGGCGCGCTATTTTGTTTCACGCAAAGGCGCAAAGGCACGAAGAAGGTCGGAAGGATGAAGTTGATTGGCGCGAAGCGCCGTTCAACCTTGTATTCCTTTGATTGCGCCTCCGGCGCGAGATCGCGCGGCGGGCGCTATCGACGCCCTTCTTCTTTGTGCCTTTGCGTCTTTGCGTGAAATATTTTCGGCCCAACTTGGGATCCTCAACCACCGTTCATGGCACAAACGTCGTGAACAGATAGATCGCGAACAGCATCAGGTGGATCACCCCCTGGAGCACCGTCGTCCGTCCGTTCGCCAGCGTCTGCGACGCCACGATCAGCGACAGGAACAGCAGCACGGTCGATTTGGCGTCGAGGCCGAGGCTGATCGGCAGGTCGGTGACGATCGACAGGATCGCGACCGCCGGAATGGTGAGGCCGATCGTCGCGAGCGCCGAACCCAAAGCGAGGTTGAGGCTGGTCTGGAGGCGGTCCGCCTTCGCCGCGCGCACCGCCGCCAACCCCTCGGGCGCGAGGATCAGCGCGGCGATCAGCACGCCGAGCACCGCGGGCGGCGCGCCCCAGTCCGATAGCAGCGCGCCCATCACCGGCGACAGGTTCTTGGCGAGCAGGACGACCGCGAACAGGCTGGCCAGCAGCAGCGCGCCGGAGATTGCCGTGCGTTGAACGGTCGGCGGGGCGGCGTGGTTGTCGGGCTCGCCGTCGCCATCGGCATCGAGGTCCGCTTCGGGCAGGAAATAATCGCGGTGACGCACCGTCTGCACCAGCGCGAAGGTCGCATAGAGGATCAGCGATACCGCCGCGACGAAACCCAGTTGGACCGGCGAATAAAAGGAGCCCGGCGCGCTGGAGGTAAAATTGGGGAGCACCAGCGTCACCACGGTGAGCACGGTGAGAGTCGCCAGCGCGGCACCCATGCCGGTGCGCTGGAAGCGCTGTTCGTGATGGCGGATCGCACCGCTGAGCAGGCAAAGGCCGAGAATCAGATTCACGATCACCATCACCGCCGCGAACACCGTGTCGCGCGCCAGCGTCTGCGCCTTTTCGGGCTCGGCCTGCATCAGTGTCAGGATCAGCCCGACCTCGATCACCGTCACCGCGAGCGCGAGGATCAGCGTGCCGAAGGGCTCGCCGACGCGGTGCGCGATGACCTCGGCATGATGCACCGCCGCGACGACCGCGCCCATCAGGATGATCGCGACCAGCCAGGAATTGAGCGGCATCGCGAAGCTCGCCAGCGCGGCGACGAAGCCGAGGATCGGGAAGATGTCGTTGGTGCGGTCGGCGAGGCGGAGTTTCGAGGTCATCGGCCTTCTATTGCAGGCCGATTCCCGCGGCGCCACCCCCGCGGGTCGATTAATGCGCGCGCACCGGCAATCCCGCGGCGGCGAGGCGTGCGTGGGCGTCGGCGATCGTTGCTTCGCCGAAGTGGAAGATGCTCGCGGCGAGCACCGCGCTCGCGCCGCCCTCGATCACGCCGGCGACGAGGTGGTCGAGATGGCCGACGCCGCCCGAGGCGATCACCGGGACGCTGACGGCATCGGCAATCGCGCGGGTGAGCGCGAGGTCGTAGCCGTCCTTGGTGCCGTCGCGGTCCATGCTGGTCACGAGCAGTTCGCCCGCGCCAAGCTCGGCCAAGCGGACGGCATGCCCCAGCGCATCGACCCCGGTCGGCTTGCGCCCGCCATGGGTGAAGATTTCCCAGCGGCCGTCCGCAACCCGCCGCGCGTCGATGCTGCCGACGGCGCACTGGCTGCCGAAGCGGTCGGCGATGTCGGCGACGAGTTCGGGCCGCGTCACCGCGGCGCTGTTCACCGCGACCTTGTCGGCACCCGCGAGCAGCAGCGCGCGGGCATCCTCGGCGCTGCGCACCCCGCCGCCGACGGTGAGCGGCATGAAGCAGACCGCGGCGGTGCGGCTCACCATGTCGAGCAGGGTGCCGCGGCCTTGGTGCGTCGCGCTGATGTCGAGGAAGCAGAGCTCGTCGGCGCCCGCGGCGTCATAGGCGCGCGCGGCCTCGACCGGGTCGCCGGCGTCGCGCAGGTCAACGAAATTGACGCCTTTGACGACGCGCCCTTCGGCGACGTCGAGGCAGGGGATGACGCGGACGCGGACGGTCACGAACCCAGCCTCTCGACCCCGTTTGTGTCGAGCGAAGTCGAGACACGCCGAAGCAAGGCGCCCAGCCAGGACGTGTCTCGACTACGCTCGACACTAACGGAAGTGGGAGTGTTTCTCATCCGCGTCCCACCGCAATCGCTTCGGCGAGATCGAGCCGCCCGTCGTAGAGCGCGCGGCCGGTGATCACGCCTTCGATGCCGTCGGCGACATGGGGGCGGAGCGCGTGGATGTCGCCGATGTCGGCGACCCCGCCGCTGGCGATCACCGGAATGGTCACGGCTTTGGCGAGCGCCACCGTCGCCTCGACATTGCAGCCCTTGAGCAGCCCGTCGCGGCCGACGTCGGTGAAGAGCAAAGCGGCGACGCCGGCATCCTCGAAGCGGCGCGCGAGATCCTCGACCCGCACGTCGGAGACGTCGGCCCAGCCCTCGGTCGCGACCATGCCGTCACGCGCGTCGACCCCGACGACGATGCGGCCGGGCAGGTCGCGCGCGGCGGACTTCACGAATTCGGGATCCTTGAGCGCCGCGGTACCGATGATCACGCGCTCGACCCCGAGCGCGAGCCAGCGGTCGACGCCTTCGCGATTCCGGATGCCGCCGCCGACCTGCACCTTGCCGGGGAAGGCCGCGACGATGCTCTCGACCGCGGCGCCGTTGACGCTCGCCCCCGCGAAAGCGCCGTCGAGATCGACGACGTGGAGATGGTCCGAACCCGCCGCAGCGAAGAGACGCGCCTGCGCCGCAGGGTCGTCGCCATACACAGTCGCGCGCGCCATATCGCCCTCGGCGAGCCGCACCACCTGCCCGCCCTTGAGGTCGATCGCGGGGAAGATGGTCAGGGCCGCCACTTGAGGAACCTTTCGAGCGTTGCGAGGCCATAGGCCTGGCTTTTTTCGGGATGGTACTGGACGCCGACGATATTGTCCTTCGCGACCGCGGCGACGAAGGGCGCGCCATGGCTACTGGTGGCGGCGACATCGACGGCATCGGCGAAATGATAGCCGTGCAGATAATAGGCCTCGCCTGCGGCGATCACCGGATGCGCGGCCGCGGGGATGACGTCATTCCAGCCCATGTGCGGGATGCGGATGCCCGGCGCCGGGTCGAAGGCGCGCACCTTGCCGCCGATCCAGCCGAGCCCTTGGCGCGTTCCATGCTCCTCGCCCGCATCGGCGAGCAATTGCATGCCGACGCAGATGCCGAGGAAGGGCGCGCCCTCGCCGCGCACGCGCCGCTCCATCGCTTCGACCAGCCCGTCGATTGCCGACAACCCGTTCATGCAGGCTGCGAAGGCGCCGACACCGGGCAGCACGATGCGGTCGGCCTTGGCGACGATATCGGGATCGGCGGTGACGGCGACGTCCTGCGCGCCCGCCGCGACGAGCGCATTATGCACCGAGCGAAGATTGCCCGCGCCATAGTCGATCAGGGCAATGACGCTCATGGACGGCTCCTAGAGCACACCCTTCGTGCTGGGAATCGCGTCGCCCTTGCGCGGGTCGATCGCGACCGCCTGGCGCAGCGCCCTTGCCAATGCCTTATACATGCTCTCGGCGATATGATGGTTGTTCTCGCCGTAGAGCATCTCGATGTGCAGCGTGATGCCCGCGGTCTGCGAAAAGCTGTGGAACCAGTGCGGGAACATCTCGGTGTCCATCTCGCCGAGGCGCGGCTGCGAGAAGCTGGATTTATAGACGCAATGCGGGCGCCCCGAAATGTCGAGCACGCAGCGCGTCAGCGTCTCGTCCATCGGCGCGTGCGCCTCGCCGTAGCGCGCGATGCCGCGCTTGTCGCCGAGCGCCTTCGCCACCGCCTCTCCGAGTGCGAGCGCGCTATCCTCGACCGTGTGGTGCTGGTCGATGTGGAGGTCGCCCTTCACCTGCATCGAGATGTCGATCAGCGAGTGGCGCGACAATTGCTCGACCATATGGTCGAGGAAACCGATGCCGGTGGACACCGAATAATCGCCCGTCCCGTCGAGATTGACGGTGATCGCGATATCCGTTTCCTTGGTCGTGCGCTGGACGGTGGCGGTTCGCATGGCGCACGCCATAGAGGCTATTTTTCGCGTTGCAAGGCGACTCTCCCCCCTTGACCGGTGCGCGCCGTCCGTTCATCCCCCTCGCCCATGAGTGACGATGTCCGCGACAGCCTGATTCCCTATGACGAAATCGTGCAGGACGCGCTGCGCGCCGTGGTCGGTCGCGTGCTGCGCCAGGTCGAGGGCTATGACAGCTTGCCCGGCGAGCATCATTTCTACATCACCTTCAAGACGCAGGCGCCGGGGGTCGATATCCCCGCGCATCTGATCGCCAAATTCCCCGACGAAATGACGATCGTGCTGCAGAATCGCTTCTGGGACCTGAAGGTCGAGGAGAATATGTTCAGCGTCGGCCTGTCGTTCAACCAGACCCCGTCGATCCTGACGATACCCTATGCGTCGATCACCGCCTTCGTCGACCCCTCGGTCGATTTCGGGCTGCAATTCCAGGTCAGCGACGACGGCGACGCCCCCGAACCGCACGACGAGGCCGACAACGACCGCCCCGACATCGTCAGCGACGACGGCTCGAACGTCGTGACCGTGGACTTCGGCAAGAAAAGATAGCGCCGTGGCTCCGCCATGGCCTCCCTCGCGCTTCTGGCAATATTGGGCCCTCGCGGGCATGGTCGTGCTGACTGCCGCCTTCTGGTGGGGTGTCGAGGGCTATGCCTTGTTCCAGAGCGGTGGCATCCGCAACCAGATCGCCGACGGCCTGCTGCGCTTCTCGTTGCTGGTGCTCACCCCCGCGCTGCTGCTCGTCTGGCTTGCCGCGGGCTGGGCGCGGAAGCGCATCGGCGACACCGGCTATTGGCAGATGCTCGCGCTGGTATCGATGACCTGGGCGAGCGCGGTGCTCGCGACGAGGATGATGATCGGATGACGGCAACCCGGATCGAAAGCGACAGCATCGGCGAGATCGCGGTCGCTGCCGAGGCCTATTGGGGGGCGCAGACCGAGCGCAGCCGGCACAATTTCGCATTCCCGGCGCACGAAAAGATGCCGCTGCCGATCGTCCATGCGCTGGCGCGGATCAAGCGCGCGGCGGCCGAGGTCAATCGCGCGCACGGGCTCGATGGCGACTTCGCCGATGCGATCGTCGCGGCGGCCGACAAGGTGATCGCGGGCGAATATGACGCGCAATTCCCGCTTGCCATCTGGCAGACGGGCAGCGGTACCCAGTCGAACATGAACGCCAATGAGGTGATCGCGGGGATCGCGAATGAGGCCTTGACCGGCCAGCGCGGCGGCAAGGCGCCGGTCCACCCCAACGACCATGTCAACATGGGCCAGTCGTCGAACGACAGCTTCCCGACCGCGCTGCATGTCGCGGTCGCGATCGAGACGACCGCGCGCCTGCTGCCCGCGCTGGCGGTGCTCACCGATGCGCTGACCGCCAAGGCCGAGGCGTGGGACGATATCGTCAAGATCGGCCGCACCCATTTGCAGGACGCGACCCCGCTGACCCTGGGGCAGGAATTTTCAGGCTATGTCGCGCAGCTCATCGCCTGCCGCGCGCGGATCGAGGGCGCGCTGGCGCACAACATCGCCAAGCTGGCGCAGGGGGGCACCGCGGTCGGCACCGGGCTCAACGCCCCCGCGGGCTTCGACGTGGCCATGGCGGCCGAGCTGTCGCGCGGTACCGGCATCGCCTTCGAACCCGCACGCAACAAGTTCGAGGCGCTGGCGTCGAACGACGGGCTCGTCTTCTTCTCGGGCGCGCTGAACACGTTGGCGGTCGCGCTGACCAAGATCGCCAACGACATCCGCCTTTTAGGCTCGGGGCCGCGCGCGGGGCTGGGCGAACTCGACCTGCCCGCGAACGAGCCGGGCAGCTCGATCATGCCGGGCAAGGTCAACCCGACGCAGTGCGAGATGCTGACGATGGTCGCGGCGCAGGTCATCGGCAACCATCAGGCGGTCACCGTCGGCGGGCTGCAGGGGCATCTCGAGCTCAACGTCTTCAAGCCGCTGATCGGGTCAAACGTGCTGCGCTCGATCGAACTGCTCGCCATCGGCATGGCGGGTTTCACCGAGCATTGCGTGCTCGGGCTCGAACCCAATCGCGGCCGGATCGACGAGTTGATGAACCGCTCGCTGATGCTGGTCACCGCGCTTGCACCCGAGATCGGCTACGACAAGGCGGCGAAGATCGCGAAGCACGCGCACGAGACCGGCTCGACTTTGCGCGAGGCGGCACTGGAGCTCGGCACTGTCGATGCTGCGACCTTCGACCGTGTCGTCGATCCGCGTAAAATGCTGGGGCCGGAACCGAGCGCCCCTCCCGGGAATTGATGGGGAGAAGGAGATATGGGCATGATCGGCAGGATAGTTGGCGGCGTTCTCGGCAGCGCTATCGGACGGCAGAAAGGCAGCGGGCATCCCGTCGCGGGCGCGGTGATCGGCGCGGCGACGTTGTTCGCGGCACGCCGCCTTTTCCCGCAACGCTATGCCGCGATCGCGGCTTGGGGCGCGGCGGGCTATCTTACTAAGAAATGGGCCGACCGTGCCGCGGCGCGCCAAGCAGCCGAGGAAGCGCATGCGGTCGATACCGCGCTTGCCGATGCGGGCATCGTCGACAATTATGCCGGCGTGTCGGAAACGCCCACCGATGGCGAAGCGATCGGCGACGCGCTGCCGCCGGCGATCCCGCTCGAAGCCGACGGCAAGCGGCCGGCGCTCCACTGACCGGGCGGGCTAGCCGCCCGCTTGCCAGTCCTTGATCGCCTCGACCGGCGACACCAGCATCAGGACGTTGAGCGTCAGATTGTCGCGGATCGTCCACAGCGTGAACAGCTCGAAGGCGACGGCCAGTGCGACGGTGACCCACCAGCTCATCCGGCTCGCGGCGAGGAAACCGCCGATCATAAACAAGGTGTCGCTTACCGAATTGAGGATCGAATCGCCCGAATAACCGAAGGCCATGGTGACCTCGCGGTAGCGGTCGATGATCACCGGCGAATTTTCCAGGATTTCCCACGCCGCCTCGATCCCGATCGCCAGCGCCAGCGCGACCCACAGGGGCCGGTTGGGGATCAGCCAGCGCGACAGGCCGAAGAAGATGAAGCCGTGGATGACATGGCTGAAGCTGTACCAGTCCGAGATCTGCTGGCTGTTCTGGTTCGACTGCACCGTGCCGTGCCACAGGCTGATCGTACCGCACGGGCAGATCGGCGGGCGCCCCATGGCAAAGAGGATCGCGGTGAAGATCGCGATCAACACCGCGGCGACCAGCCAGCCCTTGTTCGAAACCCCCAGGATCATCGTCGCCCTTCCCCTTGACCGCGCCCGTCTCTCGCGCAATTAGCCCGCATGGCTGAAAGCGTCCACCTCAACCGCCGCGGCGTGTTGTTCGTCCTCTCCTCGCCCTCGGGTGCGGGCAAGACCACCATCTCGCGCATGATGCTCGAGGAGGACAAGGATATCGCGCTGTCGATCTCGGCCACCACCCGCCCGCCGCGCCCCGGCGAGGAGGACGGCGTCCATTATCATTTCGTCGACACCGAATCGTTCAAGAAAATGGCCGCCGACGGCGAGTTCCTCGAATGGGCGCATGTCTTCGGCCACCGCTACGGCACCCCGCGCGCGCCGGTCGAGGCGATGCTCGCCGCGGGCAAAGATGTGCTCTTCGACATCGACTGGCAGGGCGCGCAGCAGCTGTATCAGGAGGCGGGACCCGACGTCGTGCGCGTCTTCGTCCTGCCCCCGACGATGGAGGAGCTCGAACGGCGCCTCCGCGCGCGCAAGACCGACAGCGACGATGTGATCGCCGCGCGCATGGAGCGCGCCGCGAACGAGATCAGCCATTGGGATGGCTATGACTATGTGCTGATCAACGACGCGGTCGAAAGCTGCTACGGCGAGGTGATGGCGATCCTGCGCGCCGAACGGCTGAAGCGCCGCCGCCAGATCGGGCTCATCGGCTTCGCGCGCGACCTGATCCGCTCGGTGCCCGATGCGGACAAGAAGCTCTGATTTTTACGCCCTCCCCCTCGATGGGGGAGGCAGCGAGACTTGGCAGCTTGCTGCCTAGTCACAGCGGTGGGGGTGCGGTTTCGGCCTCGACCGAGGCGCCATGACGCCCCATCACCCTTATCCAACTTCGCCTAGCGCCTTCGGCGCAAGGCTCCGAATCCTTCTCCCATCGAGGGAGAAGGAGTTCAGACCGCCTTCGCCAGCTTCGCTTCGAGTTCGCTCACCATTGCCGCCCGCAGCGGTTTGGCTTCGCCGTCGGTGCGGCACACCACCACCGTGTCGCAGGTCGCGATGCAGCGGTCGTTCTGGAACATCGCCTGGACGATCGTCCAGCTCGACGTGCCGAGGCGGCCGATGCCCGTCGCGATCTGCACGGGGTCGGGGAAGTTGCCCTCGGCCAAGTAATTGATCTCGACCGCGGCGACCATCGTGCGCTCGTTTTCTGGGCGCTCAGCCCAGGGGCGGATTTCACGGTTGAGCAGCACCCGGCCGCTTTCGAACAGCGCGGCAAAGGCCACATTGTTGAGATGGCCGTTGATGTCCATGTCCTGGAACCGCGTCTGCAGGTCGAGGTGGAAGGGGTAGCTGGCGGCGTTCAGCCGCCAGCTCTCCGGTTTCGGCATATCAGCGGGGACCCATGCGGATGCCGCCGTCGAGGCGCACGTCCTCGCCGTTGAAATAGCCGTTCTCGATCATGCAGAGCGCGAGATTGGCATATTCGGCGGGGTTGCCGAGGCGCTTCGGGTTGAGCACCGAAGCGCCCAGCGCGTCGCGGACATTCTGCGGCGCGCCCGCGAGCAGCGGCGTGTCGAAGATGCCGGGCAGGATCGTGTTGACGCGGATATTCTCCGACGCGAGGTCGCGCGCCACGGGGAGGGTCATGCCGACGACGCCGCCCTTCGACGCCGAATAAGCGGCCTGACCGATCTGGCCGTCCTCGGCCGCCACCGACGCGGTGTTGACGATCGCGCCGCGGTCGCCGTCTTCGGTCGGATCGAGCGTCATCATGCCCGCGGCCGACTTGGCGATGCAGCGGAAAGTGCCGACGAGGTTGATCTGGATGATCCAGTTGAACGCATCGAGCGGGAAATGCTTGATGCTGCCGTCTTCCTTCGAGCGGCTCGCGGTCTTGATCGCGTTGCCGGTGCCGGCGCAGTTCACGAGGATGCGCTCCTGCCCGATCGCTTCGCGCGACTTGGCGAAAGCCGCGTCGACCGACGCGTCGTCGGTGACGTTGCATTCGCAGAAGACGCCGCCGAGCTCTTCGGCCAGCGCTTTGCCTTTTTCTTCCTGCAGGTCGAAGATCGCGACCTTGACGCCCTTCGCGGCGAGAGCGCGTGCGGTCGCGGCGCCGAGGCCCGAGGCGCCGCCGGTGACGACGGCGGATACGGTGGAATCGAGTTTCATGAGAGGCTCTCCTAACGAAAGCCCCTCCCCTTCAGGGGGGGGGTTGGGGTGGGGGTCGCAGCGTGAAGCAGGGCCGGCTCGCCCACCCCGCTGCGACTAGCGGGCAAGCCCGCAAGTCTCGCTGCCCCTCCCCTGAAGGGGAGGGGTTTGAAGAAAATTACAGCCGTTCGACGATCGTGACGTTGGCCTGGCCGCCGCCTTCGCACATCGTCTGCAGGCCGTATTTGCCGCCGGTCGCGTCGAGCACGCCGAGCAGCGTCGCCATCAGCTTGGTGCCGCTGGCGCCGAGCGGGTGGCCGAGCGCGATCGCGCCGCCATGCTGGTTGAGGCGGCCATGGTCGGCGCCGAGATATTTGAGCCAGGCGAGCGGCACCGGTGCGAAGGCTTCGTTGACCTCATAGGCGTCGATATCCTCGATCTTCATGCCCGCCCTCTTGAGCGCGCGTTCGGTCGCGAAGAGTGGTTCCTCGAGCATGATCACCGGGTCGCCCGCGGTCACCGAGATATGGTGGATGCGCGCGCGCGGGGTCAGATTGTGATCCTTGAGCGCCTGTTCCGACACGACGAGCGCGGCGGACGCACCGTCGCAGATCTGGCTTGACGTCGCTGCGGTGATCGAGCCGCCTTCCTGCAGGATCTTCACGCCGGCGATGCCGTCGAGCGTCGCGTCGAAGCGGATGCCCTCGTCGACGAGGTGGAGCTGGCGGCCTTCCGGCGTATCGATCTCGACGCCGACGATCTCGCGCTTGAAATGGCCGGCCTCGGTCGCCGCCTTGCCGCGACGGTGGCTTTCGAGTGCATAGGCGTCGAGGTCGTCCTTGGTCAGCCCGTGCTTCTTGACGATCATTTCGGCGCCGGCGAACTGGCTGAACATGATGCCGGGATATTTTTCCTCGAGCCGCTCGGACTTATAATGGCCGAGCCCTTCCTTCATGAACAGGGTCGCGACGCTGCCCATCGGCACGCGCGTCATGCTCTCGATGCCGCTGGCGAGCACGATGTCCTGCGTGCCCGACATCACCGCCTGCGCGGCGAACTGGATCGCCTGCTGCGACGAGCCGCACTGACGGTCGATGGTGACCGCGGGGATCGAGTCGGGCAGCTTCGAGGCAAGCACCGCGTTGCGCCCGACGTCCATCGTCTGCTGGCCGCCCTGCGACACGCAGCCGGTGATGACGTCGTCGATCTTCGAGGTGTCGAAATCGTTGCGGTCGGCGATCGCGTCGAACACTGCGGCGCCGAGGTCGACGGGGTGGACGCCGGCGAGGCGGCCGCCGCGCTTGCCGCCGGCGGTGCGGACGGCGTCGACGATATAGGCATGGGGCATGGGAGAATTCCTTTCTGCGTTATCGGGTCAGAGCTTCCGCCCGATCAGTTCCTTCATGATTTCGTTGGTGCCGCCGAAGATGCGCGTCACGCGTGCGGCGCGCCAGGCGCGGGCGATCGGATATTCGTTCATATAACCGGCACCGCCATGCAGCTGGAGGCATTTGTCCATGACTTCCCATTGCAGGTCGGTGTGCCACAGCTTGGCCGCGGCGCCCTCCTCGGGGGTCAGCTCCTTCTTCATGTGCCGCGCGAGCGCCCAGTCGAGATGCGCCCAGCCGACCTGCAATTTCGCCTTGAGGTCGGCGAGCACGAAGCGGCTGTTCTGGAAATCGAGGATCGGCTTGCCGAACGCCTTGCGGTCGCGGGTGAATTCGACGGTGTCGTCGAAGGCGCGCTGCGCCGAGGCCTGGGCGGAAACGGCAATCGAGAGGCGTTCCTGCGGCAATTCGCTCATCAGATAGATGAAGCCCTGCCCCTCTTCGCCCAGGCAGTTGGTGATCGGCACGCGGACGTCGTTGAAGAAGAGTTCCGAGGTGTCCGCCTCGTCCTGCCCGATTTTGTCGAGGTTGCGGCCGCGCTCGAAACCCTCGCGGTCGGCCTCGACGAGGACGATCGACACGCCCTTCCACGCGGGCTGGACCTCGGTGTCGGTCTTGACGCAGACGAGGATCAGGTCGGCGTTCTGGCCGTTGGTGATATAGGTTTTCGACCCGTTGATGACATAATGATTGCCATCCTTCTTCGCGGTCGTGCGCATCCCCTGAAGGTCGGAGCCGGTGCCCGGCTCGGTCATCGCGATCGCGGTGATCGTCTCGCCCGACACCATCCGCGGCAGCCAGTGCTTCTTCTGCTCTTCGCTGCCATATTTGACGATGTAGGAGGTGACGATGTCCGACTGCAGCGAGAAGCCGGTGGTCGCGCGGCCATAATAGGCGCTCTCTTCGTCGACGATCGCATTATAGCCGAAGTCGAGGCCCAGCCCGCCATATTCCTCGGGCACCGTCGGGCACAGCATGCCGAGCTCGCCTGCCTTGGGCCAGATCGACTTGGGGACGATGCCGTCCTCGGCCCATTGCGCCGCGTTCGGGGCGACTTCCTTTTCCAGGAACTGGCGGACGGTGGCGCGAAACGCCTCATGATCCTCGCCATAGGCCGAGCGCGACAGATTATCGAGCGACATGATCTTCCTTTCCCTTGGCGCAGCCGAACGCGAGCGGGGAGTCGGCCGCAATTTTCGAGCCCAAGAGACCTTACGTTTACGTGCACGTCAAGTGCAAAGACGCTACGGCATGAAAGTTCGCCGCGTGCCGATCCCGACGCGCGGTGGAACGAATAGGTTTGCAGGTGCTGGGCAGCGACCACAGCGCGCGCTACGCTCGCCATCATGGTCGAACTCCTCCTCGATGCCGGCGCGCTGCTCGGCGAATCGCCGCGCTGGCACGCGCGCGAAGGCCGCCTCTATTGGGTCGATATCGACGCGCAGCAGATCCATCGACTCGACCCTGCCGACGGCACGCATGAATCGATGCAGCTGGACGAGCCCGTCGGCTGCGTCGCGCCGCGCGCCGGCGGCGGGCTGGTCGCAGCGCTCGGCGACGGCTGCGCGCTAATCGACGAATGGGGCGCGGTGCCGCGGCCTTTCGGTCCGGCCGCGCTCGCCGATTTGCCGCACCAGCGCTTCAACGATGGCTGCGTCGATGGCGCCGGGCGGCTGTGGGTCGGCAGCCTGACCAGCGACAAACCGAAGCGCGACGCCACCCTCTACCGGCTCGATCCCGATGGGTCGCTGTCCGAGGTATTCGGCGGGCTGATGACGAGCAACGGCGCGGCGTTCAGCCCCGACGGGCGCACCTTCTATCACGCCGACACCCCGACGCACCGCATCCACGCCTATGACGTCGATCCCGCGACCGGCGACTTGGGCGCCAAGCGGCTGTTCCACGAATTTCCCGAGGGCCATGGCCGCCCCGATGGCGCCGCAGTCGACGTCGAAGGCTGCTACTGGTCGGCGCTGTGGGACGGCTGGCGCGTCGTACGCCTGTCGCCCGCGGGCGAATTGCTCCAGACGGTCGAGCTGCCGGTGCAGCGCCCCACGATGCTCGCCTTCGGCGGCGCCGACATGCGCACCGCATTCGTCACCAGCGCAGGCAAGAATCTGACCGACGAGCAGCGCCGCGCGCAATCGCATGCGGGAGGTGTCTTCACCTTCCGCGTCGATGTGCCTGGCCTGATTCAGACGGATTTTGGCGCCTAGGCGGCTTGCACCCCCCTATCATATATGGTTAAGACGGCCCCCGACATGGTTTCGTCCGAAACCTTTTCCACCGGGAGATCCGAAACATGCCGCGCAGCGCGCCTCATTTTGCCCGTCGCCTGTCGACTCTGCTAGCATCCACTGCGATGCTCATGGGTATGAGCCAGATGACGAGTCTTGCCGCCGAAACCGCTAAGCCGACCGCCGCGACCGCGCCTGCGGGCGAGAACCCGATGCTCGCGCCCTGGACCGGGCCGTTCGAGGGGGTGCCGCCGTGGGACAAGATGGACCCCGAGCTGTTCCCCGACGCCTTCCAGAAGGGCATGGCCGAGACCAAGGCGCAGGTGCAGTCGGTGATCGACAATCCCGAAGCACCGACCTTCGAGAATACCCATGTTCCGATGATGCTCGCGGGCGACACGATGGAGCGGCTGTTCGCGCTGTGGGGCGTGCAGACCTCGAACAAGTCGAACGACCGCGTCGAGGATATCGACGCCGAGTGGAGCCCCAAGCTCACGACCTTCTACACCGAGCTGTTCCTCGAGCCCAAGCTCTTCGCGCGCTACAAGGCGGTCTATGACGCCCGCAACAGCAGCGGGCTCAACGCGCAGCAGATCCGCATCGTCGAGCGCAGCTACGAAGAGATGGTGCGCGACGGTGCGAACCTGTCGCCCGCCGACAAGACCAAGCTGGTCGAGATGAATTCGAAGCTCGAGGGCCTTTTCTCGACCTTCTCGTCGAAGCTGCTCGGCGACGAGAAGCTCTATACCTTCGTGACCGACAAGGCCGAGCTCGCCGGGCTCGAACCCGGCTTCGTCGCCTCGCTCGCGTCGGCGGCCGAGGCCAATGGCAAGCCCGGCCAGTGGGCGATCAAGAACACCCGCTCGTCGGCGCAGCCGGTGCTGCAGGGCGCGACCAACCGCAAGCTGCGCGAGCGCGTCTATAACGCTTTCGTCAATCGCGGCGACAATGGCGACGCCAACGACACCAATGCGACGATCGCCGAAATCCTGAAGCTGCGCCAGCAGCGCGCCGAGCTGCTCGGTTTCCCGACGCACGCGCATTATCGCATGGCCGACACGATGGCGAAGACCCCCGAGGCCGCGATGGGGCTGATGATGAAGGTCTGGCCCGCCGCGGTCGCGCGCGTGAAGGAAGAGGTCGCCGACATGCAGGCGATCGCCGATGCCGACGCCAAGGCCGGCAAGGGACCCAAGATCACCATCGAACCTTGGGACTATCGCTTCTATGCCGAGAAGGTCCGGAAGGCGAAATACGATCTCGATGAGAGCGAGGTGAAGCCCTACCTCCAGCTCGACAAGCTGGTCGACGGCATGTTCTGGTCGGCGGGGCAGCTCTACGATCTGGGCTTCCGCGAGAATACGGGGACGATCCCGGTGTTCGATCCCAAGGTGCGCACCTTCGAGGTCTATAATCTCAAGACCAACGAAAATGTCGGGGTCTTCTACCTCGATAATTTCGCCCGCGACGGCAAGCGCTCGGGCGCGTGGATGACGACCTATCGCAGCCAGCAGACGCTGGGCGGCGAGCGCAATGTGCTCGCGTCGAACAACAATAATTTCACCGAAGCCGCGAAGGGCGAGCCGACGCTGATCAGCCTCGACGATGCTCAGACTTTGTTCCACGAATTCGGCCACGGCATCCACTATCTGCTGCAGCACGTCTATTATCCCGCCTTGGCGGGGGTGCCGCGCGACTTCGTCGAATATCCCAGCCAGGTGAACGAGAATTGGCTGATGACCCCCGAGGTGCTGTCGAAATATGCGACGCACTACAAGACGGGCGAGCCGATGCCGCAGGCGCTGGTCGACAAGATTCTGGCTTCGGACAAGTTCAACCAGGGCTTCACCACGGTAGAATATCTGTCGAGCGCGATCGTCGACATGAAGCTGCACGACCGCAAGACGCCGCCCGCCGATGCAGACAAGTTCGAGCGCGAGACGCTCGCCGAGATCGGCATGCCGAAGGAAATCGTGATGCGGCACCGCCTGCCGCAGTTCGGACATCTCTTCTCGAGCGACGCCTATTCGGCGGGCTATTACAGCTATTTGTGGTCGGAGACGATGGACGCCGACACCTGGGCGGCCTTCACCGAAGCCGGCGGGCCGTGGGACCGCACCGTCGCAGACAAGTTCCGTACGATCCTGTTGATGACGGGCAACGAAACCGACCGCGCCGAGGCCTATCGCGCGTTCCGCGGCCGCGATCCCGATGTGAAGGCGCTGCTCAGGAAGCGCGGCTTTCCGACCGAATAGGTCCGACCGGACCGGGGAGGCAAAGGGGGTCGTTTCGGCCCCCTTTGTTTGTGCGGTGCGGACGGGCGGGAGCGGACATAAAGATCCTCCCCGCTTGCGGGGAGGGGGACCACCCGCGAAGCGGGTGGTGGAGGGGGCTATCGGCCTGAAGCGCTGCTTAAGGACGAGAGCCCCCTCCGTCAGCGCTTCGCGCTGCCACCTCCCCACAGGTGGGGAGGATCGTCTTAGTTCCACCCCAAAGCCGCCGTTGCCCCGGTTGCCCTAGCCCGCCGCCTTGACCCGCGCCGCGAAGCGCCGCATCCTCCGCGCCATGGCCCGGCTCTACACCAGCTTTGCCGGCTTCTGGCCCTTCTACCTGCGCGAGCACAGCAAGGCTTCGACGCGGGCGCTGCACTATGTCGGGACCAGCCTCGTCGTCGGAATCGCGATCGGCGCGGTGCTGACCGGGCGCTGGGCGTGGTTGGTCGCGCTGCCGCTCTCGGGCTATTTCTTCGCCTGGGTCGCGCATTTCGGGGTCGAGAAGAACCGCCCCGCGACCTTCACTTATCCGCTGTGGAGCCTCGCCGCCGACTTCAAAATGTGGGCGCTCTGGCTGACCGGGCGGCTCGGTCCCGAGCTCGACAAGGCGGGGGTCGTGCGGGAAAATCGATCAGACTGACGCAAAGCTCTGGCTGGCGCTTGTTGCGAACGATTCTTAAATCGGTGGCTCTTTCTCTTCCCGTGAGACCCGCCATGCCGACCGACCTCGCCAAGACCTTTACCTATCTCGCGCTGCACCTGACGATCGGGTTCAGCGTCGCCTATGCCATGACGGGATCGGTCGCGCTGGCGGGCGGGATCGCGGTCGTCGAGCCGTGCATCAACGCCGTCGCCTTTTTCTTCCACGAAAAGGCGTGGAAGCGCGCGGGCGCGCGGCATAAGCTGGTTGCGGCCTGATCAAGCTTTCCGAGTCTTTCACCCAGTTACAAGGAGACATGCCATGACCGTCAATCGCGCTTCCGCCCGCTACGAAGGCTTCGGAAAGGAGGGCAAGGGATCGATCACCACCAAGTCGGGCGTGCTCGACAAGCAGCCCTATGGGTTCGGCACGCGCTTCGAGGGGCAGCCGGGGACCAATCCCGAGGAGCTGATCGCCGCGGCGCATGCCGCCTGCTTCACCATGGCGCTGTCGTTCGGGCTCGCGCGCGCGGGCTATAGCGGCGACACGCTCGAGACCACCGCGGCGGTGACGCTCGACCAGGTCGAGGGCGGGTTCGAGATTTCGAGCTCTGCGCTGACCCTGGTCGCCAAGGTGCCGGGGATCGGCGCCGACGAGTTCGCGGCGATCGCCAAGGAGGCCGAGATGAACTGCCCGGTGTCCAAGCTGCTCGATTGCGAGATCACGCTCGAGCACAGCCTCGAAAATTAGGGCCTAGGCCGCGCGCCGGATCGCGGGCAGTTCGTCGGCCATGAAGTCGAACAATCCCTGCGCCGGCGGCGGCAGCCCCCAGCTTTGCAGCACGCGGTGGCGGCGGTGGCCGACATGGCTTTCGACGAGCACCAGATTATGCGGGGTCCAGCTCCACGCGAGCGGCACCGGGTCGAAGACGCAGGCGCCATAGCCGAGCGTGATGTGCGGGCGCAGGCCCGGCTTGCGGTGCAGCGGCTCGATACCCTGCGCGGCGAGGCGCGCGACCAGGCTCTCGCAGAGCGTACGGATCGCGCTCACGCTGCCGACGGTGACGAGCTCGACGCCCATATCGCGCGCGACGATGCGGCCGAAGGGGATCGTCGCCGCGGCGGGCAGGTCGCCGCCCAGCGCCGCGGCGACGCGCTGGCGCAGGAAGGGGTGCGGTAGCGCCGTCTCGGCGATGGTGCAGAGCGTCAGATGATGGAGGTGCGGCTGTATCTGCGCGAACATGTCGCCAGTCGGCGGCAGGCGGCGCGCGAGCCAGCCGGCGCGGTCGGCGGCGACCTGGAAGCCCAGGAAATAGCGCAAGATCGGCTCCATCATATTTCTCCGAATCGGACGATGTTCCCATTATGTTCTAGCTTGCGGCGAGAGTCGAATCGCGATGATGCGCGCAAGGGCGTATCGACTTGCGGCCTGTACGGAGCTAAGATGACAACGGTTACCTTGGATGGGAGGCGGACGATGCGGTCGGCGATCTGGATGGCGGCAGGGCTTTCGCTGGCGGGATGCGGCGGAGCCGAAAAGGCTGGCGGCGACAGCCCGGCCGAAAAGGCGGTGCTCGCCGAGGGCCCCGAGGCCGAGATCGACGCGGTCGCCGCCGCCGACCTGCCCGCCGGGCTGCGCGCGACGGTGCTCGCGCGCGTGCCCGACATGACAATCGCCGCGGCCGAGCGCAAGGCGCGCGGCGGCATGGTCTTCTACAACGTTGAGGGCATACGCGGCGACGGCAGCGCGGTCGAGCTCGACCTGATCGAGGAAAAGGGCGCCTATCGCGTCGTCGAGATGCAGCGCGACATCGCCTGGGCCGATGCGCCCGCGCCGGTACAGGCGGCCGCGAAGGCGGCGCCCGACGCTTTCGAACCCGCGCGTGTGATCGAAAGTGTGCAGGAGGACGGCACGACCATCTACGAGCTGTTCACGCCGGGACGGCCGGCCGAACCCGCCGCCGAGATCGACTGGAAGGGCGGCGAGGCCGCGCTTCGCCAGGCGCGCAACGCCTATTGAGCCCGCCGCCCGGGACGGCGATTTGGCGCAACCATCCTATACGGGCGGCGACATGGCGCCAGACTTTGCCGTGAGCCCGCGCCGGGCGCATATGGTCGGCGCGCGCGAACGCAAGGCGGACCGGCTCCGGCGGCGGCGTGGATGGCGCTCCCGGGGCCGGGTTATTCGGCGATCGCCGACCCGCCGAGCATCCCGCCATAGGCCGAGGCCCTTCGCCCGGCGCCGTCGTGCGATTATGCTTAAGCGGTGAGTGCAGAGGCCGTCCCTTCTATGTCCTCGCCGATGGTCATGGCTTGGCGCCGCGGCGCGGCAAGCGCAGCACCGGGGCGGTTGTCAGCGCGGGTCTTTTACGACACGGTGGCGCCGACCGACGGGGCCAAGGGACGGACGATGAGCGATTCCAAATATCGGATACGGTATGATCTGGGCGGGCAGGGTGCGCCCGTTCCCGCGCCGGCGGCCGACGCGCCGCTGATCGAGTTCCTCTGCGACCCCGAACTCGAGGGCACCATTCCGCCGCCCGAGCGCGCGATCCGCTTCGCGCCCGACTGGTTCAAGCGGCTGAACCGCGAGATGGGCATGACCTATGAGAACGGCCTGCCGGCGATGACCGCCAAGGCGTGCCTGCCGATGACCGACGCTTTTTCGCTGGGCTTCGTCGTTCCCTTGCCCTTCGACGTGCTGATCGACGTGCCCGAGGACCGGGTGTCGATCCGCATGGGCTGGGCCGAGGGCGTCGCCTTCCAGCCGGTCGAACAGCATCACCCGGCGCAGATCGGCGCGCCCGAACCGCCGTTCGAGCGGGTGATGCCGCTGAAATTCATCAACCCGTGGCGGATCAAGGTGCCCGACGGCTATTCGGTGCTGTTCGTCCAGCCGCTGAGCCGCCCCGACCTGCCCTTTACCTGCTTTTCGGGTTTCGTCGACTGCGACCGCTTCGACACGACGGTCAATTTCCCCTTCGCCTGGACCGGGCCGGTCGGCGAGCATGTGCTGCCCGCGGGGACGCCGATCGCGCAGCTGATCCCGATCCGCCGCGACACGCTGATCAAGCAGGACCGCGCGCGCGGCTCGACCGCGGCCGAACTCGCCGAACAGGCGGCGGCGCGGGACAAGAAATATGGCGAGGAATCGGCTTATATGCGCGAGTGGCGGGTGAAGAAATAGGGTCGGCGATCGGAGCTTGATCTCAACCAAGGTTGAACTTTGATAAGACGGGCCATCGATTCGCCGACCGGAGATTTGCCCGTGAACCAGACCCCTCAAGCCCCTCTCGTCGACCTCTCCGCCTATCTGGCGCGGATCGGTTATGACGGCCCGCTCGCGCCGACGCTCGAAGTGCTGACCGCCTTGCAGGCGGCGCATATCGCGGCGATCCCGTTCGAGGCGATCGACGTGCTCGTCGGCGAGGGCGTCGATCTCGACCCCACGGCGATCGACGCCAAGCTGATCGGCGCGCGGCGCGGCGGCTATTGCTTCGAGCAGAACGGGCTGTTCCTGCGCGTGCTGGACGCGATCGGTTTCGAGGTCGCGGGGCTGATTGCGCGGGTGCGCTGGATGCTGCCCGACGATGCGCCGCCGACGCCCCGCACGCACCAGCTGACGCGCGTGACGATCGGCGGCACTGCGTGGCTGGTCGACGTCGGCTTCGGGTCGGCGGTGCCCGCGGCGCCGCTCCGCCTCGGCGCCCTGGGCGCGCAGCCGACCGCGCACGAGCCGTGCCGCGTCGTCGATACGGGCGGCGGCTGGCGCGTCGAGGCCGATATCGAGGGGAGCTGGATGACGCTTTATGACGTCGACCCCGCGCCCGCGGCGCCGATCGATTATGAGGTCGGCAATTGGTACACGTCGCAGCACCCTGCGTCGCATTTCCGCCACCAGCTGATCGCGGCGCGGACCACCGCCGACTTGCGCCTGGCGCTGCGCAACAACCGGCTGACGATCCGCTCGCGCGGCGCCCCCGCCGAGCAGCGATACCTCGGCGCCGACGAGATCGAGGCGGTGCTGGCATCGACATTCGGCCTGGCGGTAAGCCCGCACTGGCGCCGCGCGATCGAACGCGCGGCGGTGATGGAAGTCGCCGCCTAGGTCGCCGCGCAACCTGCGCTGCCCGGCATCGGGAGCAGACGGCGCCGCCCCGTGACGACCATCACGCGCAATCTCCTCTGCGCCGCCCCCAAGGCCGGAACTCGGCCATATCGGTCGCAGACGAAGGAGGATGTGTTATGCGCAAAGGATTTTTGGCAATCGTTGCGGCGATGGGCATGGTGGGAGTATCCAGCGTGACCCATGCACAAGCGCCGAACGACTATCTGATCGCAAAATTCAAGGGCCGGTCGGGCGCGGCAAGCGAGGACCAGCGTGTCGACGAACATGCACTGCGCTCTTAGCTCGGGCCGGGGCCGAAGACGGGATGCCATGGCGATACGCTGAGTGCGGGCGTTACGCTCGACAATGTGCGAGTCCAGCTGTCGGGTTCCGCCGCCACGATCACGGTCGATTATGCAGGTAAATATACCCGCCAGGGATGGATCACGCCATGCGTCCAATCACCGCCGCCGAACGGGCGCGAGGATCGCGACGTGCGCGGAACCTATGTTTTCACGCTCACGCAGCGGCCGTTCGAAAATGTGACGCTGTCTTGGGGTGGGGCTTCGAACTTGGGCGAGGTCGACGACGCCGGACATATGAGCAATGTCTTTGCCATCCGCGCCGTCCAACAGGCAATCCAGTCGGCACTGTAGCGTATGGGGCGCGGCGGCGATTGCTCGCGTCAGCCGCCGCAGCCCTCGCCCTCGACCCCCGCCGCCCAGCCGATCGCCCCGTCGAGCAATTTGAGGTGCGCGGCATCGCTCCACGCTTCGGCCTTGTGCCCGAGCGCCGAGTAGAAGATGCGCGCGCGGCCTTCGCAGCGCCACCAGATCAGCGCATGCTCGCCCATCCGGAGCTTCGGTTCGAGGCGCATCGTCGCCTCGTCGAGGCGGACGAGGATATGCGCGTCGGGGGCGGGCGGGGCGTCCCAGCTGTAATATTCGTCCGTCCAGCGCCACGTCGCGGGCAGATGCGCGGTCGCGGGATGGCTGCGATCGGCGACGGCGAGGTCGCTGCTCTGGAACTGGTCGGCGCCGCCCGGATGGCCGGTGAAATTGCCGTTGCCGCGCAATCGCACGAACCAGCCGGGATGGCTGCCGTCGCCCGCGCTGTGCAGCCCGACGAAGCCGCCGCCGCGCGCGATATAGGCTTGGAAGGCGGCGCGCTGGTCGGGCGTATAAATGTCGCCACTGGCGTTGGCGAAGACGATGACGTCGAATTTCGCGAGCGCGTCGGGGTTGAACACCGCGGCGTTTTCGGTGGCGAAGCTGCTCCAGCCGCGCGCCTTGGCGAGGCGTTCGATCGCGGGTACCGCTTCGGCGATGCTGTCGTGGCGATAGCCGTTGGTCTTGCTGATGATCAGCACCGCTGGGCGTGCGAGGTCGGGGACGGTGGGCGCGACATCGTCGAGCGTGGGCGCGGGGCGCCGCGGGTCGGGCGCGGCGGGCGTGGCCTGCACGGCGAGCAGCAGTGCAGCGGCGAGGTTGGCGATCATTTCACTCTCCCTTTTCCCTCCTGCCTATCGCCTCGCGTTTCGCCAACGAAGCGGTATCGCCGCGCTGCATTGCTATTCAAACAGGGTTGTAAGGCCGTGCCGCTTGCGCCGGGGCGCATCGGCACGGCCTTTCCTGGCGGCGTCAGCGGCAGCGCACGTTGCCGCGATCGATCGCCGCGCCCGCCGCGCCGCCGGCGACTGCGCCGATCACCGTGCCGAGCGTTTCCGAGCGGCCCTCGGCGATGACGTTGCCGAGCACCCCGCCGGCGATCGCACCGACGATCAGCCCGGTCGAGCCGTCGTTGCGGCGGCAATAATATTGGCCGTTGCGGCCGCGATAGATGCGGTCGTTGTTCGACAGGCGGCGTTCGCGATAGCGGCGGTCGTCGCGATAATAGCGGTCGGCGTAATAGCCGCCATATTCGGGATCGGGGCGATCCCAGTCGTAGCGGCCATATTGGTCGTAAGTGGCGCGGTCGTAATAGCCATAGCCGCCGTCGTCGTAACCGGCGTAGCTGCCGGTCGAGGCGCAGCCGGCCAGCGCGGTCACGGCGGCAAGCGGAAGGATCATAAGTCTGTTCATCGGCATCACTCCAAAGGTCGCGTGCCGGGCGAGAGGCGCGAGGCAGGCGGATGGCCCCTCTGCCTTTCTAGACCCTTGAAAGCAGGCATCGTTCCGCGCCTATCGCGGAGGCTCGGCGGGCAGTACCGCGGGATTGACCATCGGCGGCGCATAGCGGCGGACAGTGCCGGTGAAGATACCCGCGGCGATCGCCGGGTCGGCGGCGAGCATGGCATCGGCGGCCGCCTGGTCGGCGGCGCGCAGCAGGACGAGCCCGCTATCGCTGCCGACCGGCCCCGCGCTGGCGATGCGGCCCGCGCGGAACAGCGCCATCCAGTAATCGAAATGCGGCCGCAGCCCCTGTTCGGCGAAGGGCTTGCCGGGCTTCCACGCCGGCCCCGGGGCGAGGATCAGCGCGAAGAGCGGCTCGGCGGGCGCCTCTGCGGCGGCCGCTGCCGCAGGCTCGGCCGCGGCAGGGGCGAGGGGCAGGAGGAGCGCGGCGAGCGCCGCAGTGGTGAGAAGTCGGATCGTCATCGGCGGTTCTCCCTGATCATTGTCCCTCTGCCGGGGCGGCGCTCAATCGATGATCTCGGCCCCCTCGGCCTTCAGCCGTTCGAGGTTCGCCTTCATCGCGGCGAGCACCTCGGGCGGGTGCGGGGTCCAGCTTTCGACCTCGCCCACGATCTGCAGCGGGAAGCGCGAGCGATAGCTGCGCGTCGGGTTGCCGGGGAATTTCTTGTCGGTGAGATTGGGGTCGTCGAACCAGTCGCCTGTGGGCTCGACGATATAGATACGCTCGCGGCCGTCGCCGGCGGCAAGTTCGCAGCCCCAGACCGCCGATTCGAGCGCGGCGGAGAAATAGGTCCACGAGAGCGGGGTGCGGTCGGCGTAATTGCTGGCCCAACCCGCGGCGAGCAGGTCGCCGATGCCAAGGTCGGCGCGCGTGCCGTGGTAGAAGGTCGCGCCCATATCGGGTCCGGTGGGGGTGTCGGTCATGAGGGGTTCACTCGCGGTCGTCGGACGGATCGAGCCGCACCGTCCAGCGCGGCGCCCCGCCCGGTTCGCGCGCGATATCGTGGCTGGGGACCGGGTCGTCGCCGGTCTCGATCCAGCCGCGGCCGTCGCATTTGGGGCAGGCGTGGCGGATCGAGCGGTGGCTGACGAGGTCGATCTGCGTGTTCCACTGGCCGTAGCCGGCGCACAGCGGGCACAGCGTGTCGAGATCGCCGCTGCGGTGGCGCCGCGAAATGCCGTCGAGCGCGTGCGGGTCGGTGGGCCCACTGCAATGGACGATGTTCGAGGGGTGCGACATGGGGGTGCCTTTGAAATTCGGTCGCCGGCCAAAGTTCAGCAAAGTTCAGCCCATCGGCGATGCGGAGGCGGCGACCGGCGGAAGCCGCAGGCGGGCCGCCGGAGCGTCGATACCGGTGAAGCAGACGCGCAGATTTTAGGAAAGGACTTTCTGACCCATGGGTGCAAAATAGGGTTGTCCGCACCGACGGCCGACCCTTTCCCCGGGTTGCGCGGCACAGCGAGACGGGCGCGTCCGATCGACGACGCGGCGGTCGTCTATCCCGATGCCTTTCGACGCGATCCAGGACTCTCCCTACAGCTGGCTGAAGCCCGCGGGCTGAGCGCGACGCGGCGCGCCGCTGCGCCAGCCCCACCACAGCACCGCGGCCGCGAGCGCGCCGGCGCCCGTCGCGTGCACCGCCGCCGGGACGGTGCCGAAGGCGATGAAGGCGCTTTTCCACAGCGGCAGGAAACCGACGGTTTCGTACAGGAAAGATTGCAGCCCGGCGATGCCGGCGACGATCAGCCACGGCTGGCCGTGGCGGCGGTGGCGCGACCAGAGCCAGAGCGCGGCGGCGATCGCGGTCAGCCCGCCCAGATGGACGCTGTAGCGGAACAACGGAAAATCCTGCGGTCCGTCGATGATCAGGCCGGGCAGATGGCTGTTGTAGATGCGGCCGAGCGCCGGGCCGACGAGCAGCAGCGGGGTCGCGAGCAGCCAGGCGGCGTGGCGCTGGACGTTGCGCCGCTCCTTCAGCGCCATCGCGGTCAGCGCGACGAAAGCGATCGAGGCGACCAGGTCGTAGATGCCGAGCGAGGGGCCCCACAGATTGTAGAAGGGATCCTGTCCCGATGCCGTCGCGATCGCCATGCTGTGTTCGACCCCTGCGCCGCCGATCAGGAACAGCGGGACGAGCAGGAAGATCGCGAGCCCCAGGCCGCGGTGCAGCGCGCGCTGCCCCCGATCGATCGACCAGCTTTGCGCGGCGAGCAGCAGCACCCACGCGGTCGCGGTGACCGCATGGATGTGCCAGGCGATCTTCGCGCTGCCGAGCCGCGAGAAATAGCCCGGCCAGAAGGCGAATATGGTCATGACAATGATGGCGAGGCACCAGCCCCAGGCGTGACGATATGGCATGGATTCCCCCCGGAACATGCGAAAGACATCTGCGACCCGCGGCGATGCTAGGCGGAAGGCGATGATATGTCATGGCAATTATGGCCCGGCGGCGTGGCGGCGAAAGCGGGCGGAACTGCGCCGCGTTCCGGCTCAGCCCGCATCGCCGCGCAATTTCCACCGGCCATGTTCGACATGAGTGGTCTTGCCGACGATGCTTTCCATCAGGATGATTTCGCCCACCGTCCAGCCGATCGGGGGCATCTTTAGCGCGTTCAATGTCTGGGAACCCAGCCGGTCGCCGCGATAGTTGATCGTGATGTGCGGTTCGGGGGTGGTGCCGTCCATGATCGGCGCCTTTTCGCGCAGCAGATGGTCGACCAGCGCCTTCTGGAACGCCCGCGCCTCGGCCAGCGGCTCACGCGTGCGCAGCGTCACCGCCTTGCGGTTCTCGATCCGGTCGAAGCGGAGCGGGAAGGGCGCCGCGGCGAGGCCGTCCAGCGCGGTGATGGTCGCGGGCAGCCACTCGGGCGGGGCGTAGTGGAGGTCGTAGAGCGAGATAAGCGTGACATGGAGGAGGTCGGGGCCGCGCCCGGGATCGCCCCGCGGCAGCGCGGCGATCGCCGCCTGCACCTCCGGCGGCGGCTTGGCCATGACGTAGAGGGGGTTCCGGGCGCGCATGGGCGGGGGTGTAGCATGGTGGGGGGGCGATTGCCTGACTCTTCGTTAGGGCCGGAGTTTGGGGCCTTAGTAAATTGAATTACGGTGCCAGGCGCAACAATCCCCAAAAGGACGGGCCATTTGTGGACCACGGCACCCGTCATGCCAGCCAAGACTTCATCCTAAATCGAGCGCGGAAAAATGCTTTGCGGCCGCCGGGTCCAATAATAGAGCCTCGCGAATATCCCGCTCGCCGTCCGGCTGGTTCAACTGCTTGCGAGCGAGGCCGCGCCCATAAAGCGCGCTCGACATTTTCGGTGCGATCAGCAGTGCTGCGTCATAGTCGCTCAGCGCATCGGCATATTCTTTTCGCGCGAGATGCGCCCGGCCGCGGCTGTCGAGGAACGAAGCGCGTTGCTGCGATACGGGCGACCGCGCGATCGCCTGGTTGCACGCGTTCAGCGCGACATCCAGTTCAAGGCCCGCAAGCGCCCGGCCCCAGCAGCGCGAATTCTGATAGGTGGGATTCTCGGGATCCATTCTTGCGGCAGCGTCGTAATCGCCGATGCCCTCCTTCACGCGGCCCGCGTCGTATCTGGCCAATCCGCGCAAATGGACCCAATCAGCGACGGCCGGCTCGAGCGTGACGAGCTTGCCGAAATCCTGTTCGGCGCGATCATAATTCTGCTTGTCGAACCACCATTTTCCCCTTCGCGCATAAGCGTGGGGCGCTAAAGACGGATTCATTCGAAGCGCTCTGTCGAATTCGGAATCGGCTTCGCCATTGCGACCCTGCCGCGTAAATAACAGCGCCCGGTCGAGTACGGCTTTGGCATTGGAGGGCGCAAGGCGAAGGGCTTCGTTCAAATCGGCCAGTCCCCCTTCTTGATCGCCTTTCTCGAGCCGCACGGCGGCACGATTGTGATACGCCGCCATGTTGGCAGGGGCCAAACTTATCGCCTTGTCGAAGTCTCGTATCGCATCGTCAAATCTGCGTAATTGGTAAAGAGACCAACCTCTATCTGCATAAGCACCTGCGCGCTTGGGATCTTGTGCAATTATTTTACCGAATTCCGATATCGATCGATCCAAGTCTCCTGAATAGCCAATAAGTATTGCGTCGATATGTATTACATCCAGATTATCAGGATCGATTTTTTTCGCTCTAGATATTACAACTTTGGCTGAATCTATGTCTCCCAAGTCTTTGTATGAATATCCTAAATTTATAAGAGCCCATAAATAGTCCGGCTTCAATTCTATAGATTTTTTGTAATTTACTATCGATTCTTCATATTTGTTGAAGTTACGATATGCATTTGCGAGATTATAAAAAACAGAGGGAGATTTCGAACCCCTCTCTATCGAAATCAAATAATCCGCAATTGCGCCCTCGTAGTCTTTTATCGAGGCCTTGTGAAAGCCACGGATGGCATAAGTAGACGCTAGAAATTCAGCGTCCTTGTTTTCTTTAAGAGCGGCTCGATTCCCTATAGTCTGCTTGATTGTTTCGGAGCATGCTTCGATTTTGGTCTGCACCGAAGGCGTTGCATCGAGGGACGCGCAAACGTCGAAGGGATCCGGCTCGGCCGATTTAACCTGCGACGCCGTCACCAAGAACAATGCGCCGCCCAAAGCAAGCGTGCCCCTCATTATGCTAGCCGACTGCGTTGCCATCGTGTGTTTCGCCCTCGTTTGACCCATGGTGGTGCCGCGAACAAAGACGTTTGTGACCGATCAGAGCGGCAACATCAATCATGCTCCCGCCCGCCCGCGCCCATATACAGCTCGCGCCCGGTGTCCTCATAGACCTGGCTCATTTCCGCCATGCCTTTCTCGGCCTCTTCGGCGGCGATGAAGCCGGCGCTGTCCTGATTTTGCAGCTTCGCGAACTCGCGCACTTCCTGGCTGATCTTCATCGAGCAAAACTTCGGACCGCACATGCTGCAGAAATGCGCGGTCTTGGCGCCTTCGGCCGGCAAGGTCTGGTCGTGATATTGCTCCGCCGTGTCGGGGTCGAGCGACAGGTTGAACTGGTCGCGCCAGCGGAATTCGAAGCGCGCTTTCGATAGCGCGTCGTCGCGGACCTGCGCGGCGGGGTGGCCCTTGGCGAGGTCGGCGGCGTGGGCGGCGAGCTTGTAGGTGACGACGCCGACCTTCACATCGTCGCGGTCGGGCAGGCCGAGATGCTCCTTGGGGGTGACGTAGCAAAGCATCGCGGTGCCGTACCAGCCGATCTGCGCGGCGCCGATGCCGCTGGTGATATGGTCGTAGCCCGGCGCGATGTCGGTGGTGAGCGGCCCGAGCGTGTAGAAGGGCGCCTCGCCGCACGCTTCGAGCTGCTTGTCCATATTCTCCTTGATCTTGTGCATCGGGACATGGCCCGGACCCTCGATCATCACCTGCACATCCTGTGCCCAGGCGCGCTTGGTGAGCTCGCCCAGCGTGTAGAGTTCGGCGAACTGCGCCTCGTCGTTCGCGTCATAGATGCTGCCGGGGCGGAGGCCGTCGCCGAGGCTGTAGGCGACGTCATAGGCCTTCATGATCTCGGTAATCTCGTCGAAGCGTTCGTAGAGGAAGCTTTCCTTGTGATGCGCGAGGCACCATTTCGCCATGATGCTGCCGCCGCGCGACACGATGCCGGTCATGCGCTTTGCGGCGAGGGGCACGTAAGGAAGCCGGACCCCGGCGTGGATGGTGAAATAATCGACGCCCTGTTCGGCCTGTTCGATCAGCGTGTCGGCGAAGATTTCCCACGTCAGATCCTCGGCGACGCCGCCGACTTTCTCCAGCGCCTGATAGATGGGGACGGTGCCGATCGGGACGGGCGAGTTGCGGATGATCCATTCGCGCGTGTCGTGGATGTTGCGCCCGGTCGACAGGTCCATGACGGTGTCGGCGCCCCAGCGGATCGACCAGACCATCTTGTCGACCTCGGATGCGACGTCGGATGCGACCGCGCTGTTGCCGATATTGGCGTTGATCTTGACGAGGAAGTTGCGGCCGATCGCCATCGGCTCGGATTCGGGATGGTTGATGTTGCTGGGGATGATCGCGCGGCCGCGCGCGACCTCGTCGCGGACGAATTCGGGGGTGACGTAATCGGGGATGCTGGCGCCCCAGTCCTGCCCGTCGCGGACATATTCGGCGAGGCGTTCGCGGCCGAGATTCTCGCGGGTCGCGACATATTCCATCTCGGGGGTGATGATGCCGCGGCGGGCGTAGTGCATCTGGCTGACGTTCGCGCCGGGCTTGGCGCGCAGGACCTGCTTGCGGACATTGGGGAAGGCGGGGACGCCGCCCGAGCGGTCGGGGCCGAGCTGGCCGTTGTCCTCGGGGCGGACCTCGCGCTGGGTCACGTCCTCGACGTCGCCGCGCGCGCGAATCCAGCTGGCGCGCAGTTCGGGGAGGCCCTTGGCGATGTCGATGACCGCATTGGGATCGGTGTAGGGGCCGCTGGTGTCGTAGACGCGGACGCTGGGTTCGCCCGAATGCGGGTCGAGGTCGATCTCGCGCATCGCGACGCGGATGCCGCTGCCGGTGGGCGAGGCAATATGGACCTTGCGGCTGCCGCGGATCGGACCGGTGGTGACCCCGATGGGGGTGGCTTGCGCCTTGTCGAGGCGGGAATCGATGTCGGCCATGTGCAGTCGCTCCGTTTGTTATCGGAGCGGGGGCATGGATTCCGAGTGCGGAAAACCGGCCCTCCCTCCGCCCGAGTTACCGGGATCAGGTTCGACGGGTCGCGGCTTGTTCCGCTCTCAACCTGTTGCTGCACACAGGCTCCCCGGGGATGGCGCGACGTTAGGGCGCGGCGGGGCAAATGTCTACGCGCTTTGGTGTCAGCCCGGCATCCAGCCGGGCGGCGCCAGCGTGAAGCCCGCGAAATCGAAGCCGGGGACGACGAGGCAGCTGACGAGCGCCCAGCCCCGGTCGGCGTGCGCGGCCTGCCAGTGATGCGCAGGGATGCGGAGCTGCGGCGCCTCGCCCGCGAGGATGGCGGGGCCGAGGCGGTGGTGGGGGGGGGTGCCGGCGTCGGTGGCCGTGATCGCCAGCGCGAGCGGCGAGCCGGCGTGCCAGAGCCAGAATTCCTCGGCGTCCACCTTGTGCCAGTGCGAGCTTTGCCCCGCCTCGAGCAGGAAATGGATCGCGGTGCCGCCGGCGCGGCCGCCCTCGCCCGGCGGGCCGCGCCAGGTTTCGCGGTACCAGCCGCCCTCGGGATGCGGGGCGAGGCCGAGGCGGTCGATCAGGGCGTGGGGGTCGGTCATGGGCGCATTCTAGGCGCGGCTGGACTCGCCCGGCAAGCATGGCATAGTCCCCTTCGCAAGATCCGCGAACGACGCGGGCGGCGGGAGAGAGATATGGCTTCGGTGCTCGAAGAGGCGCGTGCGGTGGCGCCGGTCGATGTCAGCGACATCGCGCTCTACACCGAGGATCGCTGGCGCGAACCCTTTGCGCAGCTGCGCGCGGCGATGCCGGTGAGCTGGTGTCCCGACAGCCCCTATGGCGGTTACTGGTCGGTCACGACGCATGCCTTGATCCAGCAGGTCGAGCTCGACCCCGCTACCTTCTCCTCGTCGTGGGAGAATGGCAATATCGTCATCGCCGACCCGCCGCCGCAGTCGAACCTGCCGAACTTCATCGCCGCCGACCCGCCGGTGCACACCGCACAGCGCAAGGTGATCGCCCCCGCCTTCAACCCCAGCCAGATGGCCGAGCGCGAGAAGGTCGTGCGCCGGCGCACGCGCGAATTGTTCGACGCGCTGCCGGTCGGCGAGACGTTCGACTGGGTCGAAAGCGTGTCGGTGCCGCTGACGATCGGCATGCTGTGCATCCTGTTCGATTTTCCGTGGGAGGAGCGCCATGACCTCAAGCGCTGGTCGGACTATGGCGGCAATGTCTCGCCCGAGACCGCGAGCGAGGAATATCGCGCGGCGTGGATGGCCGAGATGACGGCGATGCTGGCGCGCTTCGACGCCGAATTCGCCAAGCGCAAGGCGATGCCGCCGACCGACGATTTGCTGTCGCGGATGGTGCACAGCGAGGCGATGGGCAATCTCAATCCGATGGAGCGACTCGCCAATATCGCTTTGCTGATCGTCGGGGGCAACGACACGACGCGCAATTCGATGAGCGGGCTGGTCGAGGCGCTGCATCTTTATCCCGGCGAATTGGACCGGCTGCGCGCCGATCGCTCGCTGATCCCCAATGCGGCGCAGGAGATCATCCGCTGGCAGTCGCCGGTGACGCATATGCGGCGCACCTGCACGCGCGACGTCGAACTGGGCGGGCAGCAGCTCCGCGCGGGCGAGAAGGTGATCCTCTGGTACATCTCGGCGAACCGCGACGAGAGCGTCTTTCCCGACGCCGAACGCTTCGACGTCGGACGCGAAAATGCGCGGCGGCATGTCGCCTTCGGCCACGGCATCCACCGCTGCGTCGGTGCGCGGCTCGCCGAGATTCAGCTGTGCACGCTGATCGAGGAGATCGTCGGGCGCGGGATAAGGATCGAACCGCAAGGCGAGGCCGAGCGGCTGGCGAGCCCCTTCCTGCACGGTTTCGTGCATATGCCGGTGCGGATCGTGGCGGGCTAGAGCGTCAGCGCGCTCGGCATCGCCGGCAGCGGGGCTTCGGGCAGGCCCTCGGCGACGATTTCCTCGAGCGCGTCGTAGCAGTCGCCGTCGATCGCGTCGCCGACCTCGCACGCCATGATCGACAGCGCCTGATCGACCGGCATCGCGGCGCGATAGGGGCGGTCGGCGGTGAGCGCGTCGAAGAAATCGGCGACCGAGATGATCCGCGTCTCCATCGAAATGCTCGTCTCGTCGAGACCCAGCGGATAGCCCGTGCCGTCGAGCCGTTCGTGGTGCGACCCCGCGATTGCCGCCATGTCGCGCATCACCGAAATGCGCGAGAGGATGTCGGTGGTGATCTGCGCATGGCTCTGCATCGCCGCCCATTCGCCCGGCGTCAGCCGTCCGGGCTTGTCGAGGATGCGGTTGCTGACCCCCAATTTGCCAATGTCGTGGAGCATCGCCGAGCGGACGAGGCGGCGGCGCTCGGGTGCGGCGATGCGCAGCTTGGCGCCGACGCGGTCGGTGAGCCAGGCGACGCGTTCGCTGTGGCCGCCGGTATAGGGGCTTTTCGCGTCGATGACCTGGCCGAAGGCGATGGCGATGTCGTCGAGATAATCCTCGTCGACCATGATCCGCGCCTGCGCGGGGGCGAGCGCGAAGAGGCGCTCATCGATGCCGGGCGCCGCGAGTTCGCTCCAGAAACCGGGGTCGGCGGCGAGCTCGGCGAAGATCGCGGCAAGTTCGGGGTCGAGCCAGGTGCCGCTGCGCGCCTGCACCTCGGCGATCGCGCGCGCGGGGCCGCCCGCCATGAAGAAGACGTCGGCGACCTGCGCGAGCAGCGCGATGCGCGACAAGAGCGGGATCTGCGCGCCTGCCAGGCCGCGCGGCATGCCGCTGCCGTCCCAATGTTCGTCGAGCGCGGCGATGGCGCCGGCGACGCGATCGGAGAAACGCAGCCGCTTCGCGATGGTCGCGCCCTGCGTGCAGCGCGTCTCGATGAAGCCGGTGAGGATCGGCGCGGCGTTGGCGAGCAGATGGTCGCGGGCCTCGCGGCGCGCGGCTTCTTCCTCCTTGGCGCCGACCTCGGCCTCGACGAAGGCGAGGAAGTCGGTGACGTCGGGGCCGATCAGCTTGAAACCCTGTTTGAGGCTGCGGTCGTCGCCGAGGAAGAGGTCGGCGACGCGCGCGGCGTTGCTCGAGCAGCCGAGGTCCTTGAGCAGCACCGCATAGAGGCAGTCGGCGAGTTCGCCGCCCTGCAGCCCCGCGGCGAGGCCCATATAGGTGCCGATCCAAGCGGCGCGCACGCTGTGCCCCGCGGGCTGGCCCTCGGTGAGGTCGAGCGCATAGGAGAAGGCGCCGAGGATCTCGGCGAGCGGCGCCTCGCGCGCGGGCGCGGCGATGTCGAAGGCCTGATAGGCCGGCTGGAACATGCTGTTCTCCCCTGTGGAAGGCGCGAGGATAGCGGGGAGAGTTTACCGGGCGGTTAGCGGGGGTGGGGGGGGGGGGCGGGCGTTAGTTGCCGTTCAGATCCTCCTCACGCGAAGCGATGGGGAGGTGGCAGCGCGAAGCGCTGACGGAGGGGTTAGCGACGTCAAAGGTCGGCGCAAGGCCAGACCCCTCCACCACCGCTTCGCGGCGGTCCCCCTCCCCATCGCTTCGCCAAGGGGAGGATCTTTAGGGCAGCTTCCCACCCCGAAGCCGCCGTGTGCAAAACCCGCTTGGCGACGCTGCGCCGATATGCGAGGCAGCCCCCCATGAGCCGACCCGACCTCACCGACGCCGACACACGCACCGCCTATCGCAAGGAATTGCGCGGGGTCGCGCGCTGGCCGCGGACCGTCGGGCTGCTCTGCGTCTTTGCGTCGCTCGGGCTGTGGGCCTGGCCGCAGAGCGGCGGGCCGCTGGTGCTGGGACCGCTGGCCACCGAGAGCTGGGGCTGGATCTGCCTCGCTATCGGCTGGGCGATATTGCTCTGGTCGATCGTCGCGCGCATGCGCCATCACCGCGCGCGGATGGACGAGACGGAGGCCGGCCCGGATCGCGCCGACGCGGGACCTTCGTGATCGCGGAGGCGCATATGAAGGCATTTTTGGCACTGGCCGCGGCAGCGCTGCTGGCGGCGGCGAGCCCCGCGGCGAAGGTCGACGACCTGGCGTGGATGGCGGGGCAGTGGAGCCGCGAGGAGGGCGGGCGCTGGACCGAGGAGAGCTGGACGGGACCGCGCGGCGGGGCGATGCTGGGGCACAGCCGCTCGGGCGCTGGGGAGAAGCTGCGCGAGTTCGAGTATCTGCGCATCGCGGCCGATGCCGATGGCGTGCCGACCTATTATGCGCAGCCCGGCGGGCGGGCGCCGGTGCCGTTCCGGCTGGTGCGGCACGACGGGACGAGCGCGACCTTCGAAAACCCCGCGCATGATTATCCGCAGCGCATCGTCTATGTTCGCGACGGCGACACGCTGACCGCGACGATTTCGGCGATCGACGGGTCGCAGGCGACGGGCTGGACCTTCCAGCGCCGCTGAACCCCCGCTACCGTCGTGCCCGGTGCAGGCGCGAGAGGAGCGGCGGTGGACAAGACGGGACGGCTGTTTGCAATCATCGACAGCCTGCGCCGGCGCCGCCGGCCGGTGACCGCCGAAGCGCTCGCCGAAGAGCAGGGGGTGTCGGTGCGCACGCTCTATCGCGACGTGCAGGCGCTGATCGCGCTCGGCGCGCCGATCGAGGGCGAGGCCGGCGTAGGCTATGTGCTGCGCCCGGGTTTTTTCCTGCCGCCTTTGATGTTCACCGCCGACGAGCTGGAGGCGCTGGTGCTCGGCGCACGCTGGGTCGAGGGGCGGCAGGACGGGGCGCTGTCGCGCGCGGCGGGGCTGGCGCTCGCCAAGATCGCGGCGGCAAGCCCCGACGATCTGAAGCAGCGGATCGACGAGTCGGGGCTGTGGCCGGTGAACAGCCGCTGGCGCGAGAGCAATGCGCCGTTGCTCGCGACGGTGCGCGAGGCGATGCGCGCCGAGAAGGTGCTGCACATCGATTATCAGGACGAAAAGGGGGCGGCGACCGAGCGGGCGATCTGGCCCGCGGCGCTCGCCTATTTCGAAGACCGGCAGGTGATCGCGGCATGGTGCCTGCTGCGGCAGGATTTCAGGAGCTTTCGCATCGACCGCATCGCCGCGGCGCGGATCGGCGACACCCGCTTCGGGCGGCGGCGCGCGGTGCTGATGGCCGATTGGTGGCGCAGGGACGGCTATGACGACGCCTCCTGACATGATCTGTCAGGGGGGTGGGCTAGAGATCTTCGGGTGAGGAGCGCCGGCGGACGGCGCGTCAGACCGGAGAAGACAAATGCTAAAGACCCACCATGGTTCGTGCCACTGCGGCGCGGTGAAGTTCGAAGCCGAGCTCGACCTCGAGGCGGGGACGGGCAAGTGCAATTGCTCGATCTGCACCAAGAAAAGGAACTGGAGCGCGCAGATCAAGCCCGACGCCTTTCGCCTGCTGACCGACCCCGCGGCGCTGTCGGACTATCAGTTCGGCTCGTCGAGCGTGCATCACCTCTTCTGCAAGACCTGCGGCGTGTCGCCCTATGGCCAGGGCTATGTCGAGGAGATCGGCGGCGCCTATGTGTCGGTGGCGATCGCGTGCCTCGACGACCTGACCCCGGCCGAGATGGCGGCGCTGCCGGTGCAGCATATGGACGGCGCGGGGAATAATTGGTGGAATGCGCCGGAGGTGACGGCGCATATGTGATGCGGCTCAGCTGCGCCGTGCCAGATACACGCCCGCGATCATCAGTGCGATGCCCGCGATGCGCTTCATGTCGATCGCCGAGCGCAGCGCGCCGAACAGGCCGAAATGGTCGATCGTCGCGGCGCTGATCAGCTGGCCGACGAGCACGAAGAAGATCGCGTTGCCGACCCCGAACTTCGGGGCGATGAAGGTCACCGCGATGACGTAGAAGGCGACGAACAGCCCGCCGAAGTAGAACTGCGGCGCGATGTCGCTGGTGAAGCGGATCTGGCCGACCGAGCCGGTGAGCAATGCGCCCGCGGTGGCGATCAGGAAGGCCAGGCCGAAGAGGATCATCGACGCTGCCATCGGGCTGCCGAGCCGCGCGCCGAGCCCGCCGTTCAAGGCGGCGAGGATCGGGATGCCGATCCCGGTGAGCAGCATGATGAGGGCGAAAGCGGGGGCGCTGCCGGGGGCGGTCATCGCTCGGCCTCCTTCGCGGCGGCGGCTTGCTGCGCGCGATAGTCGAGCACGGGCAGCCCGCCGATGCCCCAATTGTCCAGATCGACCTCGTCGATCGTGACCACCGTGGTCGCGGGATTCTTGCCCAGCACGCGCTGGAGCAGCGCGGTGACCCCGCCGATCAGCTCGGCCTTCTGCTCGGGCGTCGCGCCCTCGCGAGTGATCCTGATGTTCACATAAGGCATGGGCTTTCTCCTCAGGCGAAGGGCGTGGCGAATTCGATGCGGATGCCGCCGGGCATAGCGCAGATGAAATGATGTGTCGTCGACCCTTCGCGGATCGGTTCGGGATCGAATTCGATCCGGGCGCCGGGATGCCCCTGCACGCGCGCGAAGACGGTGCGCAGCGCATCGAGGTCGGCGACGCGCAGCGCGAGGTGATGGAGGCCGACATTGGCGCGGCGGTCGAAGGGGGCGGCGCTGGCGGGATCGGCGACCTGCCACAGGGTGAGCAGGGTCGTGCCGTCGGTCACGAAGATCGCGGGATAGTCGGGGCGTTCGGCGACGACGTTGTAGCCCAAGGCGTCGACGAAGAAGTCGCGCGCCTCGGCGACGTCGCGGACGGCGAGGCCGATATGGTGCGCGCCCTGGGTCCAGGCTGTCGTCATTTTTCTTCCTTCTCTGCACGAAGCGCGGCGATTTCGGCGCGCAGCTGGCCCAGTTCGGCCGCCATCGGCTTGATCGCGGCCGAGATTTCGGCCTCGGTGAAGCGCGGGGTGATGTGCTGCGAGCAATTCCATTCCCAGCCGATGATATCGATCAGGAAGGCGCGCTCGGGCACCGCGCGATAGCCATCGGGCATCAGCGAGGCGACGAGCTCGGGATCGTCCTCGCGCTCGATGCTGCGCGCATGGCCGAGCAGTTTCAGCCGCTCGCGGTTCGGATAATCCATCAGGAACAGCGACACGCGGTCGTCGCGCATCAGGTTTGCGGTGCTGATATATTGCTTGTTGCCGCGATAGTCGGCGAAGCCGATGCGGTTGCCCGCGATGTGGCGCAGGAACCCCGCGGGGCCGCCGCGATGCTGCATATAGGGCCAGCCGTCGGCGGTGACGCTGGCCATGTAGAAGCTGTCGCGCAGCGCGATATAATCGATTTCCTTGGCGGTGAGCAGGTCGGGCGCGCCGTCGGCGCCCGCGTCGAGCTTGGCATAGGAGGCGCGCGAGCCGTGGATTTCCTGCAGGCGCTGGACGTCGTCGTTGAAGAGCGTGGTACGGTAATTGCGTGCCATGGCGCGGGTCCTTGTCGAGGAAAGCGCGAACGAAGGCCGGGAGGGGGCGGATGCCTTCGTTCGCTGGGGCCGATGTAGGTCATTGCCCGCTGCGCGATAATCGGCGAAGATGGCAGGACTTCATTCCGGAAAGTGGAATAATCGATGGACCGGCTGCTTACGCTCGAAATGTTCGTTGCGGTGGCGGGCGAGGGCGGCTTTGCCGCGGCGGCGCGCAAGCTCGGCAGCTCGCCGCCCGCGGTGACGCGCGGGATTGCGGCGCTCGAGGCGCGGCTGGGGACGAGCCTGTTCCATCGGTCGACGCGTGCGGTGGTGCTGACCGATGCGGGCGCGGCGTTCCTGGGTGAGGCGCGGCGCATCCTTGCCGATCTCGCGGGGGCCGAGCGTGTCGTGCGCGGCGCGGCGGCCGAACCGCGCGGGCAGCTTTATCTGACCGCACCGGTGATGTTCGGGCGGCTGCATGTCTTGCCGGTGGTGAGCGCGTTGCTCGCCGAGCATCGCGCGCTGAGTGCGCGGATGATGCTGGTCGATCGCAACGTCCGCATCGTCGAGGAGGGGATCGACGTCGCGCTGCGCATCGGGCCGCTCGCCGATTCGAGCCTGAAGGCGGTGCGCATCGGCGCGGTGCGGCAGATGCTGGTCGCGAGCCCCGCCTATCTGGCACGGGACGGCGCGCCGGGCGCGGTCGGCGACCTTGCCGGTCATGCGCTGATCGCGATGGACGGCCCGCGCGCGGGGAGCGAATGGCAGTTTGCGGACCGGCGGCTGAAACTCGAGGGACGCGCGCGGCTGGTGGTGAACACCGTCGACGGCGCGATGGCGGCGGCCGAGGCGGGGGTCGGGATCGCGAACCTGCTGAGCTACCAGGTCGCCGATGCGGTCGATGCCGGGCGGCTGATTTCGCTGCTTGGGCCGGAGCAGCCGTCGGCGCTGCCGGTACACTTGCTGTTCGAGCCGTCGCGCGCGGCGTTGCCGTCGGTGCGGCTGTTCGTCGACGCGATGAAGGCACGGCTGCGGCTGGCGGGGCTGGGATAGGGGGCGGGCGGCTCGTTCAGCGCGTTTTGTTCGATGGCGATAGGTCGGGATTTTTTTTGTGAAATTAATTTCGCCGACGTCCACGGTGCAGCACCCGCCTCTCGTCAATGCGCTCCCGCCACCAAAATCCAGATCGTGCCGATCGCGACGAAGAGCAGGCCCAGGCCGACGAAGAGGCCGATGAAGCAGCCGTTGCGCATCGGCGCCCAGATCATGACGTCGCTGGGGTCGTCGGGATTGTAGCGCACGCGCATCGCGGCGCCGACGGGCTTGGGATGGTTGGTCGACAGGCTGTCGCGCATCTGTTTCGTCACGCCCGCGAGGCGATATTCGATCAGCGCGGTGTGCATCAGCGTGTTGTCGCCGTCGCTGTCGCGGCTCCAGTGGCTGTCGTGGCCGATGATGCGACCCTCGACCTCGTGCCAGCGGCGGCCGCGCATCTCCTTTTTCGCCATCACGAGGCCGATGCCCGCGAACAGCGCGCCGATGCCGGCGAAGAACCACGGCATCAGGCGCAGGATCTGTTCTTCTTCCACTCCGCTTCCCCCCGGAACGAAGATGGGCCGGATCAGCCCCCTTTAGAATTGATAGGCGAGGCCGATGCCGCCGAGCCACTGGTCGGCGCTGCCCGCGTCGGCGACGATCGGCGAATCGGCATAGCGGCCCAGCATGCGGCCATATTGCGCGCCGCCGATCAGCACGAAGCCTTTGCGCAAATCGCCCGACAGGCCATAGGCGCCCGCGAGACCGATCGTATATTTGCCCGCGGTGACCTTGTCGCCCGCGCGGTTGTAGACCGGCAGCCCGCTGGCGGCGCTGCCGAGCGGATCGATGTCGAAATAATAGCGGCCGAAACCCTTGCCATAGACGTTCACCGACGCCGAGACTCCGATGAAGGCGCGCTTCGACAGCGGGGTGCCATAGTCGACCGTCGGCGAGAGGACCCAGCTGCCGTGCTTGCCGCTGATGTCCTTCAGCCCGACGACGCGCAGGCCGACCTGGTCGTACCCGCTGGTGACGATGCCGGTGTGGGTGATGCCGCCCGAAAAGCCGAGTTCGACCGCCATCTTCTTTTCGCCGAGCGCCTCGACCTGGGCATCCTTGATGCGGCCGGTGCGGTCGCTGCGCAGGTTGATGATCGGGCCGAATTTGAGGTCGGTCTTCTGCCCGCGCTTCTGGCGGATCAGGTCGACCTGGAAATTGGTGCCGCGCGTCGAAAAGGCGAAGCCGCCGAGCCGGCCGCGGAGGTAGAAGCCGGGCAGGACGACGCGGTCGTCCGAGCCATTGTAGCTGGGCGCGGTGATCACCCCGCCGGCGACCGAGATATAGTCGCGCGCCCATTTGCGGTCGTCTTCGTAGCCCTCGGGCGAGGCGGTGGGCAGCAGGATCGCCTCGTCGATCTCGCGGTCCTGGAGATAGGCGGCGGGCGTCGGCAGCACGGGCGCGGGAAGGCCCGGCGCGACCTCGCTGCCGCCGAGCGCGGCGAGATCGTAACCGAGCGGGCCGTCCATCGCCTGCGCGGGCGCGGCGGCAACGAGCATCAGTGCCGGAACGGCCAGGCGGGAGAAGAAGGCGGGCATCGGCATGGGTTCTATGGTTCCTGTTGGTCTTGCCCCTCGTGACATTCGTGTAAGCGACGCAAGGGGGCTTGGAAAGACAGAGACTTGCCGGGGCGCGATTTAGTTCCCATGCTAAGCGCCATGTCGCCGATCTTCTGCTTCGACGCGCCTTGCGGGCGCCTGAACCGCGCTGGCATCATGGCGTTGCGGACGATGCGGACGTGAGCCGCAAGCCGCGCTTTGCCGGCTATGCGCTGATGGCTGTTGCCGCGCTGCTCGCGGTGGCGATGCGGCGCGGGATGTTGACCGAAATCGGCCCGTTCCCGGTCGCGGCGGTGGCTTTGCTGGTCGGGATGATCGGGGTGATGCTGGTGTTCACCGACCTGATGGTGCGCGGGCTCTATGCGCAGGTCGACGCGGCGAAGCGGCGCGATGATGATGATGAGGGTGGGTAGTGGGCGAACGATCCTCCCCACGCGATGCGATCGGGAGGTGGCAGCGGCGTAGCCGCTGACGGAGGGGTATGGCGCCGAAGTAAGACCCCTCCACCACCGCCTGCGGCGGCGGTCCCCCTCCCCAACGCTGCGCGATGGGGAGGATCGTGAGGTCCGCCCTTCACCCCCAAGGCACGGCTATAACCCCTTTTCGTTCGACACTATCGGCGGTTAGCTTTATGACCGGGGCATGACCGATCGTCCGTCCACACCGCTGCTCGACACGGTGGATATCCCCGCCGACCTCCGCAAGCTGAAGCCCGAAGATCTGCGCCAGTTCGCCGACGAATTGCGCGCCGAGATGATCAGCGCGGTCGGCACCACCGGGGGCCATCTGGGGTCGGGGCTGGGGGTGGTCGAGCTGACCACCGCGCTCCACTATGTGTTCGACACGCCGCGCGACAAGATCGTGTGGGACGTGGGGCACCAATGCTATCCGCACAAGATCGTCACCGGGCGCCGCGACCGGATCCGCACGCTGCGCACGGGTGGGGGCCTCAGCGGTTTCACCAAGCGCAGCGAGAGCGAGTACGACCCGTTCGGCGCGGCGCATTCGTCGACCTCGATCAGCGCGGCGCTGGGCTTTGCGATCGCCAACAAGCTGAAGGATGAGCCCGGGCGCGCGATCGCGGTGATCGGCGACGGGTCGATGTCGGCGGGCATGGCCTATGAGGCGATGAACAACGCCGCCGCGGCGGGCAACCGGCTGATCGTGATTTTGAACGACAACGACATGTCGATCGCGCCGCCGGTGGGTGGGCTGTCGGCCTATCTCGCCAAACTGGTGTCGTCGCGGCCCTTCGTCGAGCTGCGCGAGATCGCGCGGCGCTTTGCAAGGAAGCTGCCGGAGCCTTTGCACAAGGCGGCGAAGAAGACCGACGAATATGCCCGCGGCATGGCGATGGGCGGGACGCTCTTCGAAGAACTCGGCTTCTATTATGTCGGGCCGATCGACGGGCATAATCTCGACCATCTGATCCCGGTGCTCGAAAATGTCCGCGACAGCGACCATGGGCCGGTGCTGATCCATGCGGTAACCGTGAAGGGCAAGGGCTATGGCCCCGCCGAGGCCGCCGCCGACAAATATCATGGTGTGCAGAAATTCGACGTCGTCACCGGCGTGCAGGCGAAGGCGCCGCCGGGGCCGCCGCAGTACCAGAATGTCTTCGGCGAGACGCTGGCGAAGCTCGCCGAGACCGACAAGCGGATCGTGGCGATCACCGCGGCGATGCCGTCGGGCACCGGGGTCGATAAATTCGCCAAGGCGCATCCGACAAGGACCTTCGACGTCGGCATTGCCGAGCAGCATGCGGTGACTTTTGCCGCGGGGCTCGCGGCGCAGGGCATGCGGCCGTTCGCGGCGATCTATTCGACGTTTTTGCAGCGCGCTTATGATCAGGTCGTGCACGATGTCGCGATCCAGAATCTGCCGGTGCGCTTCGCGATCGACCGCGCGGGGCTGGTCGGCGCCGACGGGTCGACGCATGCGGGCTCGTTCGACGTCACCTATCTGGCGACCTTGCCCAACATGGTGGTGATGGCGGCGGCCGACGAGGCCGAGCTGGTCCATATGACCTATACCGCCGCCGAATATGACGATGGGCCGATTGCGTTCCGCTATCCGCGCGGCAACGGTACCGGGGTGGCGTTGCCCGAGGTTCCGGTGAAGCTCGAGATCGGCAAGGGGCGGATCGTTCGTCAGGGCAAGGCGGTCGCGATCCTGTCGCTCGGCACGCGCCTCGCCGAGGCGCTGAAGGCGGCGGACACCTTGGAAGCGCGCGGGCTTTCCACCAGCGTGATCGACCTGCGCTTCGCCAAGCCGCTCGACGAGGAGCTGATCCGCAAGACGCTCGCCGGCCACGAGGTTTGCGTGACGATCGAGGAGAATAGCGTCGGCGGGCTCGGCGCGCATATACTGACGCTGGCGAGCGACGAGGGGCTCATCGACGCGGGGCTGAAGCTGCGCACGATGCGCCTGCCCGACATGTTCCAGGACCAGGACAAGCCCGAGCTGCAATATGACGAAGCGGGACTCAACGCGCCGCAGATCGTCGATACCGTGCTGAAGGCGCTGCGCCACAACAGCGCGGGCGTCGAGGAAGCGGGCGCGCGGGCTTGAGCGGCTGGTGGGTCGCCGCCGGCTGCGTCGGACTGTTTCTGATTTTCGCTTTTTTTGCTGCCCGTTCGGGCAAGCGACGGGCGGCCGCTTTGGCCGCAACGCGCATCAGCCCGAGCCGGGAAGAGTTCATCGCGCTATTATCCGATGATTGCGAGCCCGATATCGCTGCGTTCGTCTGGACGATCTTCACCGAGGAATATTCCTATTGGGACGCCGGGCTAACGCCGCATCCCGATGACAATTACCTGGGGGACATGCCGATCAATCCTGAAAATGAGCAGGACTGGCTGGGCGACTTCTGTGCTGCGGAGGATTTGCGCCCGAAAGACTTTCCGCACTGGCCGGAAGGCTGGAAAACGACCGTCCGAAACTTCGCGCGTTGGCTGTCCGAGGCGCGTCGGTCGATCGTGCGAGCGGTCGCATGAACTTCTTCAACCTCCTGCAATCGCTCGACGAGCTTCTGTACGAGGTGATGTCGTGGCTGGTCTTCTATCCGATCACGCTGTGGCGCACGTTGGTGCATCCGCTGAAGATGATGGATTATTCGGACGTCGAGCAAGGCGACGTGGCCGACCAGCAATATACCGACACGCTGAGCCCGCCTTTGTTCCTGCTCCTGTCGCTGATCCTCGTCCACGCCGCCGAGATCGCGCTGGTCGGCAACGATGCGGTGATCACCAGTAAGGTCGGGTTGGCGGCGTTCGTCAGTAACAACACTGACCTGATCATCCTGCGCATCGTCAGTTTCAGCCTGTTCCCGGTGATGCTGGCGACGCGGATGGTCCGCGCGCAGAAATTGCAGGTCAACCGCGACACGTTGCGCGCGCCCTTCTACAGCCAATGCTATGTCGCCGCGGTGCTGGCGATGATGCTGGGCGGCGCGGTGATCCTGGTCAAGCTGGCGCACGACTGGTCGGTGCTGGCGGGCGGCGCGCTCGCGCTGTTCGGATTGCTGTGGTTCGGTTTCCTGCAGACCGCTTGGTTCAACCAACATCTGAAATGCGGGCGGCTGCGCGCCTTCGGCCACGCCTCGCGCGCGATGGTCGAGAGCCTGGTGGCGATGTTCGTGCTGTCGAGCTTGTTCCGCTAGGCTCGCGGAGCAAGAAAAAGGGCGACCGAGGCCGCCCGATTCCTAGGATGGGTCGGCAGCCTTACGCGCCCGGGATCGAGGCGCTGGCGTCGCGGCCGTCGCCTTCGGGGGCGAAGAGGATGTCGCGGGTGACGAGGCCCTTGTCGACGACCTCGGTGGTCGGGCTGCCGACCTGGCTGCGGATGCCGGGGTCGGCGCGTGCGCCGTCGGCGCTGCCGATCACCGCGGCTTCGGTCGTGCTGCGCGGCGCGGCGCCGCCGAAGAGCGCGCGCAGCGTCTGTTCGGCGGTGGTCTCGCCGCCCGGACGCGCGGCGCCGGGGGCCGGCGGGACGAGCGAATAGTCGGGCGGCACGATCAGCGGCGCCTGGCGCGAGACGCGCATTTCGTCGGGGCGGTCGCGGCTGAACAGATTGTTCGACCCGCACGCCGCGAGCGTCGAGGCGGCCAGGGCGGCGCTAAGGATGGCGGTGGTCCGGTTCACTTGAAAAACTCCTGATGCGCCCCGTTTACTCGGCGGCGGGCTTGTCGGTCGACGCGTCCGCCTCGGGCGCCTTTTCGCGCAAGAGCAGCGCGCGCGCAACCAGCAAAAGCACGCCGATGGTGATGCACGCATCGGCGACGTTGAAGATCATGAAGGGGCGGAATTCGCCGAAATGCAGGTCGGCGAAGTCGACGACATAGCCATAGCGCACGCGGTCGACGATATTGCCGAGCGCGCCGCCGAAGATCATCGCGAGCGCGATCACGTCGCCCTTCGCCTTCTCGACCGTCATCCAGAAGGCGACCGCGAGCGCGACGAGCGCGGTGACCGCGACCAGCGTCCAGCGCGTCGTCTCGGTGCAGCTTGCAAACATCGACAGCGAAATGCCGCAATTTTCGGCCCAGCGCAGGTCGAAGATCGGCAGGATCGTGACCACGCGCTTCAGCTCGAGCGACAGCGGGGTGATGACCACCCATTTGCTGAACTGGTCGAGCAGGAAGGCGATCAGCGCGATGAACAGGCCGAACCGGAGGTGCGGCGAACGTTTTCTTGTCATGATCCGCTCAATACCGTCTCGCAGCGATTGCACAAGGCGCCGTCCTCGGCGACCTCGGGCAGGTGGCGCCAGCACCGGCCGCATTTGTAGTTTTCGGTGCGGGTAATTTCGATCGAATGACCGCGCGCATCGCCGTTTGTCGTAACCGTCGACGAGATCAGCACTTCTTCTAGGGCGGCGTTCGAAATCCACTCCAAGCCGGACGTTGCGGAATGAACCCAAACGTCAGCTTCCAAGCTTGACCGGATCGTCTTTTCGCGACGGAGAGGCTCGATTTCCTCGAAGATCTGAGACCGCAAAGAGCGGATTGCGCGCCACCGAATTAGGATGTTGCCAAAGCCTTGTTCGCGGACCGCAGATACTAGCGAAGAGTCCGGCCATTCCAGCAGATGCACGCTACCCGCATCGGGATAGCGCGTGCCCCACACTTCCTCGGCGGTGAAGACCAGCACCGGCGCCGCGTAACGCACCAGCGCGTGGAAGAGCACATCGAGCACGCTGCGGTACGCGCGGCGCGTGGCGGTGCCGAGCGGTGCGGCGGGGCCGAGGTCGCAGTAGAGGACGTCCTTGCGGATGTCGAAATAGAAGGCCGAGAGGTCCTCGTTGCAGAAGTCCGACAGCAGGCGCGTGTAGCTGTTGAAGTCGAAATCATCGACCGCCTGCGCCATCTTCGCGTCGAGATCGGCGAGCAACGAGAGCATATAGCGTTCGAGCTCGGGCATCGCCGCGACGTCGGTGATGCGTTCCTCCTCGCCGAACCCGTCGAGCGCGCCGAGCAGGTAGCGGAAGGTGTTGCGCAGCTTGCGATACTGGTCGGCGACGCCTTTCAGGATCTCGTCGCCGATGCGGTGGTCTTCGGTGAAGTCGACCGACAGCGCCCACAGGCGGATGATATCGGCGCCGTTGGTTTCCATCACCTTGACCGGGTCGGTGGTGTTGCCGACCGACTTCGACTGTTTGAGGCCCTTGCTGTCCATCGTGAAGCCGTGAGTGAGGACGGCCTTATACGGTGCCTGGCCGCGCGTGCCGCAGCTTTCGAGCAAGGACGACTGGAACCAGCCGCGATGCTGGTCGCTGCCTTCGAGATAGAGGTCGGCGCTGTGCGTGCCGCCGTCGTGGCGGACGAGCGCGGGCCAGCGGCCGCTTTCGAGGACGAAGGCGTGGGTGCAGCCCGAATCGAACCAGACGTCGAGAATGTCGACGATGCGCTCATAGTTCGCGGCGTCATAGGCGTCGCCCAGATATTCCTGCGCGCGCGCGTCGTTCCATGCGTCGACGCCGCCCGCCTTCACCGCCGTGACGATGCGATCGTTGACGATCGGGTCGTTCAGATATTGCCCGGTCTTGCGGTCGACGAAGAGCGTGATCGGCACGCCCCAGGCGCGCTGGCGCGACAGCACCCAGTCGGGGCGGTCCTTGACCATCGACCCGATGCGGTTGCGGCCCTTTTCGGGGACGAAGCGCGTGCGCTCGATCGCGTGCATCGCGGCCTGCCGCAGCGTCGGCGCGTCGCAGAGATCCTCCTCATGCGGGTTGATCGCGCCGCCTTCGGACTCCCAGCGCTGCTCGCGCGGCGCCTTGGGCTCGATGTGGGTCATCACCTTGTCCATCGGCACGAACCATTGCGGGGTGCAGCGGTAGATGACCTTGGCCTTCGAGCGCCAGCTGTGCGGGTAGCTGTGCTTGTAGTCGGCGCTGGCTGCGAGCAGCGCGCCGGCTTCCTTGAGGTCCGAGCAGATCGGGCCGTCGGGGGCGTTGAACTTGGGATTGATCACGCTGCCCTGACCGCCGAGCCAGCCCCAGTCGGCGCGGTACTTGCCGTCGCCCTCGACCGCGAACACGGGGTCGATGCCGCTCGCCTTGCAAAGGTCGAAATCATCCTCGCCATGGTCCGGCGACATATGGACGAGCCCGGTGCCGCTGTCGGTGGTGACGAAATCGCCCGCGAGGAAGGGGCGCGGGCGCGCGAAGAAGCCGCCGAGCGCGTGCATCGGGTGGCGGGCGATGGTGCCGGCAAGGTCGGAGCCTGCGATTGAGGCATCTAAGTCCGAGTATGGATCGATGTACTCTTGAACAGCGATTGCGGCGACGTCGACGTCACCGAAGTCGAGCGCCTTTGCTGCCTTGTTGAGCCGATCAGCGAAAGAGGTTGCCAAGTCTTTAGCGACGAGAAACTTGGCGATGCGGTTGACATTGAACGGATATCCCGCCGCCGTCAGAACCTCGTTGACGCGCTTGTCGCCACTCCCCCCAAGACCGATCGTGTCCGCCGTGACGGACAGCAGAACATACTCGATCTCCGGCCCATAAGCCAAAGCCTGGTTGACCGGGATCGTCCACGGCGTCGTCGTCCAGATGACCGCATGCGCGCCGACCAGCTCGGCGATCGGGCTCTCAACGATCTCGAACGCTACGTCGATCTGCGTCGAGACGATATCCTCATATTCGATCTCGGCCTCGGCGAGCGCGGTCTTTTCGACCGGCGACCACATCACCGGCTTGGCGCCGCGATAGAGCATGTCGTTGGCAGCGAATTTGAGCAGTTCGCGGACGATGGTGGCCTCGGCCTCATAATCCATCGTGAGGTAGGGATGGTCCCAATCGCCGCCGATGCCGAGGCGTTTGAGCTGTTCGCGCTGGGTGTCGACCCAATGCTGGGCATAGGCGCGGCATTCGGCGCGGAATTCCTCGACCGGAACCTCGTCCTTGTTGAGTTTCTTCTTGCGATACTGCTCCTCGACCTTCCACTCGATCGGCAGGCCGTGGCAGTCCCAGCCGGGGACGTAAGGCGCGTCCTTGCCCTTCAGCGTCTGGGTGCGGACGACCATGTCCTTGAGGATATGGTTGAGCGCATGGCCGATGTGCATGTCGCCATTGGCATAGGGCGGGCCGTCGTGGAGGATGAACTGCTCGCGGCCCTTGCGGCTGTCGCGAATCTGACCCTCGAGATTGCCCGCGATCCATTTGGCGAGAATCGCCGGCTCCTTCTGCGGCAGGCCGGCCTTCATCGGGAAGTCGGTCTTGGGCAGGAAGACGGTGTCGCGGTAATCGCGCTGTTCGGCGGGTGCGGGCGTGTCAGTCATGGTGCGCGGCGCTTAGCGCAGTTTTGCGTGGGCGCAAAGCTTATGGGGCAGCGTGGCTATGGGTTCACGCGGAGGCGCGGAGACGCGGAGAAAAAGAAAGGGGGGATTCGCGCAGAGGCGCGGAGATCGCGGAGGAGAGAGAAGAAGGGCGGCAAAGCCGTCCTTCACATTTCTCTCCGCGCCTCCGCGCCTCCGCGTGAACCAAAATCTCTGCGGCCTCTGCGCCTCTGCGCGCATTCCTTATTTCTGCCGTGGCTTCAGCGCCGGCCCGATGCTCGCGATGTCCTCGACCCAGATATAGCCGTTGAAGCTCGACGGGATATTGGCGAGCTGGCGGGGATCGGTGAGGCCTTCGTTCGACTTGCCTTTTTCATAGGGGCCGAAGACGATGACGCGGGCGCCGACGCTGTCCATGCGCTGGATCAGGCGGTCGGGCCAGCCCCAGAAGGCCCATTGATAATTGACCGGGATTGCGAGGGTGCCGCCTCGGCAACTTTCGGGGACGATGCCGTTCCAGCCGTAGGTGACATAATCCTTGCTGCACGCCATCGCCTCGGTCTTGAGGTCGAACGCCCAGTTGGTGGGCAGTAATTCGCGCATGCGCTTCACCGGGGCGGCGTGGCCATAGAAGGCGTCGCCGATCTTGGCACTGTCGCGGCCCGCGGCTTTCAGGATCGCGAAGAGCTGGTCGGCCTCGGCGGGGTTCTTCGACTTGAAGTTGAAGAGGATCGGGTGGACGGGGAGCGCCGCGAGCCCCGCCTCGACGGTGGGCATCTTGCCGACGCCCTTGCCGCGCAGCGGGAAGGTCTTGCCGCCGTCGGCGGTGTAGCCATAGCCGATGTCGAGCGCCTGGAGCTCGGCGAGCGTCAGGTCGCGCGTCGCGCCCTTGCCGTCGGTGCGGCAGTCGACGGTCCAGTCGTGGAAGAGGACCATGCGGCCGTCCTTGGTCGGGGCGACGTCGACCTCGACCATCGCGGCGCCGTAACCGACCGCGAGGCGCATCGATTCGGGGGTGTTCTCGAAGATTTCGTGCGTCGGCGGGTTGATATGCTGCGCGGTGCAGGTGTCGCGGCCGACCGCGGCGCGCTTGTCGTAGAGATGGTAGACGCCGCGGTGCGCGATCAGCCTGGGCTTGCCGACCGGATCGGGCGCGAGGAAGCTCGCGTTCGAGAGGGTCGCCCAGGCGACGAAGGCGGCGAAGAGCCACAGCGCGATCTTGGTGCCGCGCTTCATCGGCTTCTTCTTCGGGCCTTCGAGCGCGTCGGCCCAATCGTCGGTCGTCGTCATTTGTGCTCCAATCCCCTCTCCCATTTAGGGAGAGGGCTGCGAAAGCTTGGCAGCTTGCTGCCTAGCTGTAGCTGGGTGAGGGGTTCGGACTTATCGATGGCGCACAGCCCCTCACCCGCTACGACTAACGAACAAGTTCGTAAGTCTCGCTGCCCTCGCCCTAAATGGGAGAGGGGATTAAAGGTGGGCGAGCAAATCGCGCGCGTCATCGCAATCCGCCGCGATCTGCGCCATCAAGGCGTCCATCGTGTCGTATTTGGCCTCGGGCCGGATGAAGGCGTGGAAGGCGATGTCGATTTCCTGGCCGTAGATATCTTCGGCGAAGTCGAAGAAATGCGGTTCGAGCAATTCCTTGGGCGGGTCGAAGCTGGGGCGGATGCCGAGGTTGGCGGCGCCCTTCAGCACGCGCCCGTCGGGCAGGCGCCCGGTGACGGCGTAGATGCCGTAGGCAGGGCGGAGGTAATTGCCCATGTCGATGTTCGCGGTCGGGAAGCCGAGCAGGCGGCCGTTCTTGTCGCCATGCTGGACGATGCCGCGCACGGTGAACGGCCGCGTGAGTAGCCGCGCGGCGGTGGCGCAGTCGCCCGCCTGCAGCGCCTCGCGGATGCGGCTCGACGAGATGACCTCGTTGGTATCGTCGACGGGGGCGACCATCTCGGTGAAGAAGCCGAGGCGGCGGGCGTGGTCGGCGAGCGTCACGACGTCGCCGCCGCGGCCCTTGCCGAAGACGAAGTCGGCGCCGGTCACCACGCCCTTGGCGCCGTAGCGTTCGAGCAGCAGCTGCGCGATGAAATCCTCGGCGGTCGTGCCCGCGAGCGCGGCATCGAAGGGCAGGACGAGCATCGCATCGGCGCCGGCGGCGGCGAACAATTCCTGCCGTTGGTCGAGCGTGGTAAGGCGGAAGGGCGCGGCGTCGGGCTTGAAGAAGCGCACCGGATGCGGGTCGAACGTCGCGACGATCGCCGGGCGGCCCTCGTCGCGCGCATGGCGCACCGCGCGGCCGACGACCGCCTGGTGCCCGGCGTGGAAACCGTCGAAATTGCCGAGCGCGATGACGCCGCCGCGCAGGTCGCCCTCGATACGCCGGTGGCCGTCGAGACGGATCATGGCGCCGAAATCGATCGCGGCGGGGTCAGCGGGACGAGCCCTGCGCCGAGCACGCGGATCGCGTTGCCGCCCATTGCGGCGCGGATCTCGTCGTCGGTGAAGCCCGCGTCGATCAGCGCCTGCGTCACCTGCACCAGCTTCGACGTGTCGAAGCGCACGGTGGTGGCGCCGTCATAGTCGCTGCCGAGCGCGACATGGTCGATGCCGACGAGGTCGCGGACATGCTTCATCGCCTTGGCGATGCTCGCGGGCGAGGTGTCGCACACCGCGGCGTCCCAATAGCCGATGCCGATGAGCCCGCCGGTGGCGGCGACGCCGCGAATCTGGTCGTCGTCGAGGTTGCGGTTGACCTGGCACGTTGCCTGCACCCCGCCGTGGCTCGAGACGACGGGGCGGCGCGCCATTTTGAGGATGTCGGCGACGCAGGCCTTCGAGCAATGCGCGACGTCGACGATCATGCCCTTGGCTTCCATTGCCGCGATCACTTCGCGCCCGAAGGGAGTGAGCCCGCCCTTCTTCAGCCCGTGCATCGACCCCGCGAGGTCGTTGTCGAAGAAATGGGTGAGCCCCGCCATGCGGAAGCCCGCGGCGTAGAGCTTGCCCAAATTGGCGATATCGCCCTCGAGATTGTGCAGCCCCTCGATGCTGAGCATCGCGCCGGTGGTGTGCGGCTTCGCGCGGCGCGCGGCGAAGAGCGCATTCAGTTCCTCGGCGCTGGCGACTGCGCGCAGCTGGCCGTCCGACGCCTTGGCGTCGCGGTGGAGCTTGGTGGCGTGCCAGAGCGAGCGTTCGAGCAACGAATCCCACGTCCGCAGCGGCTGGAGCTGCGCGATCACCAGCCCGGTGATATTGTCGGTGTCGGCGCTATTCGCGTCGTAATTCTGGCCCTTGGGCGACTTGGTCGTGCTCGCGAGGATTTGCAGCGCGACATTGCCTTCCTCGAGCCGCGGCAGGTCCATATGCCCCCGCTCGGCGCGCTTGAGGAAATCGCGGCTCCACAGCAGGCTGTCGCTGTGCAGGTCGACGATGGTCAGCGTCTTGTGCAGCGCCTTCGCGCGCGCGCTGACTTCGGGGAGCGGCTTGCCGTCGATCTTGTTGAGCCCGCGCTCGATGATGCCGGGGGCGAGGGTGAAGAAAGCGAGTGCGGCGAGCGCGACGACGAGCAATATGCCGGTGATCCAGCGGCGCATCATGGCCTCCTGACGAAGGTGACGAAGCTGTAGGCGGGGCGGCCTTCGGCAGCGGGATGATCTTCGCGCGCAGCCTCGGCCCAGTCGGCGGGGTCGGGATAGGCGATCGACGCGTCGCCCGCCGGTTCGAGCGCGACCTCGGTCAGCTCGATGCGGTCGGCTTGCCCCACGAACATCGCGTAGATTTCGGCGCCGCCGATCACCATGACGTGCGGCGCATTGGCGAGGCGCAGCGCCTCCTCGACGGTCGCGACGGGCTCGGCGCCTTCTTCCTGCCAGTCGGGTTCGCGCGTGAGCACGATATGGCGGCGGCCTTCGAGGATCGCGGGCAGGCTGTCGAAGGTCTTGCGCCCCATGATCATCGGGCGGCCCATGGTGAGCTGCTTGAACCGGCGGAGGTCGGCGGGCAGGTGCCAGGGCATCCTGCCGTTCGCGCCGATCACGCCGTTCGCGGCGCGCGCGATGATCAGGGTGATTTCGGGGTGGTTCATGCGGGGTGCGCCCCGACCCAGGTCGCATGGCCGAGCTTGCGGCCTTCGCGCACCTCGGTCTTGCTGTAATGGTGGACGTGGCAATTTTCGTCGGCGAGCAAATCGGGGATTCGCGCGATATCGGCGCCGATCAGGTTTTGCATGACGACGGGCAGCGCGCGGGTCGCGGTGCTGCCGAGCGGCAGGCCGGCGATCGCGCGGATATGGTTCTCGAACTGGCTGGTCACCGCGCCCTCGATCGTCCAGTGGCCGCTGTTGTGCACGCGCGGCGCCATTTCGTTGAATACAGGGCCCGCGTCGGTCGCGAAAAATTCGCCGGTGAGCACGCCGACATAGTCGAGTTCGTTGGCGATGGTCGCCATCATCGCGCGCGCCGCGTCCTGCTGGTCGAGGACGATCGGCGGCGGCGGCAGGCTGGCGGTCGCGAGGATGCCGCCTTCGTGGACGTTGACGGTCGAATCCCAATAGCGGATCTCGCCGTCGATGCCGCGGACGAGGATCACCGAAAATTCATGGTCGAACTGGACGAAGCCCTCGAGGATCGCGGCGTGGCGGCCGATCGTCTGCCACGCGGTCTCGGCGTCGCCGGAGGTCGCGAGCCGTGCCTGGCCCTTGCCGTCATAACCCATGCGCACGGTCTTGAGGATCGCGGGGGCGCCGATCTCCGCCAGCGCGACATCGAGCGCGGCGCGGTCGGGGACCGAAGCGAAGGGCGCGGGGCGACCGCCGAGGTCCGCGACGAAGCTCTTTTCGGCGAGCCGGTTCTGCGCGATCTCCAGCCCGCGGGCGCCGGGATGCACCGCGACATGGCCCGACAGGAAACGCACCGTGTCGACGGGGACATTCTCGAACTCGAAGGTGACGATGTCGCAGGCAGCGGCGAAGGCGGCAAGGCGGGGCTCGTCGTCCCATGCCGCCTGGCTGTGGTGCGTGGTGACCTCGGCCGCGACGCTCTCGGCTTCGGGCGCATAGATATGGACCTTGTAGCCCAGCTGCGCCGCGGCGAGGCCAAGCATGCGGCCGAGCTGGCCGCCGCCCAAGATGCCGATCGTCGAACCCGGTTGCAGCAAAGCGATCAGCCCTCGCGCACGGGGGTGGGGGCGACGCTCTCGGTCTGCGCGGCGCGCCAGGCGTCGAGCCTTTCGGCGAGGTCCGGGTCTTCGTTGGCGAGCAGCGCCGCGGCGAAGAGGCCGGCGTTGGTCGCCCCCGCCTTGCCGATCGCGAAGGTCGCCACGGGCACGCCGCCGGGCATCTGGACGATCGAATAGAGGCTGTCGACGCCGCTCAAGGCCGCCGACTGGACGGGCACGCCGAGCACCGGCACGCGCGTCATCGAGGCGACCATGCCGGGCAGGTGCGCGGCACCGCCGGCGCCTGCGATCACCGCCTTCAGCCCGCGTGCTGCGGCGCTCTTGGCATAGGCGACGAGGCGGTCGGGGGTGCGGTGCGCCGAGACGATCTGCACCTCGTGGGCGATGCCGAATTCCTCGAGGATATGGACGGCATGCGCCATGGTGGGCCAGTCCGACTGGCTGCCCATGACCACGCCCACAACCGCTTTGGCCAGCGGCGCCGTATCGCCCATCCCCGTCACTCCCTGCCGCGGCGAGTCACCGCTGCCCCTCCCCCTAGCGGGTGGACCCGATGCGGGCAACGCCATCAAATCGCGGCAGCGTTTACCGATTGGTATCAAGTGCCGTCTAGGGTCGCCGATCAAGGATAGATCGTCGGCACGGGGCCGGCGGCACGGGTTCGCTGCGGGGACGTTTCGGAATGGACAGCATTGGGGGGGCACGGATCGCGGTCGATCATCTGTCGGCCGTCCCCGTCGTCTCCATCGAAGACCAGCTGCGCGAAGTACGGCGCGAGCGCGATGCGCTGCGCCGCGAGAATCGCGTGCTCAAGATCGCGGTCGCCGAACTCGAGCGCGTGTCCGAGCGCGACACGCTGACGCCGCTGTTCAACCGCCGCTATTTCCTGACCGCAATCCACCAGCGCATCGCGCGCTTCGAGCGCCATGCCGAGACCGCCGCGGTGGTCTTTGCCGACGTCAACCAGCTCAAATTCATCAACGACAGCTTCGGCCATGCCGCGGGCGACTTCGCGCTGATCCAGATCGCCGACCGCCTGCTCGGCGCGATCCGTTCGACCGACGTCGCGGCGCGCATCGGCGGCGACGAATTCGGGCTGATCCTCGACCAATCGACCGAGGCCGGCGCGCGCGCGCAGGTGACGCGATTGTGCGAGATACTGGCGGCGGCGCCGGCCTTCTACGACGGGCGCGAGATCGCGCTGTCGGCGTGCTTCGGGGTCGCGATGCTGCAGCCCGACATGACCGAATCGGACATCCTCGCCGCAGCCGACCGCGACATGTACCGCTGCAAGCAGGGGCAAGGCGGGCCGGCGGGACACCGCTAGAGACTGCCGCGATATGCCGCCCATCGCGGCCTGCAAATGGCACCCTTCTGCGCTTCCGGTGCTCACGTACTGAAGTACGCTGCGCGCCGGTTCTCGAACGGGACCATTTTTGGCGCGCGCTGAGCAGCATCTCGCGACAGTCTTTCTAAACCCGCTGTTAACCAATATGGCGCATCGTGGAGCCCTGAAGGACCAGGGGACGCCAGATGTTGCATCACCATGACCCGAGCCATGATATCCAGAGCCGCATCACGGGGCAGATCGGTGCGCTTGCCGAGGCGCTGCCGCATTGCGCGCTGACCCAGATCGTCCAGGGGATCGACGACATCCGCTGCCTCGCGCGCGACAACGGCTTTGCCGCGGTCGAGACGCTGGCGAGCCGGCTCGAATCGGCGGTCGCCGCGGGCGGCTATCGCGCGGCGATCCTGACCTATCTCGACGCGATGAGCGACGCCGCGAGCGCGCCACGCGGGCCGATGCCCCCCGCGATGCAGGAAGCCTGGCTCGCCTCGGTCGCGATGCGCCTCGGCCACTGATCTTTCCGGAAAGTTCGAAGGCATGGATGCGATCATGATCGCGCTGGTCGCGGTGGCGCTGGCCAATGCCGACGGGCGCACCGGGTCGTTCCTGTCAGCGTTGCTGGCGCTGCGCAGCGACCGGCGTATGACCTTCGGCCTTGCGGTCGGTGCTTTCGTGATCAACGCCGTCTTGGCGGCTATCGCGGGGAGCGTCGCCAATGCGATGATCGGGCAGGGCATTGTGTTGCTGCTCGTCGCGTTTGCGCTGGTTTCGGGCGCGGCCGCGCTGCTCTGGCCGGGGCGGCTGGGCCCCGATGCCGAGAGCCTGGCGCGTGCGCCGGTGCCATTGCTGGCGACGCGCATGCTGCTGTCGCAGTTCGGCGACCGCAGCCATTTCCTGATCGGCGCGCTCGCCGCGACCAGCGGCGCAGGGCATTGGGCGGCGGCGGGCGGCCTCGCCGGCTGGATCCTCGCGATGCTGCCCTTCCTCGCCTTCGGTCCCGCGCTCGCCGAGAAGCGCGCGGCAAAGGTCTTGCGCTGGGTCGCGGCGGCGGTGCTGATCGTCTGGGGACTGCGTAGCGCAATGACCGCCTTCGGACTTCTGGGGCAATGATGCGTCCGCTGATCGATTGCGTCGATCATATAATGTGAAAGCCTGCGTGGGAAAACGCCGCCGGGCCTCTTATATGGGTCGGCGAAAGGAGGGTCCGATGCCCGAACATAATCAGCCCAAGGTCGCCGACGCGCTCAACGCGCTGCTCGCCGACAGCTTCGCCCTTTATCTGAAAACGAAGAACTACCACTGGCACGTCCAGGGCCCGCGTTTCCGCGAGCTGCACCTGCTGTTCGACGAACAGGCGACGCAGGTTCTCGCGACCACCGATCTGATCGCCGAGCGCGTGCGCAAGAATGGTGCCGCGACGTTGCGCTCGATCGGCGATGTCGGCCGGCGCCAGGCGATCAAGGACGACGATGCGTCGGGGGTCTCCGCCGAGGCCATGGTGACGACGCTCGCGGCAGACAACCGGACCTTGCTCGCGCAGCTGAAAGAGGTGAAGGCCGCCGCCGAACGCGACGGCGACATCGCGACCAGCGGGCTAGTCGACGCCTGGGCCGACGAGACCGAGCAGCGGATTTGGTTCCTGGAGGCGACGGCGGGGTATTGAGCCAGACTCCGTCCCCTTGTTGGGGAAGGATATGAAGCCTTGCGCCTTTGGCGCTAGGCGGAGTTGGATAAGGGTGAGGCCGCGTCCTTGCGTGGTCGGTTCAGGCCGAGAGCGCACCCCCTCCGCTGCGACTAGGCAGCAAGCTGCCAAGTCTCGCTGCCTCCCCCATCAAGGGGGAGGATCAGTTAATCCCGCCTCCCCAACGAAAAAGGGCGGCCTCGCGGCCGCCCTTTCCCTAACCGTTTGGACCGAAGTCAGTCCTGCGCCGGCTGGATATTCACCGCGGCGAACTTGCCGCGATCGTCGACCTCGATGTCGAAAGCGACGCGGTCGCCTTCCTCGAGGCCGGTCATGCCCGCGCGCTGCACCGCGCTGATGTGGACGAAGGCGTCGGCCTGTCCGTCGTCGCGCGCGATGAAGCCGAAGCCCTTGGTGGTGTTGAAGAACTTCACCGTGCCCGAGGTGCGCTCGCCGGTCAGCTGGCGCCGACCGCGGGCGCCGCCCGGTGCGGGGCGGTCGCCACCGAAGCCGCCGCGGTCGTCGCGGCGCGGCGGGCTGTCCTCGATCGGCATCGGCTCGCCCTCGATCTTCAGATCGATCGCCGAGACCTTGCCATTGCGTTCGACGAGAGTGAAGCCGAGCGGCTGGCCCGAGGCCAAGCCCTGCAACCCCGCCTGTTCGACCGCGCTGATGTGCACGAACACATCCTCGCCGCCGTCGTCGCGCGCGACGAAGCCGAAGCCCTTCGACGGGTTGAAGAATTTGACGGTGCCATTGCCTTCGCCGACGACCTGCGCCGGCATGCCGCCGCCGCGTCCGCCGCCGAAGCCACCACCGCCGCCGCCACGGTCGCCGCCGCCGAAGCCGCCGCCACCGCCGCGATCACCGCCGCCGAAACCGCCCCCACGGTCCCCGCCGCCGAAGCCGCCGCGTCCACCGCCGCCGCCATAGCTGTCGCCGCCATAGGGCGCCGGTTCGAAGCTGTCGAAATTGCCGAAATCATCGCGCTTACCGCGCCCCCGATGGCCACGGCGGTCTTTGTTGAAACTCATTGTCTGATAGTCGCTTTCGGTTCGTCCACGCTCCGTTCATACCGGCTCCTTGCGCCGGACGGAGACGCAGTTCACCCTGGGCACAGACTCGCCCCGTGCCGCTAACGACGCAATATATAACCTAAATGCGAACGTCCTGCGAACAGAAAATTCACGAGGCCCGTCGCGGCCGGAGCAGGGCTCGCCGCATCGCTCCGCTATGCCATAGCGCCGCCGAAACCAGTCATTGAGCCGCAAGGCGGCTTGGCCTAAGGCGAGGCATGACTGTCTATTTCCACGAAGAAGATCTGCCCGAGGGTGCGCTCGGCCCCGGGCCGGTCGCGGTCGATACGGAGACCATGGGGCTCAATCCGCTGCGCGACCGGCTGTGCCTGGTGCAGATCAGCGACGGGTCGGGCGACGAGCATCTCGTGCGCTTCGGCCCCGGCAGCGCCTATGACGCGCCGGTGCTGAAAGCGGTGCTCGGCGATTCTAACCGTTTGAAACTATATCATTTTGCGCGCTTCGACCTCGCTGCGATCGAGCAGGCGCTCGGCGTGATGGCGGCGCCGGTCTATTGCACCAAGATCGCCTCGCGGCTGATCCGCACCTATACCGACCGCCATGGTCTCAAGGAACTGGTGCGCGAACTGCTGGGGCAGGAAGTGTCGAAGCAGCAGCAGTCGAGCGACTGGGGTGCGGCGCAACTCAGCGACGCGCAGCGCGACTATGCGGCGAGCGACGTGCGCTTCCTGCACGCGATGAAGGAGCTCCTCGACGTGCGGCTGGTGCGCGAAGGGCGGATGGAGCTGGCGCAGAGTTGTTTCGATTTCCTGCCGACCCGCGCGCGGCTCGACCTCGCGGGCTGGCCCGAAATCGACATCTTCGCGCATAGCTGATTCGCATGTCCGAACGCGCCGATCATGACCGCACGATGCGCCAGTTGTGGGCGACCAGCGGGTCGAGCCACGACCGGCTGATCCGTATCCTGCGCTTCGGGCTGCCGCTGGTCATCGGCGTGGTCGCGGCGGTGCTGATCTTCTCGCCCTTCACCCAGCGCGCCGAGGTGAGCTTCCTTCTGTCGAAGGACAAGGTCGAGGTGGCGCAGGAGCGGATGAAGGTGACGCGCGCCGAATATCGCGGGCAGGACGGGAAGGGCCAGCCCTTCGCGCTGATTGCGGGGAGCGCGGTGCAGAAAAGCTCGGCCGAGCCGATCGTACGGCTGGATCAGCTGTCGGGGGCGATTCGCCTGGCCGACGGGCCTGCGACGATCGCCGCGGCGCAGGGGCAATATGACATGGACACCGAAAAGGTCGTGGTGCCCGGCACGGTGCAGGTCAAGAGCGCCGACGGCTATCATATCGCCGCGAGTAATGTCGCGGTCGATCTGAAGACGCGAACCCTGGTCGGAACCGGCGGCGTCGCGGGAACATTGAACATCGGCCGCTTTTCGGCCAATCAGCTGTCCGCCGACCTCGACAAGCGGATCGTCCGCCTGTCGGGCAATGCGAAGCTGCGCATCAACCAGGGAGCCCTCAAATGACGTCATCGCCGCGCTTTTTCGGGCGGTCGAGCCTGCTGATCGCGGGCGCCAGCTTCGCGCTGACCAGCCTGGCGATCCTGTCGGCGGGCGCGGGCGGCGACGCGGCGCAGGCGCAGGCGCTCGCCAACCACAACAGCAATGCGCCGGTCGATTTCGACGCGGGCAGCATCGAGGTGCAGGACCGCGCCGACCGCGTGATCCTGGCCGGGGGCGTGCGCGTGACGCAGGCGGGGATGGTCGTCACGTCGCAGCGGATGACCGTCGCCTACAGCCGCCAGGGCGGCACCGACGTCAACCGGCTCGACGCGACCGGCGGCGTCGTGGTGACCAAGGGTGACGAGCGTGCTTCGGGCAATGTCGCGATCTACGACCTCGACCGGCGGCTGATCACGATGGTCGGCAACGTTCAGCTGACCCAGCGCGGCAATCGCCTGAACGGCGGGCGGCTGGTGATCGACCTCAATTCGGGGCGCGCGACGGTCGACGGCCGCGGCGCGGCGCGCGGGCCCGACGGCAATGTCGTGCCAGGAAGCGGCGGGCGCGTGACGGGCACCTTCACGGTACCCGAAAGAAAGCAGTAACCACGCCGCTTTACGCCGCGGCAACCATGGGCTGACAGACAGGAGCGCAGGGACCAGACCATCTGCGGCGCCGGGGGCGACGCCGCCCGGCAAAAGGCAGGCCCCATGCGCTTCTCCCCCCTCGTCCCCCCGCGGCGTCCCTTGTTCGGTCGGCGCGTCGATGCGCCGGATCATCAGGAACTGGCGGGGCCGACCCCCGACGAACGGCGGCTGATCGACCGCCTGCTGCGGCGGGCGGGGTATCGCGATTCGCGGTAGAGAAAAGAATCGCACGCAAAGGCGCAAAGGCGCGAAAAAGAAATTTCTCACAAAGACACAAAGAGGGCGCGCCAAGCCCGCGGACGTCGGCCCGTCGCCGCAGGCGACCTTATCAAGGCGCTTGGCGCGAGCCTGGTACCGCGCCCGCTGCGTGCGCCGCCCTCTTTGTGTCTTCGTGTGAGTCCCTTTTTCTTTCTTTTTTCTTCGCGCCTTTGCGCCTTTGCGTGAAACTAAAATGGCACTGCGCCCGAAGGCTTGGCCAACCGCGCTTGGCGCGACACCCCCGCCACCCTACATAGGCCGCGCATGCCGCCCGATACGTCCACTTCCGCCGAGGCGGCCAAGGAGCCGCCCGTCCTCGCGACGCTGCGGCGCTTCCTTCCCTATCTGTGGCCCGCGGGGAACGGCGGGCACAAGGTCCGCATCGTCGCCGCCGCGCTCATCGTGCTCGCGTCGAAGGGCGTGCAGCTGTCGATGGGTTTCCTCTACGGCGCGGCGATCGACAAGATGGCGCGGGGGATGCAGGAGGGGGTGGCGCTCGCGATCGGGCTGGTGCTCGCTTATGCCGGCGCACGCTTCGCCGGGGTGCTGTTCGACAATCTGCGCAACGTCGTGTTCGAGCGCGTCGGGCAGGATGCGACGCGCGAGCTGGCGATCGCGACCTTCACCCACCTCCATGCGCTGAGCCTGCGCTTCCACCTCGCGCGGCGCACCGGCGAGGTGACCAAGGTAATCGAGCGCGGGACGAAGAGCATCGACACGATGCTCTATTTCCTGCTCTTCAACATCGCGCCGACGGTGATCGAGCTTGCCGCGGTGCTGATCATCTTCTGGACCAAGTTCAGCTTCGGGCTCGCCAGCGCGACCGCGCTGATGGTGGTGCTCTACATCATCTTCACGCGCAAGGTGACCGACTGGCGCAATGCGCTGCGCGTCCGCATGAACGACCTCGACACGCTGACCGTCGGGCGCAGTGTCGACAGCCTGCTCAATTACGAGACGGTCAAATATTTCGGCGCCGAGGAACGCGAGGCGGCGCGCTATCGCGACGTCGCCGACCAATATGCCAAGGCCGCGGTGAAGAGCGAGAACAGCCTGGCGTGGCTCAACATCGGGCAGAGCTTCATCACCAACGCCGCGATGGCGGGGGCGATGGCCTATACCGTGTGGGGCTGGTCGATCGGCGAGTATAAGGTCGGCGACGTGGTGCTGGTGAACACATTGCTCGCGCAGCTGTTCCGCCCGCTCGACATGCTCGGCATGGTCTATCGCGTGATCCGCCAGGGGCTGATCGACATGGAGGCGATGTTCCGCCTGATCGACACCCCGCCCGAGGTGCGCGACGCCGACGGCGCCTGGCCGCTCGTCGTGAACGGCGGCGCGGTGGCGTTCGAGAATGTGGTGTTCGGTTACGAGCCCGACCGGACGATCCTGAACGGCGTCAGCTTCGCCGCGGGGGCGGGCGAGACGGTGGCCATCGTCGGGCCGTCGGGCGCGGGCAAGTCGACGATCGCGCGGCTGCTCTTCCGCTTCTACGACCCGCAGGGCGGGCGCATCACGATCGACGAGCAGGATATTTCGCAGGTGACGCAGGCGAGCCTGCGCGCCGAGATCGGCATCGTCCCGCAGGACACGGTGCTGTTCAACGACAGCATCGGCTATAACATCGCCTATGGCCGCGCCGATGCGAGCGCCGAGGCGATCGCGGCGGCGGCCGAGGGCGCGGCGATCGACGGTTTCATTTCGATCCTGCCGCAGGGCTATGACACCGAGGTCGGCGAGCGCGGGCTGAAGCTGTCGGGCGGCGAGAAACAGCGCGTCGCGATCGCGCGCACTCTGCTCAAGAACCCGCCGATCCTGATCCTCGACGAAGCGACGAGCGCCCTCGACAGCCGCACCGAGGCGGCGATCCAGGCGACTTTGGAGCGAATTGCGGAGCGCCGCACGACGCTGGTGATCGCGCATAGGCTGTCGACGGTGGTCAACGCCGACCGGATCATCGTGCTCGACCGTGGCCGTGTGGCGGAGACGGGGACGCACGAAGAGCTGCTGCGGATGCGCGGGCTCTATGCCGACATGTGGGCTAGGCAGCAGGCGGAGAAGGAGGAGGGGACGGTATGAAGGGGAATCCGCATGTTTCGATCTAAGACCGCTTTGGTGGTTGGCGCCGGTGCGAGCTGCGAAGCGAAATTTCCGGACGGACAAGGCTTGCTTAAGGAAATCCGAAAAATTCTGGATATCCGCTTCGAAATGGGGAACCGCCTAAACAGCGGAGACTATAAAATTTCTGAGGCGTTACGTGATTTGATGCCAGACCGTCAGTACGGTGCGGATTACAACAAATATTTGGCTGCCGCTTGGCGAATCAGGGATGCGAGCATTCTAGGTTTGTCGATAGATAACATCATTGAACAGCATGACGACGACGATCGCGTTGCTATATGCGGGAAATTGGCAATTCTTAGGTCAATTCTTCAGGCCGAAAGAGATAGTCTATTAATGCCTCCGCGAGATAGGCCGGATTCTATCAACATAGGGGCATTGGCGCACACTTGGTATGGGCGCTTCGGTCAAATCTTGGTTGAAAATATACCACGTCGCCGAGCTAAAGAAGTTTTTGAGAACCTTTCTATTATTTGTTTCAATTATGACCGCGCTCTTCAGCACTTCCTTCCGTTTTCATTAGCTACCTCCTGGGGCATAACTCTCGACGAAGCGCGTGAATTGACCAAGTCGCTTCGTATCATGCATCCCTATGGTCGGGTGTCCTCTCTTCCATGGGAGGTCGCAAATGGCGGGGTGTCATTTGGCGGCACTGAAAATGCTCAATATGCGGGATTGGTGGAGCAAATTCGTACGTTCAGTGAGAGAATCGATGACGCAGTGGCGCTTGCTCAAATTCGCAACACGCTTACCGATGTAGATCAGGTCATATTCCTTGGATTCGCATTCCACGCGCCAAATATGGATATCATCCGGCCAGCCGATTCTGGAGCTGAGCGAGTGCTAGCTACCGTCTATAATTTGCCTGAGAACGAACAGCGCCAGATTGAGCGCCAAATACGAGGAATGTTCAATTTGCCGGAGGGCGTGGAAGGCTTAGTGCTGCACAACGGAACTTGCTCGGACCTCTTTCGGGAAAACTGGCGCACAATCTCGGCGTAGCTATGTGCTTCAGGTCTACGCAAACATGCTTATGCTGCGCTTATCGGGATAGTTGGTTTGAAACACCAATCAGGCGAGTCCCAAATCACGTCAAATAAGCGCACCCGCAATTGTGTCGGCGGGTTTCGGCACGGCGCGCGCGAAAACTTCCTTCGGGCTTAACAGCCGGACTGCAAAAAGAGTGGCGCGCTGGAGGATTTGCCCTCCCCACCGTCAACAAAATTTACAAATTTGTAAGCAATTACCGCCACATCCGCTCCGGCCCGGACCTATTCCGGCAGGGCCTCTGCGTCGGAAGGTGGGGTTTTGATCAGGCTGGCCATGTGCATCGCGGTCGAGCATGACCCGTGGCTCGTCGCGCTGGCGGTGCTGATTTGCGGCGTCGGGGCCTTTGCCATCGTCCAGATGTTCGAGCGCGCGCGCGGGGCGCCGCGCGGGCAGGGCTTTGCCTGGGCCTTCCTCATCTCGGTCGCGGCGAGCGCGACGATCTGGTGCACGCATTTCGTCGCGATGCTCGCCTTCGAGGCGAAGGCGCCGGTGACGCTCGACCCGGTGCTGACCATCGCGTCGCTGATGGTCGCGATGGTCGGCTGTTTCGCCGGCTTCACGGTCGCCGCCTGGGGGCGGCACGACGCATGGGGCTGGCTGGGCGGCGCCTTGTTCGGCGGCGCGATCGCGGCGATGCATTTCACCGGCATGATCGCGTACCGCGTCGACGGCATCGTCCAGTGGGACATGAATTATGTGATCGCGGCGATCGTCAGCGGGGTCGGGCTGGCAGCGGCGGCGGTCGCGCTGCTACGCACGCGCCGCGCGGTGCGCCACCGCGTGCCCGTCGCGACCGCGCTGATCGTCGCGGCGATCGCGCTGCTCCACTTCCTCGCGATGACCGCGATGCGCATCACCCCAATGGCGCTGGATGAGACGCCGCTGCGCCCCGAGGGGTTCAACGCGCTGGCGCTGGCGACGGTGCTGGTCGGCGGGATCGTGATCGCCGCGGGCGTCTTCGCCGCGATGCTCGACCGCCAGACGCGCTCTGACGCGCTGCGCGAAATGACGCGCATGGCGATGAACGACAGCCTGACCGGGCTGCCCAACCGCGTCGCGTTCCGCGAGGAACTGGGGCGCCAGATCGACATCGCGCGCGAGAGCGGCGAGCGCGTCGGGCTGTGCGCGATCGACCTCGACCGCTTCAAGGAGGTCAACGACGTCCACGGCCACAAGGCGGGCGACGCGGTGCTGGTGCGCATCGCGCAGCGGCTGCGCGGCTCGCTGGGGCTGGACGAGTTCGTCGCGCGGCTGGGCGGCGACGAGTTCGTCGCATTGAAGCGCTTTACCGACCGCGCACAGATTGCGGCCTTCGCGGCAAGGCTCGACGCCGAATTGAAGGCGCCGCTGGCGTTCGAGGAATTCGAGGCGCGGCTGGGCGCGAGCATCGGCATCGCGGTCTTCCCCGACGACGCCGCCAATGCCGACATGCTGGCGAACAACGCCGACCTCGCGATGTACCGCGCCAAGGCCGATTCGGCGCCCGTGCCGCTCCATTATGATTCGTCGCTCGACGAGGCGATCCGCGACCAGCGCGAGCTCGCCGCGGACCTCCGCCGCGCGATCGACCGCGGCCAGCTCGACGTGCATTATCAGGTCCAGACCTCGGTCACGAGCGGTGCGGTCACCGGTTATGAGGCGCTGCTGCGCTGGACGCATCCTTTGCGCGGGCCGATCCCGCCGACGGTCTTCATTCCGATCGCCGAGGCGAACGGCTTCATCCTGACACTCGGCGAATGGGTGCTGCGCCGCGCCTGCACCGACGCCGCGGGCTGGCCGCACCGGACCAAGGTCGCGGTCAATGTCTCGCCGCTGCAGCTGTCGCACGCCGACCTGCCGCGGCTGTTCCACCAGATCCTGCTCGACAGCGGGCTGCCGCCGCGGCGGCTCGAGATCGAGCTGACCGAGACCGCGATCATCGCCGACCGCGAGCGCGCGCTGCACGTGCTGCGCCAGATCAAGGCGCTCGGCGTCGGGGTGGCGCTCGACGATTTCGGGACCGGCTATTCGTCGCTCGAGACCTTGCGCGCCTTTCCCTTCGACAAGATCAAACTCGACCGCTTCTTCGCCGCCGAGCTGGAAGGCAATATCCAGTCCACCGCGATCCTCCGCGCGGTGCTCGCGCTCGGCAAGAGCCTCTCCATTCCGATCCTGGCCGAGGGGATCGAAACCGCCGAGCAGCTCGACGTGCTGCGCCGCGAAGGCTGTGACGAGGCGCAGGGCTTTCTGATCGGGCGGCCGGGCCGCGACGTCGCGGGCGGGGCTGCGGTGGCGGTGGCCTAGCTTTTGTGGGCCAATCCGCTGCCATTCGGATGATCTTTTTGCGCCGCACAACTTGACCCCCGGCGCCCCTGCCTCCTAGGCAAGGGTCATGCCGCACGACACGACATTGATCGGCACCGTGGTCGCCGGACTAGGGGTGGCGTTCCTGATGGGCGCGCTTGCGCACCGGCTGCGGATTTCACCGATCGCGGGCTATTTGCTCGCGGGGATCATGGTGGGTCCCTTCACCCCGGGGTTCGTCGCCGACACCGGGCTTGCGATGCAGCTCGCCGAGATCGGGGTGATCCTGCTGATGTTCGGGGTGGGCCTCCACTTTTCGCTGAAAGATCTGCTGTCGGTGCGCCGGATCGCGGTGCCCGGTGCGGTGCTGCAGATCGCGGTCGCGACCGCGCTGGGCATAATGCTCGGGCTGTGGCTCGGCTGGTCGATCGAAGGGAGCGCGGTCTTCGGGCTGGCGCTGTCGGTCGCCTCGACCGTGGTGCTGCTGCGCGCGCTGCAGGCGCGCGACATGGTCGAGACCGAGAAGGGGCGGATCGCGGTCGGCTGGCTGATCGTCGAGGATCTGGTCATGGTGCTCGCGCTGGTGCTGCTGCCCGCGATGTTCGGCGACCTCGGCGACGAAGGCGGAAGCGCGGCGCTGCTGCAGTCGGCGGGGATCGTGCTGGTCAAGGTCGTGGGGTTCGGCGCCTTCATGTTCCTGGTCGCGCGGCGGGTTTTGCCCTGGGTGCTCCACTGGGTCGCGCATTCGGGATCGCGCGAGCTCTTCCGCCTCGCGGTGCTCGCGATCGCCTTGGGGGTGGCGTTCGGCGCGGCGGTGATCTTCGATGTGAGTTTTGCGCTGGGTGCCTTCTTCGCGGGCATGATCCTCGGCGAGACGCAGCTGTCGCGCCGCGCCGCCGAGGAGACATTGCCGCTGCGCGATGCCTTTGCGGTGCTCTTCTTCGTGTCGGTCGGCATGCTCTTCGATCCCAAGGTGCTGGTCGAGCAGCCCGGGCCGGTGCTCGCGACGGTCGCGATCATCGTCTTCGGCAAGTCGATCGCCGCCTATGCACTGGTCCGCGCCTTCGGCCATCCCAACCAGACCGCGCTGACCGTGTCGGTCAGCCTGGCGCAGATCGGCGAATTCTCGTTCATCCTAGCAGGGCTCGGCGTCGGGCTGGAGGTGCTGCCCGAAACCGGGCGCGACCTGATCCTCGCGGGTGCCTTGCTGTCGATCCTGTTCAACCCGATCTTCTTCACCCTGATGGTCAAGCGCATCCGCACCGCGGAACCTTTGTTGGACGACAGGGCGCAGGCCGCGGCCGACGCGGCGTGCAACGCGGGCGTGGTGCTGATCGGCTATGGCCGCGTCGGCAGCCATATCGGCTCCTTGATCTGTGGCCGCGGCGAGGGGCTGACGGTGATCGAGGACCAGAAGGACATGGCGGCGGCGGCCCGGGCGGCCGGCGCGACGGTGATCGTCGGCGACGCGACCAAGGAGAGCATCTTGCGCCAGGCGGGGATCGAGGACGCCGCGACCTTGCTGATAGCGATCCCCGAGGGGGTCGAGGCAGGCGCGGTGGTGCGCAAGGCGCGCGCGATCAACCCGAAGCTGGTGATCGTCGCACGCGCGCATTCGGACGAGGAGGTCGCCGACCTGGTGCGGCGCGGCGCGGATCATGTCGTGATGGCCGAACGCGAGACCGCGGCGCGGATGGCGGAACGGGCGATGCTGACGCTGGCCTAAGGGAAAACCGTTCGCATCGAGCGAAGTCGAGATGCCCATCGATCGTGCGCGCCTTCGGGGTGTCTCGACTTCGCTCGACACGAACGGAAATCAGGACAGGGGTTTCGTCCCGCCCTCAACTTCCCTATCGCCGCCCTTATGTCCGCCGACGCGCTGCTCCCTCTCCTCAAATCGACCTTCGGTTTCGACCATTTTCGCGGGAAACAGGGCGATGTCGTCGACCGCGTGATGGCGGGGCAGCGCACGCTCGCCGTCATGCCAACCGGCGCGGGCAAGTCGCTCACCTACCAGCTGCCCGCGGTCGCGCTGGACGGCTGTGTCGTTGTCGTGTCGCCGCTGATCGCGCTGATGCACGACCAGCTGCGCGGCGCGCGCGCGGCGGGGATTCGCGCCGCGTCGCTGACCAGCGTCGACGCCGATTTCGCCGACACGCGCCAGGCCTATCGCGACGGCCAACTCGACCTCCTCTATATCGCGCCCGAGCGCGCGACGGGCGAGGGATTCCGATCGCTGATGGAGGCGCGGTGTCCGGCGCTCTTCGCGATCGACGAGGCGCATTGCGTGTCCGAATGGGGGCATGATTTCCGCCCCGACTACCGCTTGCTCCGCCCGTTGCTCGACGCCTATCCCGACGTGCCGCGGCTCGCCCTGACGGCGACCGCCGACAAGCACACGCGCGAGGACATTCTCGTCCAGCTCGGTATCCCGGCGGACGGGCTGATCCTCGCGGGCTTCGACCGGCCGAACATCCGCTACGCGATCCGCCCGCGGATCGGCGCCGCGAAACAGCTCGCCGATTTCATCGCCGCCAATCCGGGGCCCGGCATCGTCTATTGCCCGACGCGCGACGGCACCGAGCGGATGGCCGAGAAGCTCGCCGCGGCGACGGGGCGCCCGGTGTCGGCCTATCACGCCGGGCTCGACCCCGAACGGCGCGCACGCGTGCAGCATGATTTCGTCGCGTCGGAGGACGGCATCGTCACCGCGACGGTCGCCTTCGGCATGGGCATCGACAAGCCCGACGTGCGCTTCGTCGCGCATGCCGGGCTGCCGAAATCGATCGAGGCCTATTATCAGGAGACGGGGCGCGGCGGGCGCGACGGCGACCCCGCCGAGACGCTGATGCTGTGGGGCGCCGAGGATTTTGCGCGCGCGCGCATGCGGCTCGGCGAGCTGCCCGAAGCGCGCGTCGCGGGCGAACGCGTGCGATTGAACGCGATGGCGGCGCTGGTCGAGACGAGCGAATGCCGCCGCGCCTTGCTGCTCCGCCATTTCGGCGAGAGCCCGCCCGAACGGTGCGGCAATTGCGACAATTGCCTCGAACCCCCGGCGCGGATCGACGCGACGATACTCGCGCAGAAATTGCTCAGCGCGGTCTATCGCACCGGGCAGAGCTTCGGCGCGGGGCATGTCGAGGCGGTGCTGACGGGGCGGAGCGACGAGCGCATCGCGAGCCGAGGCCACGACAAGCTCTCGGTCTTCGGCATCGTCGCGGGCGACGAGGCGCGGCTGATCAAGCCGCTGGTGCGCACGCTCGTCGCGCGCGAGGCGCTGGAGACGACCGAGCATGGCGGGCTGATGTTCGGCCCTGCCGCGCGCGCGATGATGAAGGGCGAGGTGTCGGTGACGATCGCCGAGCCGCCCGCGCGGCGGACGCGGCGCGAACGCGGCGGCGGCGCGGGCGGAGTGGCGAACCCGGTGGGCGATCCGCTGTTCGAGGCGCTGCGCAGCGTTCGGCGCGAGCTGGCGGCCGAGGCCGGCGTGCCGCCTTATGTGGTCTTCCACGACGCGGTGCTCCGCGCGATGGCGGCCGACAAGCCCGACAGCCTGCACGCGATGGGCACGATCCCCGGCGTCGGCGCGAAAAAGCTCGAAGCGTGGGGCGACGCATTTCTGGCAGTGATCCGGCAGTTTTGAGGTTTGCTCAAGCCGTTCCCAGGCGAAAGCCGGGGCCCAGGCGATAAGCTCCAGCCTCTGGGCCCCGGCTTTCGCCGGGGAACAGATGCTTGACACGACCGCGATCGACAATAGCTAAGCGGACAGGGTCGCGGCTTTAGGAGCCTGCCATGCCGCGCTATGCCCTGCCGTTGATCCCCGCCTTGTTGCTCGCCTTTCCTGCCGCCGCGCAGGACGAAGCCCCGCTCACGCAGGAGGCCGCGATGCGCTGCGGGGTACTCAACAGCCTGATGGGGGTGCTCGAAGAGGGCGACGCCGAGAAGAGCCGAGCCCGCAACGCCATCGCGCTGACCTGGTTCAGCCTCGGCAGCAATGCCGAGGGCGCCGACGAGGCCGCGGGCAAGGCGGTGTTCGCGCGCGTCCATGAAGAGGAAGGCAAGGCGGTCGTCGCGCTCCCGGCCGAAGGAAATGCCCGCGCCGAGCATCTGCTGCAGCGGCTCGATGCCTGCGACGACCTCAAATATGCGCATGCGCCCGCCTTTCGCGCGATGGCCGATTTCCTCGCCACCGCCGACGCCGCGCAATTCGCCGGCGACGCGGCGCTGCGGCGCCAGGGCAAGGAACCGCCGCCGATCCCTGAGAAGGATCTCGCCTTCGGAGACGGCTGGACCTTCCAGTCGCGTGGCAACAGCTGCACCGCGGTGAAGATGCTCAGCGAGCACCTCGAACTGCGGCTCGGCTTCAACAATTTCGAGGATGGCGCGGTGTGGCTCACCGGGCCGAAGCTGCCGCCCTTTCCCGACGAGGATATCGACGCTGCGGTCGCGAAGCACGACCGGGGCGCGGTCGAGGACGAGGCGGCGGCGGGCGAGGGAGGCATCCCCGTCTATGGCTTTGCGCCGGGCGTCACCTACGCCAATTATCCGGGAACCGCGTTGTTCGTCGACGGCAGGATCGCGGCGCGCATCGTCTATGGCGCGACCGAGCAGGGCGAGACCGCCTATCGCATCGGCCATCTGCAAAACTGGATCTGGCCGAAGCTCAAGGCGGGAAAGGAATTGCGCGCCAAGGTGCTGGGCAAGGAGGTCGGCGTGGTCCAGCTTCCCGCCGCGGGCGGGCTGTGGGCCGAGATGCAACGCTGCATCGACCAATATCCCGAGGGGTAGGACCCCGGCACCCGCCGATTCCGAAACGGGCTAGCCGATTTCCAAACCCGCCGCGATTTGCGGCGCACGCTGCTGCATCCGCTCCCCATCGGCGCTCTCCCCTCTTGTCTGGCGCCGGTGATCGAAGGAGCAAAGCCCATGAACTATAAGATCCTCACCAGCCTGTTCGCCCTCGCCGCCGCAACGCTGCCCTCGGCGGCGGCGGCCGAACCCGCCGCGACCTTGCGCGTCGACCTGACCGGCATCGACCTCGCCACGCCGCGCGGGGCCGAGGCGGCGCAGCGGCGGATCGACCGCGCGGTCGCGCGCTTTTGCCGCAACGATGTCGAGCATCTGAGCTTCGGCGCCCGCCGCGCCGCCCGCGAGTGCCGCGAGAGCGTCCAGCGCGACGCGCTGGCGATATTGGACAGCCGCCGGGCGCAGCAACTGGCGGCGCGCTGAGACCTGCGTTAGCAGGCGGCGATGGCGATGCTCGACCTTTTCGATGCGCTGATTCGCGGCGGCGGCATATCGCTGTTCCTGCTGTGGATCGCGCTGCTCTGGCGCGATCATCGTGCGGTCGCGGCGGCGCGCGTCGCGATCGCGATGAACGTCACGATCATCGCCTATCTGCTCTCGGGCTTGTTCAAGCCGCACGGTACGGGGCAATATCCGTACATCGTCTTCGACATGCTGTCGGTGATGGTCCCGGCGCTGTTCTGGCTGTTCGCGCGGCTGTGGTTCGACGACCGCGCCGAGATCGGCTGGCGCAGCTGGTGCCCCATACTCGCCTTCGCCGCGCTGCCGCTCGCGCAGGCGGGGCTGATCGCGGCGACCGGGCGCTATAGCTGGGAAATCTGGGCCATCGTGCGTTTCGGCATGTTCGGCTTCGCGCTTGCGGGCATGTGGATCGCCTGGCGCGGGCGGACGACCGATCTGGTCGAGGCACGGCGCGGCTTTCGCCTCGGCCTGATCGGTGCGATCGGCGGTTTCATCCTGCTCGTGACCTTCGTCGAGATGTTCCACAACCGGCGGGATGGCCATGAGGTCTGGCGCGCGGTGACGCTCGCCGCGATCTTCGTCGCGACCTTCATCGTGTCGATCGGGTTGTACCGCTTCCGGTCCGCCGAGCTGTTCGCCGCGCCCGATGCGCCCGCGCCGCCCGGGCGCGCGCGGCCGCCCGCCGCACCCTCGTCGCTCGCGAAGCGGCTGACCGCGCTGATGGCCGAGGAGCGCGCCTATCGCGCCGAGGGCTTTTCGATCGCGATGCTCGCGGCAAGGCTCGGCGAGCCCGAATATCGCGTGCGGCGCGCGATCAACGGCGAGATGGGGTATCGCAACTTCACCGCCTTCCTCAACGGTTTCCGCCTCGACGAGATACGCGGCGCGCTCGCCGATCCCGACCAGCGCGAGGTACCGATCCTGACGATCGCGCTCGACGCGGGCTTCGGCTCGCTCGGCCCGTTCAACCGCGCCTTTCGCGACGCCGAAGGCATGACGCCGAGCGAATATCGCAACCGGCGCCTCGCCGATTCCGGAATCGGCTAGCCATATTTGGACTGCGGGGAGCGCGCGGCGCGGCGGCGTGCTGAGGCGCGGGCATCCAGAAACAGGACGCCCCGATGCTCGACGCCTTTCCTCCCCTCGCCAATCTGGTCCACAAGGGCCCCATCGTCTTCGCCTTCGATTTCGGGCGCTATCTCGCCGCCGCGGCGCTCGTGACCGCGATCGTCTGGGTACTGCGTCGGACGCAGCTTCGGACCCGCAAGATCCAGCCGCGCGAGGCGACCTCGGCCGACCGGCGGCGCGAGGTGGCGCAGTCGGTGCAGACCGTCGGCGTCTATACCTTCGTCTCGGCCTTCATCATCTGGGGCGTCGATGCCGGAATGCTGCACCGCTTCGAGGGTAGCTATGGCTGGGCGGGCGACCTTGCGCTGCTCGGCGCGATCATTCTGGCTCACGACGCGTACTTCTATTGGGTGCACCGCGCGATGCATCACCCGAGATTGTTCAAGACCTTCCACCGCGCGCATCATCGCTCGATCACCCCGACGCCGTGGGCGGCATACAGCTTCGCCATCCCCGAGGCGTTCGTGATGATCGCCTTCGTGCCGATCTGGCTCTTCTTCGTGGCCACCCCGGGCTGGGTAATGCTGACTTGGATCCTGTTCCAGATATTGCGGAACGCGATGGGGCATGCGGGCTTCGAGCTCCACCCGCGCTGGTGGCTGTCGACGCCGCTCGCCCGCTGGATCAACACCACGACGCACCACGACCTCCACCACAGCGGCGGCTTCAACAAGAATTACGGCCTCTATTTCACCTGGTGGGACAAATGGATGGGGACCGAGCATCCCCGCTATGCCGAGCGTTTTGCCGAGGTCGTCGCGGCCGACCGCGAGACATCCGCCGAACCCGCGCGCCCGGTACCCGCCGCGGCATGATCGCTCTTCCGTCTTCCCGGGCGAGGGGTCCGGGAAGGGCAAAGCGGAGGCCCGGGGGTGCGTGCATCCCCGGGTTTTCCCGCTTGTCAGTGGGCGCAGGGCGGGAGTAGATCGGCGCCATGAGCGATTTTCGAACCCTGTCCGCCGGCTATAGCGTCGCCCCGCAAATCTCGATCGAGGATATCGCCGAGGCCAAGGCGCAGGGCTTCGCGATGGTCGTCAACAACCGCCCCGACGGCGAGGAACCCTCGGCGCCGCAGGGCGATGAAATCGCCCACGCCGCCGCGGCCGAGGGGCTGGCCTATGCTGCAATCCCGGTGGGTCATGCAGGCTTCAGCCATCCGCAGCTCGACGCGCTCGACGCGGTGCTCGCGGGGGCGACCGGTCCGGTGCTCGCCTATTGCCGCTCGGGCACGCGCTCGACGCATTTATGGGCGCTGGCGCGCGCGCGGGCGGGCGACGATATCGACGGCATCGTCGATGCCGCGGCGCAGGCGGGATACGACCTCAGCGGCCTGCGCCCGATGATGGACGCGCTTTCGGGGGACAAATGAGCCTGGCGGATATCATCCAGCTCGGCGCATCGCTGGTAGCGGTGTTCTTCGTCGCCTGGCTGGTCGGGAAATTGGGGCTCGGTGCCGATCCGCGGATCGAGGACGCCGATCATGCGATCCGCCTCGCCGAAGAGGCCGAGGCGGGGTTTCGCGGCACCGACGTCGCGCGCGACCGCGCGGGTTTCGCGGCGATCGTGCGCAACGCCGAGGGGCGGATGATGCTGGTGCGTGCGCACGGCAATCATTTCGCGGCGCGGCCCGTGGACCGCCAGATGATGGCGCGGCTCGACAAGGATTTCCTGACCCTGACCCCGCCCGAACGCACCTTCGGCGCGGTGACGCTGCAGCTCGGCAAGGAGGCCGGGGTGTGGGCGGCGCGGATGCGGGAGATTCCCGGTGGATAAATTGCCCGATCCGGTGGTCTATGCGGTCCCGGCCTTCATCCTGCTGCTGATCGCCGAAATGGTCTATTCGCTGCGCAAGGACAGGAGCCGCTTCGAGGCGCGCGATACGCTGACCTCGCTGATGCTCGGCACGGTGAGCCAGGTCGCGGGCGCGCTCGTCGGCGCGGCGGTCGTGGGCATGTCGGTGTGGGTCTATCAGTACCGGCTGTTCGACATCGGGCTCGATTTTGCGAGCTGGTGGTGGGCGTGGATCCTCTGCTTCTTCCTCGACGATCTCGCTTATTATGTCTTCCACCGCAGCGCGCACCGCGTGCGCTGGTTCTGGGCGAGCCATGTCATCCACCACAGCTCGCAGCACTATAATCTCTCGACCGCCCTCAGGCAGACCTGGACGGGCTTCTTCAGCCTGACCTTCCTCTTCCGCCTGCCTTTGTTTCTGATCGGCTTTCCGCCGGCGATGGTGTTCTTCTGCGCGGGGCTGAACCTGATCTACCAGTTCTGGATCCATACCGAGGCGATCAAAAGGCTGCCGCGCTGGTTCGAGGCGGTGATGAACACCCCGTCGCACCACCGCGTCCACCATGGCGTGAACCCGCGCTATCTCGACGCCAACTATGCCGGCGTGTTCATCATCTGGGACAAGATGTTCGGCAGCTTCGTCGCCGAACGCGACGACGAGCCGGTGCGCTATGGTATCGTCAAGCAGCTGGGCAGCTTCAACATATTGTGGGCGGCAGTCCACGAATGGGTCGGCATCGCGAAGGATGTCTGGCACGCGCCGTGGCGGCACAAGCTCTCCTATATCTGGCGCGAGCCCGGCTGGAGCCACGACGGCAGCCGCGCGACGAGCGCAATGATCAAGGAACGCTGGGAAGCCGGGCGCAGTGAGTGATGCCGTTCGATCGGTGTCGAGTTGGATTGCGCTGGCGGCGGGATTGTTCGCACTGACGGCCCTCGGCGCCGTGGCCGTCGATGTCTTGTCGTTTGAAAGCTTCATTGTGCTCAAGGTTATTGCGAGCATGATTTTTCTGCCCAGCGCGATCGCTGGCTGGGAGCCCGGATCGCGATTGATCGTCGCGGTCGGTCTACTCTGCATTCTCCTGAGCTGGCTCCCTCTCGCCGGAATCTATTATTCCTGCACCGTCCTGAAAGACTGTCTCTAGTAACCGACCCCCCTTGCTTCGCTCTCTAATGACATTCATGTAAGCACCCATATGACCACCGCGCGGGTGGCGAGGGGAGCGGTATATGGATGCGTTCGACATCATCGTCATCGGCGGCGGCAGCGCGGGGAGCGCGGCGGCGGGGCGGCTCGCCGAGGATGGCAAAAGGACCGTGTGCCTGGTCGAGGCGGGCGGGACGAACGACATCGTCCGGGTGAAGACCCCAGGCTTCATGCCCTTCATCCCCAAGGCGTCGAATTACCAATATGACACGCTCCCGCAAAAAGGGCTGAACGGGCGGATCGGATACCAGCCGCGCGGGCGCGGGCTCGGCGGGTCGAGCGCGATCAACGCGATGGTCTATATCCGCGGCCACGCCTTCGATTACGACCAGTGGGAAGTGCTCGGCGCGACCGGCTGGAGCTATGCCGACGTGCTGCCCTATTTCAAGCGCAGCGAGGGCAACGAGCGCGGCGCCGACTATTTCCACGGCAGCGACGGCCCGCTCCATGTCATGGACCAGCGCTGGCCCAATGTGACGAGCCGGCGCTTCGTCGAGAGCGCGGCGGCGCTGCAACTGCCGCGCACCGCCGATTTCAACGGCGCGAACCAGGAGGGTTTCGGCTTCTATCAGGTCACGCAGAAGGCCGGCGAGCGCTGGTCGGCGGCACGCGCCTATGTCGAGCCGCTGCGCGCGCACGGCAATTTCACCGTGTGCACCAAGGCGCTGGTCGAGAAGATCCTGATCGAGGACGGGCGTGCGACCGGGGTGGTGATCCGCCGCGGGAGCAAGCGCGAGACGCTGCGCGCGCGCGGCGGGGTGGTGCTGTCGGCGGGGGCGTTCGGTTCGCCTCAGATCCTGATGCTGTCGGGCATCGGCCCCGGCGCGCATCTCAAGGAGCAGGGCATCGACGTGGTCGCCGATCGCGCCGCGGTGGGCGCCGATCTGCAGGACCATATCGACTATGTATCGAGCTGGGAGACGCGCTCGACCGAACCCTTCGGCGACAGCCTCGGCGGCACCTGGCGGATGGTGAAGGCGATCTTCGAGCATCGCACGCAGCGCACGGGGATCATGACCACCTGCTTCGCCGAGGCGGGGGGCTTCTGGAAATCGCACCCCGACCTGCCCGCGCCCGACATCCAATATCATTTCGTGCCCGCGATGCTCGAGGATCATGGGCGAGCGAAAGTCAAGGGGCATGGCTTTTCGTGCCACGCCTGTGTGCTGCGCCCCGAAAGCCGCGGGACGGTGCGGCTGGCGTCTTCGGATGCCGCGGCGCCGCCGGCGATCGATCCGGGTTTCCTGACCGACGAGCGCGACATGGCGACCTTGCGCGCAGGCGTGCGGATGATGCACCGTATCGCCGCGGCGCCGCCGCTCAGCGACTATGCCGGGGTCGACCGGCATCCGGTGAACCTTGCCGACGACGCCGCGCTCGACGCACTGATCCGGTCGCGCGCCGATACCGTCTATCACCCCGTGGGCACGTGCCGGATGGGCAGCGACGCGGCGGCGGTGGTCGATCCGACGCTGAAGGCGAAGGGCATCGACGCGCTCTGGGTCGCCGACGCGAGCATCATGCCGCGGCTGGTCAGCGGCAACACCAATGCGCCGAGCATCATGATTGGTGAGCGCGCTGCGGATTTCGTGAAGGCGGCTTTGGTCTGACCTCCCCTCTCCCCTTCAGGGGAGAGGATATGTAGGCTTGGCGCGTAGCGCCTAGCCGGAGTTGGAGAGGGGAAGGGCGCGCGATTGCCCTTTCTTACCCCTCTCCAAGCTTCGCTAGCTCCTGACGGAGCAAGCTGGGCTATCCTCTCCCCTGAAGGGGAGAGGGTTAAATGGCGCACGCCTCCGCCAGCACCCTTCCATTCCCCGTCAGCCCATAGAGGCTGCTCGGCGGCCTTGTATCGACCACCGCGCGCATCACCAGCCCGTGCCGGCCCAGCGCCGCCAGCCCCAACGACAGCGCGCGCGGGGTCGCGGGGGCGAGCAGCCGCGACAGCGCGTTGAAGCGGTCGTGCCCCGCGCCGATTCCCGCGACCAGCGGCAGCCCCCAGCGCGTTGCCCCGCCGGGCGGCAAGCCGACTGCCGCCTGCGCCGCGGCGATCGTCGCGGCGCGCAGCGCGGCGGCATTGCCGGCTTCGGTGAGGATATATTCGGGGCGCAGCGGATGGCCGTGGCCGGGGTTGCGCTGAACCCAGCCCTGCGCCGCCGCCGCGTCGAGCGTGCGCGCCAGGCTGTCGCGGGGCAGCTGCAAGCGGTTCACCAGCTCGACGAAGCGCGCGCCGCGATGTGCCGCGAGGTCGGCGAGCAGGGGCACGAGCCAGCGGTGGCTGGTCAGCTGCGCGAGCAGCGGATCGGGGGTGCTTGACGGCATTTGCAAGTAACTATACAAACCGGACCGTCGAAGCAAGCGGATTGGAGCTCGGGGCTCCGGCCGAAGAGGGAGTAATCGCATGGCGTTGAAGATCGGATCCGAGCTCACCTGTTCGATGGGGGTCAGGGACATGACCGCGTCGATCGCCTGGTACCAGCGCGTGATGCTGTGCGAACTGCTCTACCGCGCCGACGAGATCGGCTGGTGCGAGCTCCGGACTCCGATGGCCGGGGTCAATATCGGGCTCAGCCAGGTCGAGAGCGTGACGCACGGCGGCGGCGCGACCAATGTGTTCGAGGTTGCGGATATCGAGGCGGCCAAGGCGCATCTCGACGCCGAAGGGGTAAGGCAGGACGGCGACATCCAGCATATCCCGGGGCTGGTGAAGCTCATCACCTTCTACGATCCCGACGGCAACGCCTTCATGTTCTCGCAGTCCGAGATGGCGGCATGACGCCGCTGTGGTGGGCGGCGGCCGCACTAGTCGCGCCCGCCGCTCCTGCCGAGGCGCCGTCGCTCGCCGCGTGGCACGGCCACTGGATCGGCGAGGGGCAGGCCTTCGGCAAGCCCGCGACCGCGACGCTCGCCATCGCGCCCGGCGCGGGCGGCGCGGGCGGCGCGACGACGCTGACCTACCGGCTGACGATCGCCGGTGAGCCGCCGGTGATCTATTCGGCCGACGCGACCTATGCCTTCGACGCGAGGGGCCGGCTGCGCGGTACATGGGCCGACAGTTATGGGCGCAAGCGGCCCATCGCGGGCGGCGCGGAAGGTGCAACATGGTGGACGCATTGGGGCAGCGCCGATGTCGAGATCGGGCGTTCGACCTATGTGCTCGGCGAAGGCGGCACGCTGGCGGTGAGCGATTCGGTGCTGCAGCCCGACGGCGGCTGGCGGGTTTTTGCTGCGCTGCAATATCATCGGAAATCCGCGGAAAATTGAGCGGGCTTTTGTGCGCGCTCATGTTGCGCACAAAAAAAGAGGGCCGGGACTTGCGTCCCGGCCCAGCCTTTCAGGCTCTCCCCTCCTGAAACTCTTGAGGGTTGAATGCCATATTAATGTCATGATGAAAAGGCCTAAATTTGCATCACCACTGCCTATTTTTCGGGCAGCAAAAAGGGCGGGTTCCGAAGGCCGGAACCCGCCCTTTTTTGTGCGCGTCAGAAGCTCTGGCGCGCGGTGATGCCGAAGGTGCGCGGCTGGCCGACAGTATAGCCGAGGCGCGCGCGCCCGCCGCGTTCGCGGTCGAACGAGAGCAGCGCGTTTTCGTCGAGCAGATTGTTGACATAGACGCTCAGCGACAGCCCGCTGTCGAAGTCGACACCGGCACTGAGATTCACCAGCTGATAGTCGGGCAGCTGGAGGTCGACCGTCGTCGCGGCATTCGCCGGGGCGCCGCCGAAGGGCAGGCCATGGACGAAGGTGCGCGGGTTGTTTTCCTGGTCTGCCGGCTGCGTGTAGCGCGTGCCGACGTGCTGGAACGAGGCGCCGAGATAGGCCGACGCGCCGTCCGAGATCGGGAATTCATAGCTGCCCGAGGCCGACAGCTGGAACTTCGGCACCGACGGCAGGCGATTGCCTTCGCGGATCCCCGTCGCCGCGGCGAGCACGCCGGGCAGGGTGGTGTCGAATTCGGCCTCGATCAGGCTGCCCGACAGGTTGAGGTCGAGTCCGTCGACCGGGGTCAGCCCCAGTTCGAATTCGACGCCCATCGAATGCGCCTTGTCGACGTTGAAGACGATACGCGACGAGCAGCTGCCCGCGTCGAGCGTCACCTGCAGGTTGCGGATGTCGTTGTAGAAACCCGCGGCGTTGAAGGTGAAGCCGCGGCCCTGCGATTTCACCCCGACCTCGTAATTCCACAAAGTCTCGTCGTCATAGTCCTGGAAGCCGCCGAACAAGGCCGCGTCGGCGGGGGTGCAGAGCGGCAGGTTCAGGGGATCGTTGACCCCGCCAAGACGGAAGCCCTTCGACGCCTGCGCGTTGATGCTGATGTCCTCGCTGACGTCGTAACTGAGCAGCACGCGCGGGCTGATGCCGTTCGAGCGCGTCTTGTCGCGGCGGTTGTCGCCATTGGCGAACAGCCCGCCCGTGACGAAGCGCCGCGTCTCGACGAAGTCGTAATAGCGGCCGCCCACGGTGACGTCGAAAGCGTCGGTGATCGAATAGGTGCCTTCGCCGAAGATCGCGAGCTGCTTGATATTATAGGGCAGGTCGGCGTTGTACGGCGAGTTGGCGGGGAAACCGTTGGCGACCGCCGCCGATGTGCCCGCGCCCAAGGTCGCGTCGGTCACCGCGTCGTAGCCCGGGGTGGGCAGGCGCTGGCGATAGAAACGATCGGTGCTCGAATAGAAACCGCCGAACACCCACTGGAACGCGCCGTCATAATCCGACGCGAGGCGGATTTCCTGGGTGAAGGTCTTGAGGTCGGTGGTGTCGACGAGGTTCGACGGCAGCAGCACGCCCGCGGTGGGGAAGCCGAGGTCGACCGACACCGATCCGGTGAGCGCGCTCGCGTCGCGGCTGACCAGGATGTCGCGGTTGGTGTAGCTGGTCACCGAGGTCACCGACACGCCGTCGAGCTTGGCGTTCATCACCAGGTCGGCGATGATCGTCTCGTCCTCGAAGCCTTCGCGCAGCAGCAGATATTGCTCGCGCTCGTCATAGATCACCTGCGGCCGCGTCGTGGTGAAGCGGTTGCCGTAGAGATTGTAGATGTCCTGGCGGTTGAAGCCGTCGGCGGTCACCTTCTGATAGACGATGCGCGGGGTGATGGTGACGTCGTCGACGGGCTCGAAGGTGATTGCGATGCGCCCGCCATAGCGTTCGCCGCTGTTGACGTCGTCGCCGCCCGCCGGGCCGACCGCGTTGATGAAGCCGCCGTAGCGCGTGTAATAGCCGACCGCGCGCACCGCCGCCTTGTCGCCGAGCGGCAGGTTGATCGCGCCCTTGATATGGCCGCCGATATCGTCGCCGTCGACGAGGTTGACGTTCGCCTCGACGCTGCCTTCGGTCGTGCCGAGCTTGGGCTGGTTGGTGATGTAGCGGATGGTGCCGCCGACCGAGCCCGAGCCGAAGAGCGTGCCCTGCGGGCCGCGCAGCGTTTCGACGCGGTTGAGGTCGTAAAGGTCGATGTCGGGGGTGAAGAGCGAGAGTGAGATCACGCTTTCGTCGAGATAGACGCCGACCTGTTCCTTGACGCCGGGCTGGTCGCGGACGACCTGGCCCGCGGACACGCCGCGCACCGACACCTGGCTCTGCCCGGGCCCGAGGTTCTGGACCGACAGGCCGGCGACGTTGCGCGAGAGATCCTCGAGCGTCACCGCCCCCGATTTCTGGATGTCCTCGGCGGTCTGGGCGTTGATCGAAAAGGGGATGTCCTGAAGATTGGCGTCGCGCTTGGTTGCGGTGACGATAATGATGTTGCCGTCATCTTCTTCGGCGGCGGCGTCCTGCGCGAAAGCGGGCGTGCCAATAGTGGCCAGCGCGAGCGTCGAAAGCCCGGCCAGCAGCATCGTGCGAGCATGCATGGTAGTTCTCCTCACAAGGGACGCGGGGCTATGTTGCCCCGTCGTTGCGGCGAGAGGAGTGCGCCTGTTGTCACAAATGCGCAATGGGGTCCGAATCGCGCGTAACAAAATGTCGGCGCGCTGTGGCATTGCGGCCACAGACCAATCGGCGGAGGCCGTGCGGGCTGCAAGCAAAAAGAGGCCGGGGACAAGCCCCGGCCAGTGGTTCGCAGGAGGAACCCTGTTTGGACCCCGCCGCCATTTTGGAGAGGAGAGAGCGGCGGCGGGTGTCCAGTCTCTTCACATATTGTAGGCGCGCTCGCCATGCTCTGCGAGGTCGAGCCCTTCCTGCTCGACGTCCTTCGACGGGCGCAGGCCGATGGTGTATTTGAGGCCGAGGAACAGCACCGCGCTGACCACGCCGGTCCACACGACCGTGGTACCGACCGCCCAGATCTGCGTCATTACCTGACCTGCGAGGTCGAACTCGCCGGCCTTGGCGACGGGCGCGGTGTAGTCGATCCAGCCCTGGCCGCCCCATTCCGGGTTGGCGACAAAGCCGGTGCCGATCGCGCCGACGATGCCGCCGATCGCGTGGATGCCGAACACGTCGAGCGAGTCGTCATATTTCAGTTTCTTCTTCACCGTGGTGACGAAGAAGAAGCAGACCAGCGAGGCGACCGCGCCGAGCAGGATCGCAGTGCCGGGGTGGGCAAAGCCCGCCGCCGGGGTGATCGCGACCAGACCGGCGACGACACCCGAGACGCCACCCAGCAGCGAGGGTTTCTTGTGGATGATCTGCTCGATGATCGCCCAGGTCGCGCCCGCCGCTGCGGTGGCAACCAGCGTGTTGATGAAGGCCAGCGCGCCGAAGGCATTGGCTTCGAGGCCCGAGCCGGCGTTGAAACCGAACCAGCCGATCCACAGCAAGGAGGCGCCGATCATCGTCATGACCAGGTTGTGCGGGGGCATCGGTTCGCTGTTGTAGCCGAGGCGCGGGCCAATCACGAGGCAGCCGACGAGGCCGGCGATACCCGCGTTGATGTGGACGACGGTGCCGCCGGCGAAGTCGAGCGCACCCCAGCCCCACAGCAGGCCCATGTCGGTCGGCGCGGCGTGCAGGAAGTCCGGGCCGGCCCAGTACCACACCATGTGCGCGATCGGGAAATAGGCGAAGGTCAGCCACAGCACCGTGAAGATGATCAGCGGGGTGAACTTCACGCGCTCCGCAAACGCCCCGACGATCAGCGCCGGCGTGATGCAGGCGAAGGTCATCTGGAAGATCACGAAGACATATTCGGGGAGATAGACGCCGTTCGAGAAGGTCGCGGCGAAGGTTGTCACGTCGACGCCCGCGAGGAACGCCTTGTCGAAACCGCCGACGAGGCGAGGATCGAAGCTGCCGGTCGAGGTGAAGGCCATCGAATAGCCCCAGCTGAACCAGACCAGCGCCGCGACGCAGACGATCGTCAGCACCTGCATCAGCACCGACAGCATGTTCTTGGCGCGGACGAGGCCGCCATAGAAGAGCGCCAGCGCGGGCACCGACATCATCAGCACCAGCGCCGAGGCGACGAGCATCCACGCCACGTCGCCCTTGTTGACCATTTCGGCGGTCGGCACGAACGGGGCGGGCGCCGCCGCTTCGGCGGCCGGAGCCGCGGCGGCGGTCGCCGCTTCCTGCGCCCAGACGGGCAACGCGGCGAAGAGCGCGAGGCCCGCGGCCCCGGCTCCCGCCGCAATCTTGTTTGCGAAGTTCATTGCTTCCCCCTTCATCATTACAGCGCCGCTTCGCCGGTCTCGCCGGTGCGGATGCGCACGGCCTGACCGACGTCGAGGACAAAAATCTTGCCGTCGCCGATCGACCCGGTTCCGGCGCTCTGCTGCAGCGTTTCGACGACCCGCGGTGCGAGCGCGTCGTCGCAGACGAGCTCGATCTTCACCTTCGGCACCATGTTGGTGGCATATTCCGCGCCGCGGTAGATTTCGGTTTGGCCCTTCTGCCGGCCGAAGCCTTTGACTTCGGTCACGGTCATTCCGGCGATGCCCAGCCCGGTGAGGGCTTCGCGCACCTCGTCGAGCTTGAACGGTTTGATGATAGCCAGGATCAGCTTCATGACGCCCCCTTTTGCTTATTGGCAGATGTTGCAGTGCAACAGCCGTGCCAGATTGCGCAGGGACGGGATAAGTTAACATTTTGTGACGGAATGCAGCGCCCCTACGACCGATTGAGTCAGTCTAATGGGCAGGCGAGGCAGCGACGTGCCTGTTTTTTGGGCAGATAGACCCCCTCCCGCAGGCGGGAGGGGCAGCGAGACTTGCGAACTTGTTCGCTAGTCGCAGCGGGGTGGGCCATTGCCACGTCGCTGCCCACCCCCAACCCCTCTCGCCTGCGGGAGGGGAGTATCAAGCCCGCTCGAACCGCGCCCAGATCGGCAGATGGTCCGACGCCCTTGCCGCGAGCGCGCTGCGGTGCACCCCGGCCTCGACCGCTTTCAGGTCGGGCGAGGCGAAGATGCGGTCGAGCTTGGCGACCGGGCGGCGGCTATGGAAGCTGTGGCCGGTATCGACCAATTGGTGACGCTCGCCGAAATCATGGAGGCAGCCGCCCTGGTTCCGCCATTCGTTGCAGTCGCCCATCAGGATCGTCGGCAATTCCTCGCCTTCGGACACATGGTGCAGGATCGCGCGCGCCTGCTGGCGCCGCCGCAGGCCCGAAATGTCGAGATGCATGCCCACGACGCGGAGCCTTGTGTCGCCGATGCGGATCGTCGCCGCGACGGCGCCGCGTGGCTCGAGCGTCGGCAGGTGCAGCGCGTGGCTCTCCTCGACCTCGGCGCCCTTGCGGACCAGCAGCGCGTTGCCGTGCCAGCCGATGCTGTGCGGGCGGCCGTCGAGCGCGACGGGGACATAGTCGCTATGCTCGTCGAACATATAAGGCGGGATCGCGCTCGCGCGCGCGCCGAAACGGCGGTCGGCCTCCTGCAGCGCGACGATATCGGCGTCGAGCTCGCCCAGCACCGACAGCACCCGCCCGGGGTCGCGGCGCCGGTCGAGCCCGATGCCCTTGCGCATATTGTAACTGGCGACCTTGATCATGGCGGGGGAGCGGCGGGCTTTCTGTCTTGTCCTATGGGATCAGGACGAACGGGGAGGGCGTAGGGTTGCACCTAACCGCCTTCGAACTCCGCCAGCAAGGCCTGCGCTTCGGCGAGATCCTCGTCCAGCACCATCACGCGCACCGGGATCAGCAGCCCGACGCTCTCGGCGATATTCATGCCCGCGTCGAAGCACACCGCGTGCACGCCCGCGCTTTCGAGCCGACCGCGCAGCAGTTCGGCCTCCGCTCCGTTGGGCAGCCGCACCAGTTCGACCAGCGCCATCAGGACGATGTCTTGGCGGCTTCGCCGGCGATGAAGCGGTCGGTCGGTCGCGTCGGCAGGCCGTCGATGCTCTTCGTGCGTTCCTTGAACTTCTCGACCCACAGCACGGGGTCGGCCTGGCGGTGATATTTCTGCAGCGTGTCGCGCTCGTGGCTGATCTCCATCATCGGCACGCCCCAGCCGCAGCTGGTCTGCACGCTCTCGACGTCGATCACGAAAATCTGGCGCGTGCCGGGCAGCAGCGTGAAATGCGCCGCGACCGCGTCCCACTCGGCGTCCTGCGGCAGCACCGCGCGCCCGCGGCCGTAGATGCGCAGGATCAGCGCGGTGCGGTCGAAGGCGCAGAACATGATCGTGATGCGCCCGTCCGCCGCCAGATGTGCGTGCGTCTCGTTGCCCGAGCCGCCGAAGTCGAGATAGGCGACCTGTTCCGCGGACAGCACGCGGAAGGTGTCGGCATAGCCCTTGGGCGACAGGTTGATCCGCCCTTCGTCGGCGGCGGTCGCGGTGAAGAAGATCGGCTGCTTTTCGATGAAGGCGATATGCTTGTCGGTCAGGCTGTCGGTGAAATCGGCCATGGTCTTGCGCTCCGCGTCGGTCCGCGCCGCTCTATCACCAATGGCTGCCCTCTTCTATCGCCGCCTGTTCCTCGGGGCGCGTCGTGCGGCCGAGCGCGGCGTTGCGGTGCGGAAAGCGCCCGAAGCGGTCGATCATGTCGAAATGCTTCTGCGCATAATCGGCGAAGAGCGGATCGGCGAGCTGGCCCATCAGGCGCAGCGATTCGCGCTGGTCGGCGATATCCTCGCTATGCTCGAAGGGCAGGTAGGCAAATTGCCGCCGCTCGTCGGGCCAGGCTTGGTCCCAGCCCCTGGCGACAATGCCGCGCGCGATCACGCGCGCCAGGCTGTCGGTGGCGAAGGCGTCGGCGTGGCCGCGGTGGATGTTGCGCGGCACCTGGTCGAACAGGATCGCCGCGGCGAGCGCGGTGTCGGGGTCGGTGAGGAAGGCTTCGGGCGGCTGCGCGCGCAGCGCGTCGTGCCAGTCGCCCGCGAGATCCTGCACCGCGGTGTCGAATTCGGGCCCGCCGCCATACCAGTCGTCCATGCCATGGGCATCGAACCAGAAGGACAGGAGCTGCGCCGGCCAGTCGGCGGGCGGGGCGGGGGTTTGGTTCTCGTCGGTCATGGCGCACAGCGAAGCAATCCGGGGCGCTTCGTGCAACCCCGGATCGCTTCGCAGAACGCATAAGCAGGACGGTCTGGCTTACTCGCCCTTCACGCGGCGGTACGGCACGAACTCGCCCAGCGAGACGAAGCCCGCATACATATGGCTCGAGCGGTCGCGCAGCTCGACGCTGTCGATGCTGCACAGCTGGCTGCCGATCGTCTTGGTGACGAGGATATCGTCGTCGTCGAGCGACTCGGCGCCGCCCTTCGGCCGGTTCACCCACAGCGTGCTGCCCGAGCGATAGACGATCGCGGTGCCGTCGATGATCGTCGAACTGCGCGCCGACGAAAGGCTGATGCAATTCTGCGGTTCGCCCGCGACGCGGCCGTCGAGCATCTTGTCGAGCTGGGCCTCGGGGCTCAGCTTTTCTTTGGCGCTGGCGGGCGCTGCGGCGATCGCGGCGGCGGCGATGATGGTTGCAATAAACGGACGCATGGTTCGACTCCTGTCATTCAACACACACCCTCTATCGTCGATATAGGGCGCTTCGTCTGAACGGCAACTGACTCGGACCCGCGTCCGTTCGCTTCACCTCAGCAGGCCGCGTCGGGCAGCGGGATGCCGAGCGGGCCCTTGCACTTCTTCTTTTTCGCCGGCGCCGGGGTCTCGCCGCTGCCGCTGCTTGCGCCGCCGCCGCTAATGCCGCCGAAATCAGCGCCGACCATCAGCATCGTGTACGAGCGGAAACGCACCTTCGCGGTCCAATCGATGTTCCACACGCCGGTCGCGGGCTTGGGCGGGTAGGAGAAATTGGCCTCGGGACCGAAGGCGTTGAGATTGCCCATCATGAACTCGCCCGACGCCTTCTTGACCTCGGCGGGGATCTGACACGTCGTCTGCGACGGCGGCATCACGATCTTTTTTGTGATCAGGTTCGCGACGACCGAGGGCGGCAGCCAGTCCCACAGGCCGCCGCCGAATTCCTTGGTCGCGCTGCTCGACCACCAGACGATGTCGCCGACGTCGTTCTTGCCGCTTCCGCTACCCATGCCGCCGATCGTCCAGGCGGCATAGCCGGTCGCGTTCTGCACCGGGTTCCAGCGGATCGTCACCGACCCGTCGGCATTGTCGCCGGTCGAGGCCTGCAGCGCGGGCATATAGTCCTGCGCGAGGGTGAAGTTGATGTCGCTGCCGACATTGCTCGCAACGCGGTGCGCGCCGAGCAGCGAGCTGTCCTTCGCGGGCATCTTGGCCGACTTGGCGTTCGGCCATTCGACATAGGATTTGCTGTTCTCGGGCGTCACTTCGCGGACGACCGGCACCGCGCTCGAGAAGAGGTTCGGCGGGATCTGCCCCGCGGCGACCTTGGCGAAATCGATCACCACCGGCTGCCCCGGCCCCGCCTTGGCGCCGCAGCCCCAATAGAGCAAAAGCCGGCCCTTGGGGCGTTCGAACTCGGTCGGATAATCGCCCTCCTTGCGCTCGCGCCCGATCAGCGGCACCGATGTGCCGAGCTTGGCCTGCGGCAGGAAAAAATGGTCGCCCTTGGGCGGCGGCGCGGTCGGCAGCTCGTTCGAGCCGAGGCGCAGCAGCAGCTGGCGCGCCAGCGCGCTGTCGGGCCCGCCGCCGAACATCATGCTCATCGCGCCGCCCATGCCGCCTTTTCCGCCGCCCATCGCGGCGAAGCCCGACATCGTCGCGGCGTCCATCTCGTAGCGTTCCTTGGGGCCCGTGCTCTTTTGCGCCGCCACCGGCGCGCTCAGCATCGCGGCGATCACCGCGACCGAAGTGAATCGAAAAGTCGTACGCATAATTCCTCCCTGCGACTGGAGCCGAAACGCTCCGGCGGAAAAACTCATTCGACCCGATTCTGCTTTATGTTTGAGGCGGGTATAGGCGCAGCGATGCGGCGCGCCAAGTGAGCGGGATCACAGCGTCAATCCTCCCCCTCGATGGGGGAGGCAGCGAGACTTACGAACTTGTTCGTTAGTCGCAGCGGTGGGGGTGCGCTCTCGGCCCGAAGCGACGGTGCCATGACGCACCATCACCCTCATCCAACTTCGCCTAACGCCAAAGGCGCAAGGCTCCGTATCCTTCCCCCATCGAGGGGGAAGGAGTTCTAAGCCGTCCCGCCCACGGTCAGCCCGCCGACCAGCAAGGTCGGCTGGCCGACGCCCGCGGGGACGCTCTGGCCGCCCTTGCCGCAGACGCCGATGCCTTCGTCGAGCGCCATGTCACCCCCGATGCCGAGCACCTTGGTGAGCACGCTCGGCCCGTCGCCGATCAAGGTCGCGCCCTTGATCGAATCGCCGAGCTTGCCGTTCTCGATCTTGTACGCCTCGGTGCAGCTGAAGACGAACTTGCCCGATACGATGTCGACCTGTCCGCCGCCGAAGCTTTTGGCGAAGATGCCGTTCTTGACCCGGCTCAGCAGCTCGGCGGGATCGTCATCGCCGCCGCGCATGAAGGTATTGGTCATCCGCGGCATCGGCGCGTGCGCGAAACTTTCGCGGCGGCCGTTGCCGGTCGGCGCGACGCCCATCAGGCGCGCGTTGAGCCGGTCCTGCATATAGGCCTTCAAAATGCCGTCCTCGATCAGGATATTTTCCTGCGTCGGGGTGCCCTCGTCGTCGATGCTGAGCGAGCCGCGGCGCTGCGCGATGCTGCCGTCGTCGACCACGGTCACGCCGGGCGCGGCGACGCGCTGGCCGATGCGGCCCGAAAAGGCGCTGGTGCCCTTGCGGTTAAAATCCCCCTCGAGCCCGTGGCCCACGGCTTCGTGGAGCAGCACGCCGGGCCAGCCGGGGCCGAGCAATACGGTGAACTCGCCCGCGGGAGCGTCGACCGCGCGGAGGTTGACCAGCGCCTGGCTCAGCGCCTCGTCGATCGCGCGGTTCCACTGCTCGGGCTCGAACAGATGGTCGTACATGTAGCGGCCGCCGAGCCCGAAATAGCCGCTCTCGCGGCGCCCATTCTCTTCGACGACGATCGAGACGTTGAGGCGAACGAGCGGGCGGATGTCGGTCGCGAGGAAGCCGTCGGCGCGGACGATCTCGACCACCGACCAGCTGCCCGCGAGTGCGACCGACACCTGGACGACGCGCGGATCGCGCGCGCGCGCGGCGGCGTCGACCTCCTGGCACAGCGCGACCTTCTTCGCGAAGGGGATGAGGTCGAGCGGGTTGGCTTCGTCGTAGAGGTGGCGGTTGGTCCGCGTCGGCGGCCCGGCGGGCGCCTGCGCCGCGGGATCGAGCAGCGCGAGCGTCCCGGCGGCGCGGCGGATCGCCCCGGCGCTGATCTCGCTGGCATGCGCAAAGCCCGTCATCTCGCCCGACACCGCGCGCAGGCCGAAACCCGCGTCGGTCGAATAGTCCGCCGTTTTCAATCGCCCGTCGTCGAAACCGAAGCTCTCGGTCGCGCGATATTGCAGGTAGAGCTCGCCGTCGTCGGCCTGCGCCAGCGCCTCGCGCGCGAGCGCCTGCGCCAGATCGGGGTCGAGCGCATCGGCGCGATAGAGGAAGCGGCGGGGATCGGTGGGGCTTGTCATGCCTCCGATATAGGCGCGGGGGCGGGTGGCGGGAAGGGCCGTTGTTTCGGGGATGGCGTGAAGATCCTCCCCATCGCGAAGCGTTGGGGAGGGGGACCGCGCCCGCAGGGCGTGGTGGAGGGGTCTGGCCTTGCACCGACGCCTGACGGCGTCGACCTCTCCGTCAGCCCTACGGGCTGCCACCTCCCCATCGCTGCGCGTGGGGAGGATCTTCAGGTTCGCGAGCGCTTGAAGCGCCGCGCTATCCTAGAGATAATTCACCGTCAGCGTGAAGGTCCCGCTGTAGTCGCCGTCGGGCTGGTTCGCGGGAACGGTGAGCGTGCCGCCGATATAATAGGTCTGCACCCCGCTCGGCAGCAGGGTCGAGCCGAGCAGCGCGATGCCGCCGCCGCTGGTGCTCGCGGCGCGGACGAGCGTCGCGGTCATCGGCGCCGCGCCGCCGCCGGCGCGGGTGAGCGTGACCGAATTGCTGCCCGACACGGTGATCAGCAATATGCCGCCGGTGCCCTGGAACTGCGCGCGCTGGAACCCCGCGCCGACCGGGGTGGTGCCGCCGCCGGTGGTGCGCGCGCCGGTGACGGCGTTGATCGACACGGTGCCGCCGGTGGTGCCGCTGACGAGCGTCCCGAAATCGAGGTCGTCGGTCTTCACCAGCGTGTTAGGCCGGACGACGGTCGCGGTGACGGTGCCGTTGGTATCGGCCGCCTGCGCGGGTGCGCCCAGCGCGGTCAGCGCTGCGGCGATGGTCAGGCCGCGCGCCGCGGCCCGACTGGTGCTGGTCCCTCGAATCCCCACGATTCTGCTCCTGTCTGGCACAGACTATGCCAGCCGGACATGAATCGATGATGCGCGGGCTTGGTAAAGACGGCGTTTACGCCTTGGGCCAGGGCTTAGCCATTATCGGCGACGCCGCCGGCACTTAACCTTTGTCGGCGATCCCGCCGATCAGTACGAAGCGCCGGTCGCAATAGCCGCAATCGACGAAACCTTCGTCGGTGTCGATCTCGAGCCAGACGCGCGGGTGGCCGAGCGCGGCGTCGGCGAGGCCGTCGCCGGTGCCGTCGCAGGCGATGCGGGTCTTGGGCGTGCGGATCGTTTCGGGGGCGCTCTGGGTCATCGACCGCGCCCATAGCAAGCGCGCGGCGGCGCCGCAATCGGGTGCATCACGATCCTCCCTGTGGCCGCAGGCCATGGGGAGGTGGCAGCCCGCAGGGCTGACGGAGGGGCTTTGGTGCCGAGCCTTCGCCCCTCCACCACGCCCTTCGGGCGCGGTCCCCCTCCCCATCGCTTCGCGACAGGGAGGATCAAAACGCCGCCATGACGGCACCGGCGAGCGCATCTCCCCCGAAACGCGCAAGTGGTCCCCCGGTGCCGTCTCCCCACGCGGTCAGAGATAATTGAGCGTGATCGTGAAGCTGCCGGCATAGTCGCCGGGCGTCTGGTTGGCATTTACCTCGAGCGTCGCGCCGACCGGGAAATTATAATTGCCGAGCGTCGAAGCGATGCGGAAGCGCGTCGGTGTCGTTGACAGGATCGCGGTCGGGGTCGATCCGATCTCGAAATTGCGCACGCGCATCTGTGCCCCCGGCCCGGTGATCCAGATCTGGTTCGCGCCGAGCGAGATCGACACCTCGCGGTTATAGGTGCCGAGTCCCGCGAAGCGCGCGGGCTCGCCGTCCGACCCCGCCAGCGTCACCCCGCCGGTGCGCGTGCGCGATCCGTCGGGATAGAGGCGCACGGTGCCCGCGCTCGTCGACGCGATGATGTCGCCGAAATCGAGGTCGTTAACCTTGAAGAAGGAAAGGGGCCGCAGCACGATGGCTTCGGCTTCGCCCTGCGCTGTATTTTGCGCGTGCGCCGACGGGGCGGCGAACGGCGCAAAAGCGAGCGCGATGGCGGCGAGGCCGCGCCGCGGAAGCGGCGGGCATAATGTGTGTCTGGTTCTCACATCTCCCCGCATAGCGCCAAGGTGACAAAATATGCTTACTCGCCATGGTAAAGATTTCCTTGCCGGAACACGGGCTTTCGCGCGGGCAGCGGCGCGGCTATGGAGGCGGCCATGACCGAAGCCGCCATCCGCATCGACGCCGTCTCCAAAACCTATGCCCGCGGCAAGCAGGCGCTCGACAATGTCAGCTTCGACGTACCCCGCGGCCAGATCTTCGGCCTGCTCGGGCCGAACGGCGCCGGCAAGTCGACCTTGATCAACATCCTCGCCGGGCTGGTCAACAAGACCGCGGGGTCGGCGAGCATCTGGGGCTTCGACATCGACGCCGATCCGCGCAACGCCAAATATTCGATCGGTATCGTGCCGCAGGAAATCGTCTTCGATCCCTTTTTCACGCCGTTCGAGACGCTCGAGAATCAGGCGGGGCTCTACGGCGTGCCCAAGGCGAAGCGCATTTCGGACGCGCTGCTCGCCGCGGTGCATTTGAGCGACAAGCGCGACGCCTATGCCCGCACCCTGTCGGGGGGCATGAAGCGCCGCCTGCTCGTCGCCAAGGCGATGGTCCATTCGCCGCCGATCATCGTGCTCGACGAACCGACCGCGGGGGTCGACATCGAGCTGCGCCAGCAGCTCTGGGAATATGTGCAATCCTTGAACGACCGCGGCGTGACCGTGGTGCTCACGACGCATTATCTCGAGGAAGCCGAACAGCTCTGCGACCGCATCGCGATCATCAACCATGGCAGGCTCATCGCGAACAAGCCGACGCGCGAACTGGTCGACATGGCGCGCGAGAAGATCGTCGTCGTGACGCTGGACGCCGATGTGACGACGCTGCCGACCCACCCGGCATTCGAAAAGATCGAGCGCGAAGGCGAGCGCGGGCTGGCGATCAGTTACAACAAGGACCGCATGAACGCCGGCGAAGTGCTCGCCGCGGTCAATGCGATGGGCCACGGCATCGTCGACGTCTCGACCCGCGAAGCCGATCTGGAGGATGTGTTCCTCAACCTGACGCGCGCGGCGAATGGCTAGGCGCCCACTTTCCGTTCGTGTCGAGCGAAGTCGAGACACGTCGACGCCGCGCCAGACGCATCTCGACTTCGCTCGATGCAAACGGGGTTAGGGTTTGACAATATGAACGACACCACCCCCCACGACGTCATCATCGTCGGCTCCGGCGCCGCCGGGCTAACCGCCGCGATCGCGCTCGCCGATCATTGCCGCGTGCTCGTGCTCGCGAAAGGCGAGCTCACCGGCGGGTCGACCGCCTGGGCGCAGGGCGGGATCGCCGCGGTGCTCGATGCGGGCGACACCTTCGAGAATCATATCGAGGACACTATGGTCGCGGGCGCGGGGCTCAACCGGCGCGAGACGGTCGAGTTCGTCGTCGAGAACGCCCCCGCGTCGATCGAGCGGCTGGCCCAAATGGGGGTGCCGTTCAATAAGGACAGCGACGCGCTGCACCTGACGCGCGAGGGCGGGCATTCGCACCGCCGCATCGTCCATGTCGACGACGCGACCGGCTGGGCGGTGCAGGCGGCATTATTGAAGACCGCCGAGGCGCATCCGAACATCACCCTGCTGCCCGGGCAGGCGTGCATCGACCTGATCACCGGCCGCCACGAGGAGCGCTATTCGGGCTCGGGGCGCGTGTGGGGCGTCTATGCGCTCGACGAGAAGAGCGGCAAGGTCCGCTCGCATGTCGGCCGCGCGACGATCCTCGCCAGCGGCGGTGCGGGGCGCGTGTATCAATTCTCGACGGCGCCACGCGGCGCGACTGGCGACGGCATCGCGATGGCGTGGCGCGCGGGCTGCCGCGTCTCGAACATGGAGATGATGCAGTTCCACCCGACCTGCCTCTACAATCTCGACGTCAAGAATTTCCTGATCACCGAGGCGGTGCGCGGCGAGGGCGGGATCCTGAAGCACCCCGTCACCGGGCACCGCTATATGCCCGATTACGACGCGCGCGCCGAACTCGCGCCGCGCGATATCGTCGCGCGCGCCAACGACGACCAGATCAAGCGCTACGGCCTCGACTATGTCCATCTCGACATCAGCCACCTCGACCCCGATTTCGTCGCGGGGCATTTTCCGAACATCTATGAAAAGCTGCTGACGCTCGGCATCGACATGACGAAGCAGCCGATCCCGGTGGTGCCCGCGCAGCATTATACCTGCGGCGGCATCCTCATCGATTTGGACGGCCGCACCGACCTGCCCGGGCTCTATGCGGCGGGCGAATGCACCGAGAGCGGGCTCCACGGGGCGAACCGCCTTGCGTCGAACAGCCTGCTCGAATGTTTCGTCTTCGGCGAGGCGGCGGCGAAGGACATCGTCGCGCGCTGGGACCAACTCGAAGTCCCGCCGCCGATCCGCGCGTGGGACGAAAGCCGCGTCACCGATTCGGACGAAGAGGTGATCATCAAGCAGAACTGGACCGAGATCCGCCGCTTCATGTGGAATTATGTCGGCATCGTGCGCACGACGAAGCGCCTCGAACGCGCGCGGCACCGCATCGACATGATGACGCACGAGGTCGAGGATTATTACGGCCATTTCCGCGTCACCACCGACCTGATCGAGCTGCGCAACCTGCTGCAATGCGCCGAACTGATCGTGAAGAGCGCGCTCCACCGCAAGGAAAGCCGCGGGCTGCATTATACGCTCGACTATCCGGCGATGCTGCCCGAGGCGCGCGACACGGTGCTGGTGCCCTGATGGCGCGGCGGTCGCGCGATACCCGCCTGCCGCCCCCTTTCCTCAAACGCGTATGGCTGCCCGAGGACGAGACGGGCGCGGTCGCTTGGCCCGACTGGGCCGAACCCGACGATTATCCATTTAACATGCCGCTGCTGCGGGACGGCCTCGATATCCGCTTCGAAAGCCCGGTGACGATCATCGTTGGCGAAAATGGCTCGGGCAAATCGACCCTGCTCGAAGCGATCGCGACGACGGCGGGTTTCAACGAAGGCGGCGGCGGACAACGCATGGCCGTGGTCGGCCAGGGACATGCATCGGGCGCCGACGGCGGCGGCCTCGGGCAGGTCCTGCGCGGCGCGTGGTTGCCGCAGGTCAAGCGCGGCTGGTTCTTCCGTGCCGAAACCTTCTTTTCGGTCGCGCGCTACCTCGATGAAGCGGGGTCGCCGCGCGCCAATTATCTGTCGGCGTCGCATGGCGAGGGGTTCATCGACTTTTTCGAGGAACGGCTGAGCGAGCAGGGCCTCTATATCCTCGACGAGCCCGAAGCCGCGCTGTCGCCGCAACGCCAGTTCGATTTCCTCAAGATCCTGCGCCGTATGCAGCGTGCGGAGAATTGCCAGGTCATCATGGCGACGCACTCGCCCATCCTGATGGCGCTGCCCGACGCCGATCTGTGGCAGATCGATCCCTATGCGATCCAGCCGGTGACGCTCGAGGACACCGCGCATTACCGGCTTTACCGCGAATTCATCCTCTATCCGCACGACACGGTCGAGGCGATGATCGAATGACCAGCGACGCCCTCGACTGCGCCGGCTGCCCGGTGCGCGATCGCGCCGCTTGCGCCGCGCTGCCCGACGGCGAGCGCGCCGAGCTCGCGCGGCTCGGGCGGCACCGCGATCTCGGGCGCGGCGAGATGCTGTTCGCGCCGGGCGACGACAGCGCCTGCGCGACTTTGCTCTCGGGTGTGCTCAAGGTCGTGCGCACCGATACGGACGGGGTCGAGCGTATCGTCGCCTTGATCCACCCGGCGGGCTTCGCGGGCGAGATTTTCGCCGCGCCCGACGATTGCGAGGTCGCCGCGGCGGGGGCTGCGCGCGTCTGCATCTTCCCGCGCAGCGATTATGCACGGATGGTGGCGGAGAATCCGCGCCTCGCCGCCGGGGTGGCGCGCCGCGCGATGAAGGCGGCGTCGGAGACGCGCGCCTTGCTCGACCTTGTCGGACGGCGGAAGGCCGAGGCGAAGGTCGCGGGGCTGATCCTCGCGCTCGCCGATGCGGCGGGGGCCGCACCTTGCTCGCCCGCGGCCACCTTCGACCTGCCGCTGACGCGCGGCGAGATGGCGGCGCTGCTCGGCATCAGCATCGAGACGGTGAGCCGGCAATTGGGTGCACTCGAAGATGCCGGCCTCATAACGCGGCACGGCGCGCGCGGGCTCGAAGTCCGCGACGCCCCGGCCTTGTCCGCGCTCTTGGCCGATTAGAGTGTCGCGACGATCGTCGCGACGATGAGGCCCCACCCCAAAATCAGCACGGGCAGGACAAGAACTTGCGCGGCGGCCCCCGCGCCGTCGAGGCGCCCGGTCAGCGTCTCGATGCCGTCGCGCATGAAGGCGTTCCAGCTTGTCGGCTTCGCCGCATGGCCGGGCCGCATCCGCACCCACATCGCGGGGGTGCCGAAGGCCATGGCGATGGTGATGGCAAAGATCGCCATCGGGATCGCGAGCCCCCTGTCGGCAAAGGTCGCGGCCATCACGCCCAGGAAGGCAAAATAGAGCGCGACGGTTGCCGCGAACAATCCGGTCGGCAGGTCGAAGCTGCGGACGACGGCGACCTGGTGGTCGGCGATCGCCGCGACGGGGGCGGGGGCGCGATGGGTGCGGAAGGCGCTGGCGGGAATATGCTGGCTCATGGCGGGGCTCCTTGGTGACGAGCCACGCTATGCGCCTGCTGCGATGCCTCCGCTTTGACCGATGTCAAAAGCGGCGAAAGATCAGCCGCCGATACCGAGCAGCCGCCCGACGAAGATCAGCACGATCGCCCCGACGACCGAGGCGAAGCAACCCGCGCCGTGGAATTCGCGCTGCCCGCGCGAGGTCACGAGCCCCGCGAGCAGCGACCCGCCGATCCCCAGCAATATCGTCGCGACCCACCCCATCGCGACCGCGCCGGGATAAAAGAAGCGCGCGAGTGCCCCGATAATGAGGCCCGAGACGATGGCGCTGAGGATGTTGATCATGCGTTGAACCCCTCGTTCAAGAACCGTTCCGCCAGCGCCGCGTGCAGCGCCGCGCCCCTGGCCATGACCTTTTCGTCGAGCACCATGCGGTTCGAGTGCAGGCCGCAGCAGCTGCGCCAGTCGCTGCCTTCGTGGCTCGCGCCGAGCCAGAACATCGCGCCGGGGACCTTCTCCAGCACATAGGCGAAATCCTCGGCGCCCATCACGGGGTTGTCCATCGTCAGCCACGCGGCCTCGCCGAAGGTCTCTTCGACGACGCGCTGGCCGAAGGCGGCGGCGCGGCTGTCGCAGACTGTGACGGGGAAACCCTCGTCGATCTGCACTTCGGCGGTGCAGCCGTGCGCCTCGGCGATCGCGGGGGCGAGGCGCTTCAGCTCGGCGGCGACCGCGGTGCGGCGGTGCGGCGACAGGGTGCGGATCGTGCCGAGCAGCTCGGCGGTCTCGGGGATGATGTTGTTCGTCGTGCCCGCCGCGATCTTCGCGATGGTGATCACTGCGGGGTCGAAGACCGAGACGCGGCGCGTCACCATCGTCTGGATCGCGGTGACGATCGCGCAGGCGACGGGAATGGGATCAATGGCGTCGTGCGGCATCGAAGCATGCCCGCCCGCGCCCTTGACGGTGATCGAGAGGACATCGGACGAGGCGAGCAGCGGCCCGGGCTTGCCCGCGAACACCCCGTGCGGCGCATTGGGCATGATGTGGAGCGCAAAGGCCGCGTCGGGCAGCGGATCGATCAGTCCGTCCTCAAGCATGAAGCGCGCGCCGTGATGGCCCTCCTCGCCGGGCTGGAACATGAACATCACCGTGCCGGGCAGCCGGTCGCGCGCCGCGCACAGCAGCTTCGCCGCGCCGACGAGCATCGCGACATGCGTGTCATGCCCGCAGGCGTGCATCGCGCCGCTGGTCTCCGAGGTGAAGTCGAGGCCGGTGTCCTCGACCAGCGGCAGCGCATCCATGTCGCCGCGCAGCAGCACGGTGCGCCCGTTGGCGGGGCCGCGCAAGGTCGCGACGAGCCCCGTCGTCGAAGGCCCCTCGCGAAATTCGAGCGGCAGCCCGGCGAGCGCGTCCTTGATCTTCGCGAGCGTCTTGGGGTTCTGCAGCCCGAGCTCGGGTTCGCGATGGATCGCGCGGCGCAGATCGACGAGGTCGGGCAGGATGGTGTCGGCCTCAATCGGCCAGCTGTGCGTAAGATTTTCCATGCCGCGAATGTGCCGCCAAGCCTGCGCGCTGTCGACCCTCGGCGTCATGCCTTATGTCGCGCAGCACGCGCCCGACATTCTTCCCGATCGCCCAGCGCGCGATCGGCCCCCAATAGAGCGCCGGATCGATGCGCAGTACATGGCCCGCGCGTACGCTCAGCCGGGTCCGTCCGCCGGGCAAAGGCTGAAGGTCGAAGCGCGTCTCGCCGGTGTCGAAATAGCCGACGAGGTGGGGCGTCTGGAGTTTGCGATAGGGGCTCATCTCCTCCATCGCGGGCGGCTGGCGGACGACGCGGAACGCCAGCGCGCGGCCGGGCTGCCACACCGTCACACGCTCGTCGGCGGTGCCCGTAGAAAATTTGCCGTGGCGGTGCGCGCCCACACCCTCACCCGCGATGTGCGCTGCGACGGGATAGGCGAGCCCCGCAAGGCCGACGAGCCCGGGCTTATCGCGCACCGGCCGGTCGGCGGTCAGGCTGGCCCAGACGGCCTCGGGCGGCGCGTCGATGGTGATCGCGGCGCGCGTCGCGATGGGCAGCTCGGGCGGCATCGCCGCGTCGAGCAGGAAGATCACAGGCAGCAGCACCACGCTGTAGAAGGGCTGGCGCGGATCGATGAGCCGCTTCGCCGCGGCGCGGCCGATGACGCCGCCGATCATCGCCAGCCCGCCAGCGAGCGGCACGATCAGGACGATGCACATCAGTCCTTCGAGCGCGAGCATCAGCAGCGCGAACGTGCCGAGCACGCCCGCCGCCGCGACCGCGCCGGCCGTCTCGTTGACGCTGCGCACACGGCCACGATTGACGAGAAAGCCGGTGATCAGCCCGACGAGGAAGGGCGTCGCGACGAACAGGCCCCAGCCATAGGCGCCCGTTGTCACCGCCGACACTGCGACCGCAACGACGATCAGCGTCGTGCCTGCAAATATCCCCATCGCAAGCCGGTAGGGCGGGGCAGGGTCATCGGCGCGCCGGGTTTCGGTCGCTTCGCGGCGCGGCCAGAGCAGCGCCAGCAAGAGAACGGCGAAGATCTGCAGCGTCGGGATCATCGCGCCCAGCGCCAGCCCGCCCCCGCGCCCGAGCCGCTCCGCCCGGCGCAGCGACAACAGCGCAAGCGCGCCCGAGATGCCGAGGCAGAAGGCGAAAGCGCCGATCGCGACGAAGGGCGACATATCGGGCAGCATCGCGAGCTGGCGGATCGGGAAGAGCCAGAAAGCGTCGTCGAGCGCGAGCGGCATGCCGAGCGCATGAAAGGCGAGGAAGACCATCGCATGCTGCGACAGGATCAACGCCGCCGCGCCGAGCGCGTAGAGCAAGGCGGCGGGCAGCTCGGTGCGCAGATAGTTCATCGCGCCGCTCCCGCGACCGCCCCAGGCGCCGTCTCTTCCTGCGTCACAAGGCTCAGCCCGCGCCGCGCGCCGAGCGTTTCGGGGGTCTGCACGTCCCACATCAGCCCCAGGCGCTCGCACAGCCGGATGAAAACAAAACCCCAGTCGCTCTGCCCCGGGTGCAGCCCGATGCGCGCCGAACCCGGATAGGCATGATGGTTGTTGTGCCACGCCTCGCCCATCGTCGGGATCGCCGCCCAGGGCACGTCATAGGCCTGCACGCCGTGGGTATCGACGGTCCAGTGCTGCGGTCCGCGATTATGTGCGAGATGGCCGACGAGCCAATGGCCGTGGTTCGCGACCGCGACCCGCGCCGCGACGCCCCACACGACCCAGCCCCAGCCGCCGATCGCGAAGAAGAGCAGGGCGACGGGCGCCTGCTGCCAGCGCCATGTCCTTTCGAGCCAGCCGATGAACGGATCGCGGTCGAGCGCGGCGAAGTCGAAGCGCGGCGGCCGGTCGAGGTCGAGCCGGCAATATATCTGCCACCAGGCATCGCGGACGATGTGCGTGCCGTGACGCAGGAAGGGATGGCAGCCCGCCTGCCTTTGCGCCCAGTCGCGCGTGTCGTGCGCGCGGACGATGCCATAGGGCCCTGCCATGCCGGTGAAGGCGCCGAACCAGATCAGCGTGCGCGCCAACCAGCGCCGCGCGGCGAAGCTGCCGTGGATCATCATCCGGTGATAACCGACGCTGTGCCCGAGCAGCAGCGCGGCGCCGGTGGTGAGGAAGAAGAGCGCGACCGTCCCCGGCGTGACGAAGAACGGCCCGGCAATGATCGCGACCAGCGCCATGCCGCCGTTCCAGACGATGCTCGGGATATCGGCGCGGACGGTCCCCGCCACGGGATCGGGGCGGTAGCCGGGCGCGGGCGCATCGATCAGGAAATTCACCGCATGGGGATCATGACCGCTCCGCATCGCCCGACTCCTCACTCGCAAAGAATATAAGTAATTACTTAAATAAATTATTGCTTGTCAAGGCCGGACGAAATGCCCATTTTGGGGCAATGGAACGGGTTTTTCAGGCACTGGCGTCGACGCCGCGGCGCAAGATTCTCGCCTATCTCGCGCATGCCGAACTCAGCGCGGGCGACATCGCCGCGCGCTTCGAGATGAGCAAGCCCGCGGTGTCGCAGCATCTGTCGGTGCTCGAAAATGCCGGGCTGATCACCAGCGAGAAGCGCGGCCAGTTCGTCTTCTACCGCCTGATCCCCGACGCGCTGACCAATGTGCTCAACGGCTATGTGCAGGAGGTGTGCCCGGTATCGCGCCCGCTCAAAGCCGAATCGCGCGTGCTGGCGGAAAAGGCGAAGGCGGCTTCGCCCGATTGAGGTGGCGCGACCGGTGACTGCCGTCCGGTTTCGGGCGTTAGTTGCCGTTCGCAGGGTTATGCTCTCTCCGCTTGAGGGGAGAGATACGCAGGCTTGGCAGCTTGCTGCCTAGCCGGAGTTGAGAGGGGTTTCCGACCGCCAGCGTCCAAGCACCCCTCTCCAAGCTTCGCTAGCTCCTGACGGAGCAAGCTGCGCTATCCTCTCCCCTCAAGGGGAGAGGGCTTTACGGCAGCTTCCCACCCCGAAACCGCCTTCGACGCCGTATCCTCGCAGGCTAGGCTGTATCGACATTCAGGATTCCCAAGAGGTTTGAAGCGTGATTGAGTTGTCTCTGTGATTTTCGGAGGCGAGGATGGGGATCAAGCGTTACGAGTTGAGCGAGGGTCAGTGGGACCGGATTGCGCCGCTGTTGCCTGGCAAGGTGAGCGATCCGGGACGAACGGCGCTTGATAACCGATTGTTCGTCAACGGTGTTTTGTGGGTTTTGCGGTCCGGTGCACGCTGGTCGGATTTGCCGGAGCGCTATGGCCGGTACAAGACGGTGCACAAGCGCTTCACCCGTTGGGCACGCGCCGGGGTGTGGGAGCGAGTGTTTCATCTGCTCGCGCGCGACCGCGACAACCACTATCTGATGATCGACAGTTCGATCGTTCGAGCCCACGCCCAAGCCGCGACGGGGCAAAAAGGGGGGCCTGCGACCAGGCTCTGGGGCGCTCCCGAGGCGGACTGACCAGCAAATGGCACATCGCGGTCGACAGCTTCGGACGCCCGGTGCGCTTCATCCTGACCGGCGGCAACGCCAGCGACGACCGCTCCGCCATCCCGCTCCTCACCGGCCTCGACGCCCGGCACGTCCTTGCCGACAAGGCCTATGACAGCCATGCCATCCTCGATCATATCGAGAAAAGTGGCGCAAAACCCATCATCCCTCAGCGCTCATGCATGCCTCGCAAAAGGGCTTTCGATCCCGCCATCTACAAACTGCGCAACCGCATCGAGCGAACGATCGGAAGGCTCAAGCAAATACGCCGCATCGCAACCCGATACGACCGTATCCCCCAAAACTACCTCGCCTCCCTCTATCTCGCTTCATTCCCTTCTGGTGCTGAATGTCGATTCAACCTAGCGCTTACCCCCGAACAACTGCCGCCCGGCCAAATCGAGCATGATTTCCTCGCTACCGCCGCCGATCGCGTTGACGCGCACCTCGCGGTAGATGCGCTCGACCTTGCTGCCGGTGATATAGGAGGCGCCGCCGAGTATCTGCGCTGCCTCGCGCGCGACGCTTTCCAGCATGCGCGTCGCCTGCACCTTGAGCATCGCGAAGTCGGCGGGGCGGTCCTTGCCCTCCTTCACCTGCCAGGCGGCGAGGTCGACCCACGCCTGCGTCGCCTCGATCTGGCGCTCCATGTCGGCGAGCTTGATGCGGATCGACTGGTGGCCGACGAGCGGCTTGCCGAAGGTTTCGCGATTTTGCGCCCACTCGGCCGCCTCGGCGAGCGCGACGCGGGCGTAGGCGCAGCAGCCCATCGCCATGCCGAGCCGCTCGCTGTTGAAATTGCGCATGATGCCGATGAAGCCGCCATTCTCCTGCCCGATCAGATTCGCCGCGGGGACGCGGACGCCCTCGAAATGGATCGCGGCGGTGTCGCTGCAGCGCCAGCCCATCTTGTCGAGCCTGGCGCGCTCGACCCCGGGCGCATCCATCTCGATCAGCAGCAGCGAGATGCCCGCCGCGCCCGGCCCACCGGTGCGCACCGCGCAGGTCAGCCAGTCGGCGCGCATGCCCGACGTGATGAACATCTTGCCGCCGTTGACGACATAATGATCGCCGTCGCGCACGGCCGTCGTCTTCAGGTTCGCGACATCGCTGCCGCCCCCCGCCTCGGTGATGCCGAGCGCGATGATCCTGTCGCCCGCGAGCACCGGCGGCGCGACGCGCTGCTTCAATTCCTCCGACCCGAGCGCGAGGATCGGCGGCAGCCCGATGCCGTGCGTCATCAGCGACGCGCCGAGACCGCCCGCGCCGACCGCGGCAAGCTCTTCGGTCAGCACCAGCCCGTGGAAATTGTCGAAACCCTCGCTGTGCCCGCCATATTTTTCGGGATAGCGCAGCCCCAATATGCCCGCCTCCGCCGCCCTCTTGTGCAGCTCGCGCGGCAATTCGCCCTCGGCCTCCCAGCGGTCGATATGCGGCGCGACTTCGCGCTCGACGAAGCGCCGGACGCTCTGCGCCAGCGCCTCATGGGTTTCGTCATAATGAGGCGAACGCGCGCGCCAGTCGTCGAAAGCTGTCATGCATGCGATGCTGCGCGGGGTTTACGTAAACGTCAAGCAGCGTTTCCCTGACCCGAAACGGCATAGCCTATGCCTTTCCTTCATAAGCGCCCGCCTCGCGGCTTGCACCGCCCGATCAACCTATTAGGGTCGGCCCCATGACAAAGCCCTCCCTGCTCGCCGGCCTCGCCGCTCTCACCCTTATCTCCACCCCTGCCATGGCGCAGAAGACCCCCGAGGCGGTCGCCGAGGCGGCGCTCAAGAAGGCGCCGGTGTTCGACGGGCACAACGACGTGCCGTGGGAGCTGCGCGGCAGCGTCGGCAACGTCATCAATAATTTCGACTTCAACGACACCACCAAGCCCAAGCCCGACGGGACGGTGATGCACACGGATATCCAGCGGCTGCGCAAGGGCCATGTCGGGGCGCAATTCTGGTCGGTCTATGTGCCCAGCAACGCGAACGAGCAGCAGGCGGTGCAGCAGACGATCGAGCAGATCGACGTCGCGAAACGGCTGATCGCGCGCTACCCGAACGACCTCGGCTTCGCGCTCACCGCGGCCGAACTCGAGAGCCAGATGAAGGCAGGCAAGGTCGCCGGCATGCTCGGCATCGAGGGCGGCCAGTCGATCGGGTCGAGCCTCGCGGTGCTGCGCGAAATGTACGGCATGGGCGTGCGTTATATGACGCTGACGCACAGCAAGACCACGCCCTGGGCCGACAGCGCGACCGATGCGCCCAAATATGACGGGCTGACCGATTTCGGGCGCCAGGTGGTGCAGGAGATGAACCGCCTCGGGATGATCGTCGATTTGAGCCACGTCAGCGAAGCGACGATGAAGGACGCGCTCGAAGTCTCGCACGCGCCGGTGATGTTCAGCCACTCGGGCGTGCGCGCGGTCAACGACCATCCGCGCAACGTCCCCGACAGCGTGCTGCCCGCGGTCAAGGCCAATGGCGGGGTGGTGATGGTCGTGCTCTACGCTGCCTTCCTCGACCCCAAGCTGCGCGAGCATGGGCTGGCGAGGACCGCCGAAAAGGCGCGGCTCGACGCGCGTTATATCGGCGACCCCGCCGCCGCCGCGGCGGCGCTGAAGGCGTGGGAGGCCGCCAATCCCGCACCGCAGACCCCGATCGGCATCGCCGCCGACCACATCGATCATCTGAAGAAGACGATCGGCGTCGACCATATCGGCATCGGCGGCGACTATGACGGGATGGACGCGACCCCGGTGGGGCTCGAGGACGTCACCGGCTACCCGCGCCTCTTCGCCGAACTCGCGCGGCGCGGCTATACGCAGGCCGAGCTCCAGAAGATTTCGAGCGGCAACATGCTACGCGTGCTGAAGGCGGTCGAAGCCTATGCCGCGAGCCAGAAGGGCCAGCCGCCGATCGAGACGCCGGTGGCGAAATAGCGATCAGCGGCGACGGAAGGGCCAGTCGGTCACGCCGCCCACCCACAGCGCCCACCAGATGATGACCGGCTGCAGCGCAAGCCGCAGGCCATGGTACCACCAGCTCAAGCTCTCGCCGCCGATCGCGATGTCGGCGAGCGCGTGGTGGAAGTTCGCCGGCCAGACGCACAGCGCATAGAGCGCGAGGCCCCAGCCGGCGGCCTTGCGCGTCTGCGGGATCAGCAGCCCGGCCGCCCCGGCGAGCTCGGCGACCCCGGTGAAGGCGACGACCCCGGCGGGAAAGGGAACCCACGGCGGCGTGATCGCGAGGAAGGGTGCGGGGGTCGCGAGATGGCGGTATCCCGCATAGGCATAAGCGATCGCGAGCAGCCAGCGCAGCATCGTCCGCACGCGGCTTTCCGGCTTGCCTGGCTTCATGTTTTTGCGTCTATTCGCCGCATGATCATCGCCTCGTCCGCCCGCCTGCTGCTCGTTCCGGTCGCCGCGCTGCTGCTGCTCGCCGCCGCGCCGGGCAAGACCCCGACGCCGGGCTATCCGGCGCCCGCCTTCACCCTCACCACCTTCGACAAGCGCAAGGTCACGCTCGCCCAGATGAAGGGCAAGGTCGTCGTGATCAACTATTGGGCGACCTGGTGCGCGCCGTGCAAGGCCGAAATGCCGATGATGCACCGCTATTTCAAAGTCAATCAGGCGCGCGGGCTCGAAATGTTCGGCGTGACGACCGAGGACAGCGTGTCCAAGTCGCAGCTCAAGAAGGTCAGCGACCTGCTTTCCTATCCGCTCTCGAACCGGATGAGCCGCGGCTATGGCTCGATCGACAATGCGGTGCCCTCGACCTACATCATCGACCGCAAGGGCATCGTCCGCCACGCGAAGAAGGGCGCCTATACCGAGCGCGAGTTCAAGGCGGCGCTGGATCCGCTGCTGGCGGAAGAAGCTTGACCGGCGGGCGGCGGATGCGGGTGCCGGGCAGTGGTGGTCAAGCCGACCTATAAATGCCGCTTGTGTCGAGCGAAGTCGAGACACGTCGAGTTCGTGCACGCCTTCACGTGTCTCGACTTCGCTCGACACGAACGGAAATAGAGGACGGCCCGGAAACCGCCGCCAAAGCCGAAGCCCGAATGCGCCTCACTCGTAGCTGAGGTGCGTCGCTTTCCCGCGGAAAATCCAGTGCGCCAACACCGAGTAGCCCAGGATCACCGGCAGCACGAACAGCGCGCCGATCAGGATGATGCTCAGCGATTCGGGACTGGCCGCCGCCTGCCAGATGTCGAGCCGGTCGGCGATCAGATAGGGGTAGAAGCTGTACGCGATCCCCACGAACCCCAGCGCGAACAATATGCCCGCGGTCGCCAGCGGCACCCACGACAGCGCGTCTTTCTCGCGCAGCGGCCGGCGCAGGAAGATGGCGAGCCCGACGAAGAGCGTCGCCGAGGCGATCGGGATCGGCAGCAGCGCGATGATCTCGGGCAGGCGGAACCAGCGCGCGAAGATGCGCTCCGACAGCAAGGGCGTCGCGACCGAGATGATCGCCATCGCCAGTGCGGTCGCCCACAAGGTCCATTCGGCCCAGCGCACCGCGCGCTTCTGCAATTCGCCCTCGACCTTGTAGACCAGCCAGCAGGCGCCGACGAACAGATAGCCCGCGACGAGGCCGAGCGCCGCGAGCAGGCAGAACAGCACCGAGGTAAGGCTCTGGTCGAACCCCAGCACATAGGCGCCGAGCATATAGCCCTGGCAGAGCGCGGTGATCAGCGAACCATAGAAAAAGGCGGCGTCCCAGCGATGCTTCTGCTCGGGCGGCGCCTTGGCGCGGAATTCGAAGCTCACCCCGCGCAGGATCAGCGCTACCAGCATCAGCGCGACGGGCAGATAGAGCTGGGTCAGGATCAGCCCGTGCGCGACCGGGAAGGCGACGAGCAACAGCCCGATGCCGAGCACCAGCCAGGTCTCGTTGGCGTCCCAGAAGGGCCCGATCGAAGCGACCATCAGGTCGCGGTTCTCGTCCTTTTCGAACCGCGTCAGCATGCCGACGCCGAGGTCGTAGCCGTCGAGGATGACATAGAGCAGGATCGACAGCCCCATCAGCCCCGCGAAGATCACGGGCAGCCACCAGGGATCGATGAAGGGGGTCACGGCTTCACCCCCTCTTCGAGCGGCGCGGCGGGGCCGGGCGCGGCGCCGGGGATCGGGAACATCGCCTTGTCGTCGGGCGCCGCCTTGCCCAGCCGCGCGAGCCGGTAGAGCACCGCGATATAGGCGGTCAGCAGTACGACATAGACCGCGAGATAGAGCGTCAGCGACCCCGCGACCATCGTCGATCCGACCGGCCCGACCGCGTCGGCGGTCTTGAGCACGCCGGTGACGAGCCAAGGCTGGCGCCCGATCTCGGTCACATACCAGCCCGCGAGCGTCGCGAGCCAGCCCGCGAAGGTCATCGCGACGAGCACCCGCGCCAGCCAGCGCGGCAGCGCATCGACCCCGCGGCGGCGGATGTGCCATGCCGAATACCAGGACACCGCGAGCATCAGCACCCCGATGCCGACCATGATCCGGAATCCCCAGAACAGCGGCCCGACCGGCGGGTGATTGCCCTCATAATCGTCGAGCCCCGGCACCACGCCGTCGGCACGATGTTTCAGGATCAGGCTGGCGCCCGAAGGGATCGCGATTTCGGCATGGTTGGTCCGCGCCGCGCTGTCGGGGATCGCGAACAGCACCAGCGGGACGTTCGCGCGCGTCTCCCAATTGGCCTCCATCGCCGCGATTTTGGCCGGCTGGTGCTCGAGCGTGTTGAGCCCATGCTGGTCGCCGACGAAAATCTGCACCGGGATCAGCAGCGCGGCCGCGTACACCGCGGCTTTCAGCGTGCGCCTTACGCCCTCGCCGCCGCCATCCTTCAGCCAGCGATAAGCCGACATGCCCGCGATCAGGAAGGCGACGGTCAGCGCCGAAGCGAGCAGCATATGCGTGAGGCGATACGGCATCGACGGGTTGAAGACGATCGCCCACCAGTCGGTCGCATGCACCACGCCGTCGCGAATCTCGTACCCCGTCGGGGTCTGCATCCAGCTGTTGAGCACGATGATCCAGAAGGCCGACAAGGTCGTCCCCCCCGCGACCAGGCAGGTCGCGAGCGTGTGCACCCAGTTAGGCACTCGGCTGAACCCGAAGAGCATGATCCCCAGGAACACCGCCTCGAGGAAGAAGGCGGTGAGCACCTCGTAAGCGAGCAAGGGCCCCGCGACATTGCCGACCTTTTCCATATAGCCCGGCCAGTTGGTGCCGAACTGGAAGCTCATCGTGATCCCTGACACCACGCCCATCGCGAAGCTCAGCGCGAAGACCTTCACCCACAGGCGATAGGCGTCCATCCAGGCTGCGTCTTTCGTCCGGTTATACGCGAGCTTGAAGCCGAGCAGCGCCCAGCCCAAGGCGATCGTGACCGTCGGAAAGAGGATGTGGAAGCTGATGTTCGCGGCGAACTGGATGCGCGCGAGGATCAGCGGATCAAGATTGTCCATCGTCCGGTTCCTCCGTCCGGCCTTTCCCGCGGCCGAGCATGCGGTCCTTGAACTCGAGGGCTTTTACCACCCGTTCGCCCAGCCGCAAAAGCTGGAGCAGCCGTTCGGTGTCGAGCCGCTCCATCTCGGCATACCAGTCGGTGAGCAGCTCGATCTGCTCGTGCATCGCCGCGATGCGCTCCTGCGCGAAGCGGTCGCCGGGGTCGGTCGCGGGCTCCATCAGCAAAGTGCGGAGCGTCGTCAACGTCGGGTCGATCTCGCGCTTCTTGCGTTCTTCGACGAGCGTGCGGAAGATCGCCCACACGTCGCGCGGGGTCGCATAATAGTCGCGCCGGTCGCCGGGCAGATGCTTCAGCTGGACGAGGTTCCAGCTCGCGAGTTCCTTCAGCCCCATCGACACGCTGCCGCGCGACAGGCTCAGCGCCTCGGCGATCTGTTCGGCGTGGCGCGGTGCGTCGGCGAGGAACAGCATCGCATAGATCTGCCCGACGGTGCGGTTGATCCCCCAGCGACTCCCCATCTCGCCGAAATGCAGGACAAACGCCTGCGCGAGCGGGGAGAGCCGGAACGGCGGCGATGGAGAGTCGGGGGTGGGGGATGGTTCCACGCCGACTCGTATAGCGGAGAGTTTCTGAAGTTTCAATAATTATTGAAACTTCATCGCGTGGCCGTCGGCCTTGGGGTAGGAAGCGGCCCTCACCGATCCTTCCCGGAGCGGCGGCATTTATGGGCGAACCGCTCCATAAATCCCGTTCGTGTCGAGCGAAGTCGAGACATGCGAAGGCACGCGCTCCCTCAGGGTGTCTCGACTTCGCTCGACACGAGCAGAAAGTGAGGATGGTCTCGAATCCACCCCAAACCGCCATCGCGATCACGCGCCTCCACCTTCGCGCCTTCGCGTCTTCGCGCGAAACAAATCCGGCTTCCGACCCATCCCGCGGCGGCCGGGGAGAATCGCCCGACGCCTTCAACCCGGCTATCTTGTTGCGCCGCAACACCCCTTCTGCTACGGGCGCGCCCGATTGCGGCGCAATGTGCCGCCCCCTCCCATCAAGGCCCTTTTTCGCATGTCTCTGCGCAACATCGCCATCATCGCGCACGTCGATCATGGCAAGACCACCCTCGTCGACCAGCTTTTCCGCCAGTCGGGCACCTTCCGCGACAACCAGCGCGTCGAAGAACGCGCGATGGATTCGAACGACCTCGAGAAAGAACGCGGGATCACCATCCTCGCGAAGTGCACCTCGGTTGAATGGGGCGAAGGCGCCGACCTGACGCGCATCAACATCGTCGACACGCCGGGCCACGCCGACTTCGGCGGCGAGGTCGAGCGCATCCTCAGCATGGTCGACGGCGTCATCCTGCTCGTCGACGCCGCCGAAGGCCCGATGCCGCAGACCAAGTTCGTCACCGGCAAGGCGCTCGCGCTCGGGCTCAAGCCGATCGTCGTCGTCAACAAGATCGACCGAAGCGACGCGCGCGCCGCCGAAGTGCTTGACGAGGTATTCGAACTCTTCCTGACGCTCGAGGCCAATGACGAGCAGCTCGACTTCCCGATCCTCTACGCCTCGGGCCGCGGCGGCTACGCCTCGGAAAGCCCCGACGCGCGTGAAGGCACGCTCGAACCGCTGTTCAAGACGATCGTGTCGCACGTCCCCGAGCCGGGCCTGCCCGAGGACGCGCCCTTTACCTTCCTGGCCACGCTGCTCGACCGCGACAATTTCATCGGCCGCATCCTGACCGGCCGCGTCCAGTCGGGCACGGTCAAGGTCAACCAGCCGATCCACGCGATCGACATGGACGGCAAGGTGATCGAGACCGGCCGCGCGTCGAAGCTGCTCGCCTTTCGCGGGCTCGACCGCGTCCCCGTCGAAGAGGCCAAGGCGGGCGACATCGTCGCAATCGCGGGCCTGACCAACGCGACCGTCGCGAACACCATCGCCGACACCAGCGTGAGCGAGCCGATCGCCGCGCAGCCGATCGATCCGCCGACGCTGTCGATGCGCTTTGCCGTGAACGACAGCCCGATGGCGGGCCGCGAGGGCAGCAAGGTCACGAGCCGCATGATCCGCGACCGCCTGCTGCGCGAAGCCGAGACCAATGTCGCGATCCGCATCACCGAAAGCGCCGACAAGGACAGCTTCGAAGTCGCCGGCCGCGGCGAGCTCCAGCTCGGTGTGTTGATCGAGACGATGCGCCGCGAAGGCTTCGAACTCGGCATCAGCCGCCCGCGCGTGCTCTATGGTGAGGACGAGGCCGGCAAGCGCACCGAACCTTATGAAACCGTCGTCATCGACGTCGACGACGAGCATAGCGGCACGGTCGTCGAGAAGATGCAGGTCCGCAAAGCCGACCTCACCGACATGCGCCCGTCGGGCGGCGGCAAGACGCGCATCACTTTCTCGGGTCCCTCGCGCGGCCTGATCGGCTATCATGGCGAATTCCTGTCGGACACGCGCGGCACCGGCATCATGAACCGGTTGTTCGAGAAATACGGCCCGTACAAGGGCGTGATCGCGGGCCGCCAGAACGGCGTCCTCATCTCGAACGGCAATGGCGAAGCCGTCGCCTATGCGCTCGGCCCCTTGGAAGACCGCGGCATCCTCTTCGTCTCGCCGGGCGAGGCGCTCTACGAGGGCATGATCATCGGCGAGAATGCCAAGCCCGACGACCTCGAGGTCAACCCGATGAAGTCGAAGCAGCTCACGAACTTCCGTTCGACCGGCAAGGACGACGCGATCCGCCTGACCCCGCCGAAGCGCATGACGCTCGAACAGGCGATCGCCTATATCGACGATGACGAGATGGTCGAGGTGACCCCGAAGAACATCCGCATCCGCAAGGCGCTGCTCGACCCGCACGAGCGCAAGAAGGCGTCGCGCAAGAAGGAAATGGCGTAAGCTACGCAACCGGCGGCCCGACAACGGCCGCCGGTTTTGCTTTGGGCACGCCTCTTCCCGTTCGCGCCTCTTTTTTTCGTTCGTGTCGAGCGAAGTCGAGACACGCGAAGGCGTGCGCTCCCGTGCGTGTCTCGACTTCGCTCGACGCAAGCGGTTAGGGTAGGTTTTCGGTCGCGGAGGAGGACGCGTTGGCCCGCTTGATCCTGTTCAACAAGCCTTGGGGCGTGCTGTCGCAATTCACCGACCGCGGCACGCCCGCGGGTAGCGGCGGCGCGCGCGCGACGCTATCCGACTATATCGACGTGCCCGGCGTCTACCCCGCCGGCCGGCTGGACCGCGACAGCGAAGGGCTACTGATCCTGACCGACGACGGCGCGTTGCAGGCGCGCATTTCGTCGCCCAGGCACAAGACGCCCAAGACCTATCTCGCGCAGGTCGAGGGCGAACCCGATGAAGCCGCGCTCGAAGCGCTGCGCCGCGGCGTCACCCTGAACGACGGCCCAACCCGCCCCGCGGCGGTCCGCCGTATCGACCCGCCAACACTCTGGGAGCGCGACCCCCCGGTGCGCACCCGCAAGAGCGTCCCCGACAACTGGCTCGAACTCACCATCACCGAAGGCCGCAACCGCCAGGTCCGCCGCATGACCGCCGCGGTCGGGTTTCCGACGCTGCGGCTGGTGCGCTGGCGCATAGGGCGGTGGGAGATCGGCGATTTGGGGCTGGGGGCGTGGCGCGACGCCTAAGCGGCGACCCGGATCAGAAATCGGGAAGTCTCTGGCTGACGAAGCCCCAGCCTTTTAGGTCCGCTCCCGCGGCGCGCTCGAGCAGTTCGTCCGCGTCCCTGATCGTCCACGCCCCCGCCTTGTCGACCTCGGCGAGGGCGTCCCAGCCGATCGGGACCGCGACGGGCGCGCCTTCGCGGGCGCGGGCCGAATAGGGGAGGATCGCGGTGCTGCCGCGCTGGTTGCGCAGATAATCGATGAAGATCTTGCCCTTGCGCTTGGCCTTGCTCATCGTCGCGATGAAGCGGTCGGGTTCGGCCATGCTGAGCGCCTCGGCGAAACGCTTCGAGAAATCCTTGTGCGCGTCCCAGCTGTGTCCCGGATCGAGCGGGACGACGACATGCACGCCCTTGCCGCCCGATAGCATCGCGAAGCTGGTGAGGCCGATGTCGGCGAGCTGGCGGCGGATGTCGGTCGCGGCCTTCTTCACGTCGGCAAAGGGGAGGCCCTCGTCGGGATCGAGGTCGAAGACCATGCGGTCGGGCTTTTCAAGCGCGCCGACGTGGCTGCCCCAGCCGTGGAATTCGATCGTCCCCATCTGGACGCAGGCGAGCAGGCCGTCGGCGTCGTCGACATAGAGATAATCCTCGTGCCCGCCGTCCTTCTCGCGGATCGGGACATGGTGAACATGGTCGCCGAACGAGCCGCTGTCGTGCTTCTGGAAGAAGCATTTCTTGCCGCGGCCCTGCGGGCAGCGGACGAGGCTGATCGGGCGGCGCGCGGCGTGGGGGAGCATCAGCGGGGCGACGGCTTCATAATAATCGGCGAGGTCGCCCTTGGTCGCCTTGGCTTCGGGGAAGATGATGCGGTCGCGGCTGCTGATCGTCACGTCGCTTTCGGGTGCGGGGGCGGGTTGCCGCTTTTCGGGGGTCACGTCCTTGGCCTCCTTGTCGCTGCGCAAGCCGAGGAAACTCGCGTGGCGCACCGATCCGCTCGCGGTGAATTCGGCGAAGGCGATTTCGGCGACGAGATCGGGTTTGAGCCAATGGACCTTGCGCGCGGTCGCGGCGTCGACCTCCAACGGCGCGGTCTTGCGTTCGAGCCGTGCGAATTTTTTCGCGAGCTCGGCCATGGTCGCGGCGTCGAAGCCGGTGCCGACATTGCCTTTGTAGACGAGGGTGCCGCCCTCATGCTGGGCGAGGAGGAGCGAGGCGAAAGGGCGCGCCTTCGCTGCGGAGGGGTTCCAGCCGACGATCACAAACTCCTGACGGCGGGTGCATTTGACCTTGACCCAGCTCTTGCTGCGGCGGCCAAGGTAAGGCGCGTCAGCGCGTTTCGAGATGATGCCCTCCTGCGCGGCGCCGCACATCGCGGCGTAGAGTTTCTCGCCCGCGCCGATGACATGGTCGGCGACCGCGACGGGGGGCTGAGCGTCGCGGAGCAGCGCTTCGAGGCGTTCCTTGCGCTCGAGATTGCCGAGTTTGGCAAGGCTCTTGCCGCTTTCTTCGAGGAGGTCGAAGGCGAAGAAGTGGAGGGCGGTGCCCTCGTCCTGCGCGCCGTGGCCGCGCTTGAGCACGGCTTGCAGCGAGGAGAAGTCGGGATTGCCGTCCTTGCCATAGGCGACGATCTCGCCGTCGATCAGGCAGGGCGGCAGGCCCAGTGCGGCGATATGGCGGACGAGGGGCAAGAATTTGTCGGTCCAGTCGAGGCCGTTCCTCGTGTAGACGCGCACCTCGTCGCCCGCTGCGGCGATTTCGGCGCGATAGCCGTCGTACTTGATCTCGTGGAACCAGCCGTTGCCGGTGGGTACGGCGTCAACGAGCGTTGCGAGCTGGAGCGGGCGGAACTTCGGGGGTTTGCCTTTGGGTTTGGCCTTCGCGACCTTGCGGTTGTGCGCGGCGGCGGCCTGCATCTTTTTGGCGAAGGCTTGGCCCTTGGCACCCTTCAGCGACTGTTCGCCGCCCTCGTCGCCCGCGATCTCGGCCATGGTGCGGCCGGTGAGGACGCTGGTGAGCTGGCGCCCGACGAGATCGTCGCTGCCGCCCGCATAAGCGTCGTTCACCTTGCGCAGCAGCCAGTTCTCGCGCTTCTCGCCGGGGCGCGGCTTCATACGGACGAGCAGCCATTCGCCCTTCATGCGTTCGCCGTCCAAGGTGAAGTGGAGGTGGCCCTTTTCGATGTCCTTCGCGCTCTTGCCCTCGATCGGGGCCCATGTGCCGCAGTCCCACAGCATTACGCTGCCGCCGCCATATTCGCCCTTGGGGATCACGCCTTCGAAATCGGCGTAGCTCATCGGATGGTCTTCGGTGCGCACCGCGAGGCGCTTGTCGGCGGGGTCGGCGCTCGGACCCTTGGTCACCGCCCAGCTCTTGAGCACCCCGTCGACCTCGAGCCGGAAATCATAGTGGAGCCGCGTCGCGTCGTGCTTCTGGACGATGAAGCGGTTGCCGACTCCCTTCGCGACCTTGCCCGCGGGCTCGGGGGTCAGCTTGAAATCGCGCTTGGCATTATATTGGGCGAGGGGATCGGCGCGCGCCATGTCACGCCCTTTTGCGCGCCGGGGCTTTCTTCGCCGGGGCTGCCTTTTTGGCGGGCGGCTTCTTCTCCTCGGCAGCGGGGGCCTTTTTCTTGCCGTCGACCGAGGCCTTGAGCGCCGCCATCAGGTCGATGACGTTCGAGCCGCGCGACACGGGCGCGGGTTCCTCGACATCCTCGAGCACGCGCTTGCCCTTGGCTTTCGCCTTCTTGGCGATCACGCGCTTGAGCGCATCGACATAGTGGTTGTGATATTCCGACGCATCGAACTTGCCCGACTTCTTGTCGATCAAGGTCGCGGCGAGGTCGAGAAGGTCGGCGTCGGGTTTTGCGTTGCCGACGTCGCGGAAATAGTTCGCCGCCTTGTTCACTTCGTCGGCGTAGCGCAGCACTTCGAGCACCAGCCCGCGGCCGCAGGGGCGGAGTCCGACGAGCTGCTCCTGCCCGCGCACCGACAGCTGGCCGAGCCCGACCTTCTTCGATTTGCTGAGGGCCTCGCGCAACACGATATAGGCCTCTTCGGCAAGCTCGTCGGCGGGGACGACATAATAGGGCTTGGCATAATAGAGGATGTCGATCTCGCCCGCGTCGACGAACTGGACGAGTTCGAGCGTGCGCTTGCTCTCCAATTTGACCGCTTCGATCTCCTCTTCGTCGAGCAGGACATAATTGCCCTTCGAGGTCTCATAGCCTTTCACGATATCGTCGGTGTCGATCGCACCGATGCCGGGCACGGTCTTTTCATATTTGACCGGCTTGCCGCTCGGTTCGTGGATCTGGCGGAAGCTGATCGCGGCGCCCGACTTGGTCGCCGGATAGATTTCGACAGGGATCGACACGAGCGCGAGGCGGATCTGTCCCTTCCAATAGGCTCGTGCGGCCATGGCTTTCCCTTTCGCGGTTATGCGAGTCCAAATGATCGGGCGCGCCTGCGGTTCCCGTGCTGCGGCGCAGCACGACGGCTTGCATCGGGGCGGGCTTTGGACGAAGCTGCCGGACTCGATGCGAGGGAGGCAGGCATGACGACGGCGGTCGACACCGCACCCAAGGGACGCCCCGGTGTGACCTTGCCCGCGCGCCCCGAGCCGCTAATCGTCGATCCGGCGAGCACCGCGGTCGTGGTGATCGACATGCAGAATGCCTATGCGTCGAAGGGCGGTTACGTCGACCTCGCCGGCTTCGACATTTCGGGCGCCGCGGGCGTCATCGGGCGGATCGCGCAGGTGCTGGAGGTCGCGCGCGGCGCGGGCATGCCGGTGATCTATCTGCAGAACGGCTGGGACGCCGATTATGTCGAGGCGGGTGGGCCGGGCTCACCCAATTGGCACAAGTCGAACGCGCTCAAGACGATGCGCGCGCGGCCCGAACTTTCGGGGCAATTGCTGGCGCGCGGCGGCTGGGATTATGCGCTGGTCGAGGAACTGGCGCCGCAGCCGGGCGACATAAGTCTACACAAGACGCGCTATTCGGCTTTCTTCAACTCGCAGCTCGACAGCACGCTCCGTTCGCGCGGCATCCGCACGATCGTCTTCGTCGGCATCGCGAGCAATGTCTGCGTCGAATCGACGCTGCGCGATGCCTTCCACCTCGAATATTTTTCGGTGATGATCGAGGATGCGACGCACCACCTCGGCCCCGATTATGTGCGCGATGCGACGGTCTACAACGTCGAGAAATTCTTTGGCTGGGTGAGCAATGTCGCCGATTTCTGCGGCAGCATCGGCCAGCGGCCGCAAGAGGATTGACTATGGCCTTCGAACCGATCAATCCGCCCCAATTCCCGACCCCGATCGCGCCCTATTCGGCGGGGGCGAAGGCCGGAGATATGGTCTATGTTTCGGGGGTGCTGGCGCTCGGGGAGGGCGGGGTGGTGCTGCACGTCGGCGACGCGGCGGCGCAGACGCGGCATATCCTCGACGTCATCAAGATCACGCTCGAGGCGGCGGGGGCGACGCTCGAGGACGTTGCGATGAACCATATCTTTCTCAAGGATTTCGCCGATTATGCGGCGTTTAATGCCGTCTATGCCGAATATTTCCCGGGCGCGAAGCCGGCGCGCTATTGCATCAAGGCCGAGCTGGTGAAGGCGGACTGCCTGGTCGAGATCGCTTCGGTCGCGCATATCGGCTGATGCCGGAAGCGGGGGGCCTTTATTACGAGTGGCATGGCGATGCGAAGGCGCCGCCGCTGATCCTGTCCGCCGGTCTCGGTGGATCGGGCTCCTACTGGCAGCCGAACCTCGACGCGCTGGCCGAACATTTCCGGATCCTGCTGTACGATCATCGCGGTACCGGACGGAGCGATCGCGCGCTCCAGCAAACGCATGCTCGCGACGAGGGGATGACCTTCGACGTCAAAGAACTGATGGACGGCCTGGGTATCGTCAGCGCCCATTTCATGGGCCACGCCGCGGGGGCCATGATCGGACTGTCGCTGGCGCTCGAATGGCCCGAACGCGTGCGGAAGCTGGTGGCGATCAACGGATGGGCGAGGCCCGATCCCCATTTTTCGCGCTGCTTCGATGCCCGGCTGGCGCTGTTGCGGAGCGAGGGGCCGGGCGCTTATATCAGCGCACAGCCGATCTTCCTCTATCCAGCCGACTGGAGCTCGCGTCACAATGCTCGCCTCAACGAAGAGGCGGTCCATATGGTCGATCATTTTCCGGCCGTCGACGTGATGGAACGGCGCATTGGCGCGCTTCGCCGATGGGACATCGATGATCGCTGCCAGCATATCGAGGCGCCGACCTTGGTTCTCGCAGCCGCCGACGACATGCTCGTGCCGCCGCTCTGTTCGCAGCGGCTGGCCGAGCGTCTTCCCAATGCCAAGCTCGCCATGATGCCGTGGGGCGGCCATGCCTGCAACGTCACCGACCCCGAAACCTTCAACCGCGTCGTCCTCGATTTCCTCAGGAGATAAGCCATGCAAGTCGGCGTATTCGTTCCCATCAACAACAATGGCTGGCTGATCAGCGAAAACGCGCCCCAGTATATGCCGAGCTTCGATCTCAACAAAACGATCGCGCAGAGCGCCGAGAAGCATGGGCTCGATTTCCTGCTGTCGATGATCAAGCTGCGCGGGTTCGGGGGGAAGACCGAATTCTGGGAATATGGGCTGGAAAGCTTTACCTTGATGGCCGGGCTCGCCGCGGTGACCGAGAAGATCAAGATCTACGCGACCTGCCCGACGCTGGTGATCCCCCCGGCCTTTGCCGCGCGCATGTGCAACACGATCGACAGCATCAGCCACGGGCGGTTCGGGCTCAATCTGATCACCGGCTGGCAGCGCCCCGAGTACAGCCAGATGGGGTTGTGGCCGGGCGACGAGCATTTCCGCGACCGCTACCAGATGCTGGGTGAATATGCCCGCATCCTGCGCGAATTGTGGGAGACGGGGCGGAGCGATTTCAAGGGCACCTACTATCAGATGGATGACTGCCTCGTCCGGCCCAAGCCCGAGGGCGATATGAAGATCATCTGCGCGGGTTCGTCGGACGAGGGGCTCGCCTTCTCGGCGCAGTGGGCCGACTATGCCTTCTGCCTCGGCAAGGGGGTCAACACCCCGACCGCCTTCGCCTTCAACAACGAACGGCTCGCCGCAGCGACCGCGAAGACCGGGCGCGACGTGTCGGTGTTCGTGCTGGTGATGATCATCGCCGCCGAGACCGACGAAGAGGCGATGGCGAAGTGGAAGAGCTATAACGACGGGGTCGACGTCGCCGCGATCTCGTGGCTGATCGACCAGGGCGCCGCCGACAAGCACAACACGACGACCAACGTCCGCCAGCTCGCCGCGCCCGAGGGGGCGGTGAACATCAATATGGGGACGCTGATCGGCAGCTACGAAAGCGTTGCGCGGATGCTCGACGAAATGGCCGAGGTGCCGAACACCGGCGGCGTGCTCCTCACCTTCGACGATTTCATCGAGGGGGTGGAGGCGTTCGGCACGCGCATCCAGCCCCTGATGAAAAGCCGCCGCTGATCAGAATTCGATCGACGCCGAGGCCTTGAAGGTGCGCGGGCCGCCCTGGAGCAGGCGTGCGCCGAACGCGCTGAACGCGTTGTACGCGCTCGCCCAGTAACGCTTGTCGGCGACATTATCGACGTTGAAGCGCAGCGTCAGCGGGGTCTCGCCGAGGAGCGCGACGTAACGCGCGCCGAGGTCGAAGCGCGTCCAGCTGTCCAGTTCGAGCGTGTTCGCGGAGTTCACCGCCTGCTTGCCGGTGTGGACGACGCGGCCGACGAGCGTGAGTTGGGGCAGGAAGGGAAGGTCCCATTCGACATTGGCGTTGGCGAGCAGTTCGGGGACGCCGACGACGTCATTGCCTTCGTCCACCCCGCCCGCGGTACGGCGCAGCTTGGCGTCGAGGATGGTGAGGCCGCTGATGATGCGCAGGCCATCGACGGGTTCGCCGTCGAGCGTGACCTCGACGCCCTTGTTCCGCTGGGTGCCGTAATTGCCGAAGACGATGGTGACCGGGTCGACGAAGCTGTTCGGCTTGTCGATGCGGAACAGCGCGATGCCGGCGTTGAAACCGCCGAAGTTCAGTTTGCCGCCGACCTCGTACTGCTTCGACTTGACCGGTGGCAGCGCCGCGCCGGCGTTGACGACGGGCAGCGGCAGGGTGTCCGGATCATTGTCATGGTCGTAGCCGGCCGGCGCGGTTGCGCCCGCGACCAGGCCCTCGATGCGGTTGGCGTACAGCGACACGCCCTCGACCGGCTTGACGACGAGGCCGAAGACCGGGGTGGCTGCCGATTCCTTGTAGCCGCCGGTGCGCGAGCCATCGGCATAGCTGTACGAGGTCGTCTTGATCTCCTGCAGGCGGAGGCCGCCGGTGAGCAGGATGCGGTCGTCCCAGAAGCCGAGCGTGTTCGAGACGAAGACGCTCGACAGGCGGCTGCGACCAATGGGGAAGACATCGTCGAGGTCGCCGCCCACGAAGCCGCCGGGCGCCGGCGCGGGCACGACGACCGGATCATAGAGGTTGGTCGCGTAGCCGGCCCCGAAGTCGAAGGCGTTGCGGTTGAGCTGCCAGTTGACCGCGACGCCGGCGTTGATCTCGTGGCTGACCCCGCCGCCTTCGAGCTTGATGCGGATGCCCGAGGTGGCGGATTCGTTGTTGTCCTCGCGCGGGACGTAGGAGCCCGCGCCGGTGGCGGCGCCGGTCACCGCGTTGCTGACCGTGATGCTCGCGGTGGTCTGATCCTCCCGCCCGTCGCGCGCGCCGACCTTCGCATAGAGCATCGCGGCGTCGGAGAGGTCATATTCGAGGCTGAAGGTGCCGAAATAATCCTTGGTCAGGATTTGGCTCCACGGCTGCGAATAATTGGTGTCGGCTTCGGGCACGCGCGGGACGACCGCGCCGATGCCGACCTGACCGCGCCAATAGCGCTGGTTGAAGCGCTGGTAGTTGAGGCTGAGCGCGGCGCGCAGCGGGCCATTGTCGTAATCGAGCACCGCGCCGAGCACGTAGCTCGCGTGGAATTCGTCGTCGATCGCGATGTCGCCGCGGCGCGCCGAGGCATTGAGGCGGAGGCCCCACTGCCTGTCGGCGCCGAAGCGGCGCGCGACGTCGACCGCGCCCGAGAAATGCGACGCCGAGGTATAGCCGAGCGTCGCGCGGACCATGTTGCGCTCGGCCTTTTTGGGGAGGATGTTGACGCTGCCGCCGATGCCGCTGCCGCCCGGCGCGGCGCCGTTGAGGAAGGCGCTGGCGCCGTTGATCACCTGCACCGACGAGACGAGTTCGGGCGCGACGATCTGGCGCGGGGTGATGCCGTAGAGGCCGTCGAACCCGACGTCGTCCGACGAGAGGTCGAAGCCGCGAATGACGAAGACCTCGCCCGCGATGCCGAAGCCCAGCGCGGTGCGGATCGTCGGGTCGTTCTCGAGCACCTCGCCGAGCGAGTCGGGCTGCTGGTTGAGGATCAGCGCCTCATTATAGCTGCGGATGTTGAACGGGATGTCCTCGGCGAGCTTGGTGCCGAAGATGCCGACGTTACCGCCGCCGGTGACCTTGGTCTGGTTGTTGCGCTGTGCGGTGACGAGGATGTCGCTGTTGCCGGAATCGTCCTGCGCCATGGCGGGGGCGGCGATCGCGAGCATCGCGGTGCCGGCGGCGAGGCCGATAGCGGTGCGGGTTCGGAACTTGGTCATGGACGGTCCTTTCAACAGATCAGGTGCGGCGGGCCTTCATCGCCCAGCCGACGGCGAGAATGGGAATGGCGAGCGCGGCCCAGGCCGCGCCGTCGCGCCAGTCGTCGCCGGTCAAGGCGACGACGAGCCCGGCGATGCTGACGAGCGCGAGCAGCAAGGGCATCGCGAAGATCGAACGGAGGCCGCGTCGCGTATTCATTCGGCGGGCACGATCGTGCCGCCGCTCTCGACCTCGCGGACGAGCGCGTCGGTGCCGCTGCGGCGCTTGCCGAGCCACAGATAGAGCCCGGAGCCGAGTATGATCGTCGTAAAGAGGGTGAGGATTGCCCACAGGATTTTCAGTGGCAGGCCGCCGTAATCGCCGAAATGCAGCGGCTGCGACAGCGCGAGCATCTTCGTATACCAGGGCATCGGTCGCGCGTCGGTGAAGGTGCCCGTTTCGGCGTCGACAAGCGCCGAAGTAAGCAGCCGTTCGGTGAGCGGCGTGCCGCCTTGGAAGAAGATGGCATAATGATGCTGGCTGCTGAAACCGCCGCCAGGGAAAGCGATGAATTGCGGATTATAGCCGGTCATCGATTCGCGGGCGGCGGCCATCGCCGCGTCGATCGAGCCGTAGCGGTCGGGGGTGACTGCGTCGTCGCCGGCATAGGCCTTGGTCATTTCAGCGAGCTCGGTACGCTGCCAATATTGGAAGATCGGGGTCGCGAGCGCGTTGATCACCCCGGTCGCGCCAACGACGGTCATCCACGCGAGCGCAACGATGCCGAGCAGGTTGTGATAGTCGAGCCATTTGAGGCGCGTACTGCGCGAGGTGCGCAGCGTGCCGAAATCGAGCTTCCGCATAAAGGGCGCGTAGAGCACGACGCCCGAGACGATCGCGATCACGAAGAACAGCCCCATCAGCCCCAGGAAGAGCATGCCGGGCAGACCGAGGAACATGTCGGTGTGGAGCTGGAGGATGAAGTGCATCACGCCATCCTCGTCGACCGCGCCGGTCTTTTCGCCGGTCGAGCGGTCGAGAAGCTGGATCGTCATGTCGCTGGCGGGCGAATCCGGCCGCGGTGCGGTGGTGATCGTCATCGACGGCTGGTCGTTGTCGAACGCCATGAACACCGGCACCTCGCCAGGGCGCGCCGCGAGTGCCTTCGCGAGCATCTCGTCAAGCGGGCGAAGCCCCGGCGCCTCGCCCGACGATCCGACGCCGGGCATGCCATAGGCGGGCGTCTCCTCGGTCAGCGCGTCGATCTCGTCGTGGAAGATCAGAGGCAGGCCGGTAAGGCACAGCATCAGCAGGAAGGCGGTGCAGACGATGCTCGTCCATTTGTGGATCAGGAACCACGTTCGGATGGTCGATCGTTGCATGGGAAAGCGCTCGCCTGCGATTATTGCGAAGGATTATCAATAGCGCGCCCTATGGCCGGATGAGAATATCCGCAAGTATTTTCGCGTGTCGCACCCGACTTTCGCGTTATCGGGCGATGGACGGCGGCGACGGGCCGCCACAAGGACCGATTAACCCTCTTTTCATGACGCGGGCTTAGGAGGGGAGAGGAGGGACCAGTCGACGATCGGCGGTCTCTATGCATATGGCGCAGGAAATGCAGCGATTGCGCGCCGAACATGCGGCGCTCGACACGCTGTCGCGCTTCCTGATGGCGCTCGTCGCCGAGCCCGATCCCCCGCGCGCGACCGAACTCGCCTCGGTGCGCGGCATGTTCCGCGACACGCTGGTGCGGCACCTGAAATGCGAGGATTGGGCACTATATCCCAGGCTGAAAGCCAGCGGCGATACCGAACTCGCGCGGCTGGCGCAGGATTTCATCTTCGAGATGGGGCATATCGCCGACGAGTTCATTGCCTATGACGCGCGCTGGCCGGCCGAGCGTGTCGCGGACGACTGGGCGAGCTTCTGCGCCGAGACCGAAGCGGTGCTCGACGCGATCGCGATGCGCATCGAGCGCGAGGAACGCGAGCTATATCCGGTGGCCGAACTTTACGACGAGCCCGCGCGCCGTCGCGCCGCGCGGCACTGATCCTCAGGGGCGGAGCGACAGCGTCCAGCTGAGGGCGACGCGCCAGCCCTGGTCGAAGCCGGGCACCGGCTGGTCCCACGCGTCGGCGACCTCGACCCCGATGCTCGCGCGCTCGGCGTAGGACAGGCGAACCCCGCCGCCCCAGCTGCCGAGGCTGAAATCGGTGCGCGGTTGCAGCGGCCGCGCGAGCAGGGTGACGTCGGCATAATCGGCGAAGCCATAGACTTCGCTCTTCGCGAAGCGGCCTTGTTTGAGCGGGCGCCAGGCGAGTTCGGCGAAGCTCGCGACGCCGCGGTCGCCGTTGACCAGCCCGTCGTCGAAGGCGCGGCCGAAGCTCGCGCCGCCGACGCTGAAACGCTGCGCCGCGGGGACGCGGTCGCCGGTCCAGCGCCCGGTCGAGGCGAGGCGGAGCACCGCCGCCTTGCCGAGCGCCTGATTGGCCTCGACCCCCGCGTCGAGCGCGGTGAAGCCCTCCTCGCCGACCGCGGGATCGACGCGCGCGCCGGCGAAGTCGAGCCCCTTGGCGAGCGCGAGCCGCGCGCCGAGGCTGGTGCGCTCCTCGGTCAGGCGAAAGGCGAGCGCGGCGTTCGCGGTCCAGGTCTTTTCGGCGGCGAGGGTCGAGCCGAAGAGCGCATTCTTCGAATCGAGCCAGTCGAGCCGCACCGTCGCGGTGAGGTTGCGCCGCTTGCCGCGCACCACCGGGTGGCTGACTGCGGCGCCCGCGCTCCACGCATCGCCGTCGACCGCGAGCCCCTTGGGCCGCGTGCGCAGCGCGGCGAGCGAGACTTCGGCGCGCGTGCCGCCGGCGCCGAGCGGGGTCGAATGCGCGAGCGAGGCGTAGAGAAAGGATTTGAGGTTCACCGCCGCGGCGCCGTTGATGCGCGTCTCGTCGCCGCTGCGCAGCAGGCTGTACCCCTTGGCATTGGCCTCGACGATGCCGTCGTCGACGAAGGGGCTGGTGCGCGTGGTGACGCCGAAGCCGATCGTCGGGCGTTTCGCGTCGACCTTGAGGTCGAGCGCTACCGCGCCGGGATCGGCGCCGAGCGACAGGCTGGGAGTGACGGTGACCCCGGGGATATCGCCGATATTGCCGAGCGCGCGCTCGAAGCGGCGCCGCGGCAGCGCCCCGGCGCCGGGCAGCGGCGCGGCCATTTTGGCGATCAGCGGTGCGGGGCCGCCCTTGTTCTCGCCGCTCAGCGTTACGCCGGCGATATAGCCCTCGGCCGAGGCGATGGTGACGATGCCGCCCGCGAGATTCTGTTCGGGGATGGCGAGGGTGAAGAGCGCGACGCTCGAGCGGTTATAGGCTCTGGTCATCGCGGCGGCGAGCTTCGCCAGATTGTCGGCCGACGCCGGCTTGCCGATGAATTTCTGCGCCGCCTTGGCGACATTGGCGGGCACGCCCGCGCCGACGAAGCGGATCTCGCGGATCGTCACGTCGGGCCGCGCGCCGAGCTCGACCTTGCCGGTAGCGAGCGGCGGCGCCTTGGGATCGGGGAGCGGGGCGCGGCGGTCGCTGGTCGGCGACAGCGGCGCACGGTCGCCGAGCGGGTTGGCGGCGGGCTGGGCCGCCTGCGTGGCGGTGGCGAGGGCCAGTGCCCCCGCGACCGCCGCACAGAAGCGATGCGAATACAGCATCGCGCGGGCTCAATTGCCCTTGGGCTTGCCGAGGCCGCCGAGCGCCCCGGTGACCGTGCCGGTGAGTCCGGTAACGACATTGGCGCCGCCGGCGTTGCTGCCGCCCGCGGGCGTGCCCTTGATCTCGCCGAGTTTGCCGGTGACCCCGGTGACGAGATTGCCGACGAGCGCGGTCGGCTGGCCCGCGCTGTTGCCGGTGCCGTGGCTGCCGAGCCCGCCGAGCAGCGAGCCATTGCCTTGGCCGAGCGTGACAAGCTGACCGTTGCTGCCGACCCCGACGGTGAGCAGCGAACCGGTCTTCTGGCCGGGCGAGAGGATGCTCGCGCCGATCAGTGGCGACGCGCCGGGCGAACCGACGACGGTCGCCTTGCCGATCGTCGCGGTAACCAGCTGCCCCGGCGCGGCGGCGAGGCCGTCGACCAGATATTGCTTGCCCTCGCCGGTCTGGACCAGGCTGACCCCGGTCGCCTTGACGACGCCGATGACGGTGCCAACCAGCGGGGTGCTGCCGGGCAGCTTGCCGTCGACCGCGCTCGCGAGGAGCAGGCCCTTGTCGGCGACGACATTGACCAGACTGCCCGACTTGATGAGCACGCCCGAGATGACCGGGTTGGTGGCCTTGGGGTCGCCGGTGTTGGCGAGCAGCCCGGTGCCCGCGAGGCCGCCGGGCCCGACGAGGCCGCCGACCGCGAGCGCGCCGGCATTGCCGAGGCTGAGGCCATTGGCGCCTGCCGGACCTGCGGGACCTTGCGGACCAGCGGGACCCGTCGCACCGGTCGGGCCGGCAGGGCCCGCTGGCCCGGCGACGCCGGTGGCGCCGCCGGGGCCGACGCCGCCGACGCGGTAATTACCCGAGGACTCGCAGGCCGCGAGCGCGAAGACCGCGGGGATGAGGATGAGATGGGACGCACGGAAAACAGGGCGAGATGCAGGCATCGAACTTCTCCTTCGAGCGTTTCGCCCCCCTTTCGCCGAAAGGCTTGACCTGAAGAATTAGTTCCTGTTTTTCATATGGTTAAATGTAGTTTACCACGGACGATAGCCATCGATTCGCACGCGCCGCGCGGCTTTGCGTACGCTATAAATATCGCCGCGATTAACGCTCTTTTTCTTGGTGGACCGGTGCAGGCTCGGGGTGTGCCGTGCCGCCTGTCCCAAGGCGGCACGGAATCGACCGATCAGCGGTCGCGGTTGGTCACCAGCGTGAAGGGCGCCCAGCTTGCGGGATGTGCCCAGTGCGGCGCCCAGCCCTCGACCGCGGTGCCGTCGGTGCGCTTGCCGGTGCGCACCGCCTCCATCGCCGCGGCGAGCGCCGTGGCGGGCGAGGCGCTGCGGTTCGCGAGCGCCTCGACGGTGAGCGCCGCGGTCGCATCGTCGGCCACGCGCCAGTGGCTCGCGAGAAGATTGTCGGCGCCCGCGTAGAGGAAACTGCGCGCGAGGCTCGACAGCGATTCGCCGCTCGCCCCCGCCTCGACCCCCGGGGTCGCGGTGTTGCACGCCGACAGCACGACCCAGCGCGCCGACAGCGATAGCGCCGCCGCCTCGCTCGCGGTGAGCAGCCCGTCGTCGGTCAGGCTCGCCTTGCCCGGCGGGGTCAGCACGAGGCCCGGTTCGGAGCCGGTGCCCATCTCGCCGGGCAGCAAGCCGTGGGTGGCGAACACCACCGAAATCGCGCGCGGCAGCTCGCGGTCGGCCTTGACCGCGCTCTCGGTGGCTTTCGGACCGAGGCGGACGCCGCCGCCGCGCGAGATCGCCGCCGACAATTTGGTGAGCTCGACGACGGTGCCGGGCAGCGGGTCGAGCCGGCGCAGCCGGTCGACCGACGCCATCGTCTTGTCGCCGTCGGCGAGCGTCAGCCCGGCGGCGCGCACGCCCACACCGCCGCGCTTGCGCAGCGGGGCGCCTTCGCCGCGCGCGGCGCCCTTGCCGCTGCCGGCGAGCGTCGGCGCACCATAGGCGACGAGTTCGGGGCGGCGCGACGCCGCGGCGGGCGGGTCGGCGCGCTGCGCGAGCGCGAGCGCGCTGACCGAGGGCAAGGTGACGAAGCGATAATGGCGCGCGAGCCAGTCGGTCGCGGCGAGATCGGCGACCGCGCCGCTTTCGGCGTCGCCCGCGGGCGGACTCGCGACGAGCGCGGCAAGCGGCAGCCCGGCGATCGGTCCGCTCGCGACGGTATAGATGCGCCCGCCCTCGGGCAGCGCGTCGGCGATAGGCGCGACCAGCTGCCGGTAAAGGCGGTACGCGGCGGCGCGGTCGTAGCGCGGATAGCGCTCGTCGACCGGGCTCGGCGCCCCGCGCTCCTGCGCTTCGAGCAGTGCATTATAGTCGGGAAGCGAACAGGTGTTCTCGTCGATCCGGCATTTGAGCCGCGCGACGTCGGCGGCGACAAGCGCCGCGCCCTCGTCGATGCGGTGCCAGCGCGCGGCGGTCTTCGAGATGGCGAAGGCATAATGATGGCCCTCCGAGGGGAGCAGCATCAGCACCGCCTCGTCGGGCTGGAGCAAGGCCTGCACCGCGGCAACGTCGATCGCCTTGGGGGTGACGAGCGTCGCATAGTCGGGGAATTCGGCGGCGATGCGCGCGTCGAGCGGGGCGAGCCGGTCGGCCGCGGCGTCGAGTTCGGCGCGCAGTGCGGCGGCCTTCGCCTCGTCTTTGCCGAGCGATTGCTCGCGGTAGCGCTGGTTCAGCGACACCACCGCCTGCGCGGTGTCCTGGCGCTGGCGCACCAGCTCGCCGAGCGGGCCGGTGCCGGCGAGGTCGCGCGCCGCGGCCTCGTTGATCGCATCGCCCGCGTCCGTCAGCGTCAGGTCCTGCGCCGCGAGGAAGGCGGGGTTCAGCGCGTCGGCCTCGCCACCCCGCGCCGCCCAGCCGGCGAAGAGCACCATGTCGAACGCGCCCGATTGCGGGTTGCGGCGGGTGCCGCGCGCGACCGCCTTGGCGAGCGCCGCGACAGCGGGATTGGCGTCGTTGCCCTTGAACCCGGCATCGCGCCGCTGGCGGAGTCGGTCGGCGGCATCGACCGCCGCGGCCAGCCCGTCGGCCTCGCGCCCCTTCACCTGCGCGCGGGCGCGCGCGAGCGTGGTGAGCAGGATGATCGTGTCGGTCTTGGTGTCGCGCCACTCGCCCTTTTCGGCCTCGAGCTGCAGCGGCAGCGCTTCTTCGAAATAGGGCAACGACTCTTCGGCCTTGCCCTGGCCGAGCAGCGCGAGCGCAAAATTATAGCGCGACTTCTGGGTGCCGATATCCTCGCGGCCGTTGAGCCGCTCGCCCTCGGTCGCGGCGATGCGGCCCGGTCCCTCGGCCGCCGCAAAGCGGCCCGAAATATTGCGGTAATAGCTGATCTGGTTGTTCGCGAACTGGCGCTGATGCTCGTTGTAGGCGGGGTCCTGCATCATCGTCATCAGCGCGTCGAAGGCGCGGTCCGATTCCTCGTCGCGGCGCACCAAAGTCAGCGCCTCGGCATAGCGCAGCTGCAATTCCCAATTGTCGGCGGTCGCCATCCCCGCCGCCGCCAGTTCGGCGAACGTATCGTCGAGCGCGCGCGCGACCTCGGCATAGCGACCCTCCTCGAGCAGCGAGCGGCCGTACATTTCGAGGTGAACGCGCGCGCCGAACGCCGGACCCGCGGCGAGCAGGCCATGTTCGGCGGCGCGGCGGTGGATCAGGCGGGCGTGCGGCAGGCGATCCTCATAGGGGATGCCCAGGCTCATCCAGTCGAGGAAGAAGAGTTCGCCCTCGACGTCCTTGGCCGCCGCGGCGCGCGCCGCATAGTCGCGCATCCGGTCGGTGACCCGACGATATTCGGCGTCGCCGGGTTCGCGGTCGCTGCGAAAATAGATCCACAGGCCGGTGTCGAGGCTGAACAGATTGTCTTTGGACATCTGGCCGCGATATTTGGCCGCAAGATCGACGAGGAGGAGGGCGGCCTCGACCTGTTCCGCGCCATCCAGCGCCTGGAAACGATCGACGGCCTCGCCGACGATCTTGTTCGCGGCATCGTCACAGAGCGGGTTCTTGTCCCCGGCGCAGACGGCCGGCGGTGGTTCGGCAGCGAAAGCGGGCAGGGCGGCCGAGGCCAGCAGCGCGGCGGAAAGGGCGAGGCTCGCCCGGCGTATCGTCATGACTGGACTTTCCGATACGCGACCCTGCGCCGCTTTTGCCAAGCTTTGCCGGGCCCCGCAAGGGCGCGGCGTTCGTGACAGTCGCTTTCGCCATCCTGTCATCATCGGGTCACGCCTGTGCCGCGGCGCAGCAATATCGCCTGCCTAAAGCCCCGGCGCGTCCCGACGTCATTTCGGCGCGGGCAAAGGGGACTCTCCAGATGACACAACATAAGAGCCACCGCCTGCGCGCGGGTGCCGCGCTGGTCGCATTGCTGGCCGCAACGCCGGCCTTCGCTGAGGAAGCCGCCGGAAGCGCCGCCGCGGCGGATGCCGGCGACGAGATCGTCGTGCTCGGCATCGGCGAGGCGCGCCAGGTCCAGGAACTGGGCGCTGCCGACATCGCGCTCGAGGTCGCGGGGATCAGCCCGCTCAAGGCCATCGACAAGCTGCCCGGGGTCAATTTCCAGTCGGCGGACCCGTTCGGCGCCTATGAATGGTCGTCGCGCATCTCGATCCGCGGTTTCAGCCAGAACCAGCTCGGCTTCACGCTCGACGGTATCCCCCTGGGCGACATGAGCTATGGCAACCACAACGGCCTGCACATCAGCCGCGCGATCATCAGCGAGAATGTCGGCCGCGTCGAAGTCGCGCAGGGCGCGGGCGCGCTCGGCGCCGCCTCGTCGAGCAACCTCGGCGGCACGATCGAATTTTTCTCGCGAGATCCGAAGCCCGACATGGGGGTCGAATTTTCGGGCACCTATGGCAGCGAAGAGACCAAGCGCGCCTATGTCCGCCTCGACAGCGGCGAGATCACGCCCGGCGGGCCGATGCTGACCGCCAGCTATGCGTGGCAGGACGCCGACAAGTGGAAGGGCGATGGCGTCCAGCGCCAGCATCAGGTCAACGCCCGCATCGTCCAGCCGGTGGGCGACGGCAAGCTCTTCGGCTTCGTCAACTATTCGGACCGCGCCGAGAACGACTATCAGGATCTCAGCGCCGAGATGGTGAACCGCCTCGGTTACGACTGGGACAATTTCGCCAAGGACTGGGACCTCGCGGTCCGCGTCGCGCAAATCTACCAGAACCAGGTGGCGCGCGCGGCGTTCAACGCCGGCGTCGCCAACGGCAGCCTGCCGCTGGGCTCGACCTTCACCGCGCCCTATGCCGGGGTGGGCGAGACCTTCCCCGCGCCGATCCTGACGGTCGACGACGCCTATTATGACGCGTCGGGGCTGCGCAAGGACTGGCTCGCGGGCGTCGGCGGCGAAGTGCCGGTCAGCGAGAACTGGACGCTGAAGGCGACCGGCTATTACCACAACAACAAGGGCCGCGGCCTGTGGTTCACGCCTTACGTGGTCACCCCGGGCGGCGCGCCGATCACGATCCGCACCACCGAATATGCCATCGAGCGCTTCGGCGTCGTCGCGTCGAGCGAAGTGAAGATCGGCGCGAACACCGTCGATTTCGGCCTGTGGTACGAGGACAATGATTTCAACCAGGCGCGGCGCTTCTATGGCCTCGCCAACACCGCGGGCGCGCCGAGCCGCGGCAGCCTGAAATTCCCCAAGGATCCGCTCGCGACCCAGTGGGAGTTCGATTTCAAGACCGAGACGCTGCAATATCATGTGCAGGACACGCTCGACCTCGGTGTGTTCCGCATCAATGCGGGCTGGAAGGGGCTGAAGGTCACCAACGAAGCGACCCCGGTGATCGCCGGGGGGCTCGCGTCGGGCCGCACGGTGGCGAAGGACTGGTTCCTGCCGCAGGCGGGGCTGCTCTATCGCCTGAACGACGACAATGAGGTCTTCGCGAGCTTCACCCAGAATATGCGCGCGTTCGAAAGCTCGGCGACCGGCGGGCCTTTCGCGACGACGCAGGCGGGCTTCGACGCGCTCGACCTGAAGCCCGAGACCTCGACCACCTACGAACTCGGCTTCCGCACCAAGTCGCCCGTCTTCCAGGGCGTGGTCGCGGGCTATTATGTCGACTTCAAGGACCGCATCATCGCCTTCGCCAATGGTTCGGGCATCCAGGGCAATCCCGCGATCCTGCAGAATGTCGGCGACGTGCGCTCGTGGGGCATCGAGGCCGCGGGCACCTTCCGCGTCACCCCCGAACTCTCGCTGTTCGGTTCCTACGCCTATAACGACGCCGAATATCAGGACGATGTCGTCAACGCCGCGAATGTCGTGATCGCGGCGACCGCGGGCAAGACGGTGGTCAACACGCCCAAGCATCTCGCCAAGGGCGAGGTGACCTGGGACAATGGCAATCTCTTCCTGCGCGGCGGCGTGAACTATACCTCGAAGCGCTATTATTCGTTCGAGAACGACGCCGAGGTCGGCGGTTTTGCGATCGTCGACGCCAGCATCGGCTATCGCTTCACCGAAGGCGCGCTCAACGGCCTGACGATCCAGGCGAATGCGACGAACCTGTTCGACAAGGAATATATCTCGACGATCGGCACCAACGGCTTCTCCAACCGCGGCGACAGCCAGACCTTGCTCGCCGGGGCGCCGCAGCAGTTCTTCGTGACGCTGAAGGGCGACTTCTGACGCGGCGCGAACCCGCTTCGCGATTGACGAGCATGGCGCGGCTCCCTAGGGCCGCGCCATCTTTTTATGGGAATTGCCATCATGACCGACACGCCCCCCGACCATCTGTCGACCAACCCGCGCTCGCCGCATTTCGACATGGACGTGCTCCAGCGCGGCATCGGCATCCGCTTCAAGGGCAAGGAGCGCACCGACGTCGAGGAATATTCGATCTCCGAAGGCTGGATCCGCGTCGCCGCGGGCAAGTCGAAGGACCGCTTCGGCCAGCCGATGACGATCAAGCTGTCGGGCGAAGTCGAGGCCTGGTTCGAGGACGTGGCCGAGGGTGATGGCGGCGAGGACGCCGGCGAGGCGTCGGAAGACTGAGGCGGCCGGGTAGGCTGCGGGCCTGCGCCGCGATGGCGGTGTGCATAGTTGCCCTCTAATCTCGTCATGCTGAACTCGTTTCAGCATCCATGGCCGAAGCTCTCGTCCGGCGCAGCGCCAAAGGAAACGGCAGGCAATGGATCCTGAAACAAGTTCAGGATGACGATGCTATAGATGTCGCATTTCGCCCGAGAGCCGACCGTCGGCTTTGCCGAATTGTCGGACGTATGGAATAGCGCCTGCGGCGCCAGGCAATTTACTGGCCGAGCGACGCGGCGATCAGTTCGAGGCCGTTGCCGGGCTGCCAGTCGCTCTTGGCCCACACCGGCGCTTCGAAGCTCGGCGCCTTGCGCGGCGTGCCGCTCGCATAGATGAAGCCCTGCACCGGATTGGGGCGAAGGCCGAGGTCGCCGATCGGGGCGTACCAGACGCGGACCGAGCTCCAGTCGCCGGCGGCGCTGACGTCGACGACGCGGACGTTGCGCTCGATCTGGCCGCGGCGGCCGTTGATCGGCGACCAGTTGGCATGGTCGATCAGGATTTCACGGTCGCCGACGATCTTCTTGACCACCGCGACATGGCCGATCGGCATGGCGCGGGTGCCGGCGAAGGCCATGACCGCGCCCTCGCGCGGTTCGTCGCCGCGCTCATATTGGCCCGCGGCCTGCGCCCACCAGGTCCCGGCGTTGCCGCGGATCTCGACGCCCGATTCGGCGCGCGCGAAGGGAACGCACTGGAGGTAGGAAGCGGCGGCGGCGGGGGTGGCGGTCAGCATCGTGGCAAGCAGCATGACGCATGCGACGATGGCTGCTGAAAAGCGGCTGGCTGACATGGAAAGCGACCCCCGTTTGGCTTGTCTTCAAGCGTTGGAGTGTCTCTGCCACGGCGGGCGGAACAAACCACCCGCCGCGCGACGAAGCGCATCTTTGGCGGGGTGAGCCGGGGAACCTTTTGAAAGGCCGCTCGATTCGTCGATGGGATGGCTCAACCCGCCGCGAACCGGCGATTCCTCCCTCTTGATGGAGAGGCAGCGAGACTTGCGAGCTTGCTCGCTAGTCGCAGCGGTGGAGGGTGTGGTCTCGGCCGGAAACGAGCGGTGCAAGGACGCGCCATCACCCTCATCCAACTTCGCCTAATCGCTTCGCGACAAGGCTGCGTATCCTTCTCCCAAGAAGGGAGAAGGAATAGATCAGGCGGCGGCGACGGCCTGTCCCGCGGGTGGGCGGAAGAGCGTGAGCACGTCGGCCGCGGGCATCGGGCGACCGTAATAATAGCCCTGGATATTGCTGCAGCCGAGGCTGCGAATCGTCTCGACCTCGACTTCGCTCTCGGCGCCTTCGGCGGTCGTCGACATGCCGAGGCTGTCGGCGAGTGCCACCACGGCGCGGATGATCGCGATCGATTCGGTGACCCCCTTCGCGGCGCCGACGACGAAGCTGCGGTCGACCTTGATCGTCGAGAATTGCGTTTTCCTAAGATAGCCGAGCGAAGAATAGCCGGTGCCGAAATCGTCGAGGCTGAGTCGGATGCCGAGGCTGATCAGCTGGTCGAGCAGTTGCGCCGCGCCGCCGCCGTCGCGCAGGAACACGCTTTCGGTGACCTCGATCTCCAGCCGCTGCGGCGGCAGCCCGCTCTGCGCGAGCGCCGAGACGACGACCGAGGCAAAGGCCGGATCGGTGAGCTGTTCGGCCGAGACATTGACCGCCACCTTGAGGTTCGAGGGCCATTTCATCGCCTCGTGGCACGCGGTGCGCAGCACCCATTCGCCGATCGGCGAGATGAGGCGGCTGTCCTCGGCGAGCGGAATGAAGCGGCCCGGCGAGACGTTGCCGAGCGTCTGGTTGTTCCAGCGGATCAGCGCCTCGAACCCGTTGAGCGTGCCGTCCGCGGCGGTGACGACGGGCTGGTAATAGAGTTCGAACTCGCGGCGATCGAGCGCGCCGCGCAGCTCCTGTTCCATCACGCGCCGTTCTTCGGCCTGGGCATGCAAGGATGCGACATAGCCGGCGACGACGTTGCCGCCCTTGTCCTTCGACTTGTAGAGCGCGAGGTCGGCGTTGCGCGTCAGCGTCTCGACCGTCGCGCCGTCCTGCGGGCCCATCGCATAACCGATGCTGGCGCCTACGAACAATTGATGATTATCGACGACATAGGGCCGGCTGAGGGTCGCGATGATGCGGCGCGCCAGCCCCTCCGCCTCTTGCGCCGACGGCAAATTGTGGAGCACGACGCCGAACTCGTCGCCGCCGAGCCGCCCGCAGGTCATGCTGTGCTCCATCATGCTGCGCAGCCGCGCGGCGACCTGCGCGAGCAATTTGTCGCCGACCGGGTGGCCGAGCGTGTCGTTCACTGCCTTGAAGCGGTCGAGGTCGATCATCAGCAGCGCGCAGCGCGTCTTGGCCTCGATCGCATGGGTCAGCGCGCGTTCGAGATCCTCGTTCAGGCTGAGGCGGTTGGGCAGGCCGGTGAGATTGTCGAAGCGCGCCATCTTGGCGATCTGCTCGGCCGAGGCGCGCTGTTCGGTGACGTCGGATCCGACGCCGCGGAAGCCGAGGAACTTGCCCGCCTCGTCGAGACGCGGCGAGGCCGACAGTTCCCACCAGCGCGGGGAGCCGTCGATTGTCACCGGAACGATGAGGTTCGAGAAGCTCTCGCGCCGCTTCATCCGTTCGGCCATGTCGTGCAGGCTCTTGGGGAAATTGCCCGTCTCCCACGCATCGCCCGACAAGGCCTGGAGCAGAGGGGTCCCCTCGAGCTGGTCCGCAGGCGAGCCGACCGCGAAGGCGAGTCGTGGCGTCACATGGATAAGGCGGCGGGCGTTGTCGGTCTGCCACAGCCAGTCGGCCGAGGTTTCCTCGAACTCGCGCAGCAGCAGGCTGACCGTCTCGGTCTTTTCGTGCAGCACTTCCTCGGCGCGGCGGAAGCGGACGTGGCTCTGCGCGAAGCGGATGCAGAAGCCCGAGAGCAAGGCGCCCGCGGCCACCGCGATCCCCGCCTGCGCCGGGGCGCCGGCGACGACCAGTGCCGCCGCCGCGGACAGGCTGACGGGGATGATGAACAGCAGGCACGCCATCGGCAGCGTGTGCGCGACGATCGCCAGTGTCAGCATCATCAGCAGCGCGACGCTCCACATTGACAGGATATGGTCGGGTGAGGGCGACAGGCCCTGCAGCCAGAAGGGCGCCGCCCAAACGATCGCCGAATAGGCGGCGTGGCGTTGGCAGAGCGCGAATTCCGCGGCAGCCGAGTGATGAAGTTCGCCGAGCGGTAGGCGCGAGACCATATGCCAAGACCACAGGGTGAAGAGGATAGCGGCGGCGGCCCAGCCGCCGACGATCGCGCCGGGTACCGTACTGAGCATCGCCAGCACCGCGACGATCGTCATGCCGAGCCCCATCAGCAGGCGCAGCTTGCCGCGCCCTTTGAGCGGCGCGAGCTGGAGTTGCCTGAGGTCGCCGATGTCCTGGTCGCGCGGGTTCAGCCCGAGTAGCGCAAGCACGGGAATATCGTCGGTCGGAATCGGATCGTTCGCCACCCTGGTCACCGACCCGGTTTAGCGAAATGAGGTTACCCGAAAGTAACTATGCACCCACCGCAAATCGCTTTTTCCGTCCCGCGATGGGAACGGAATCAGGCTGCAATTGCAAAGGGTTGGATTTCCCCGGCGAGATATTGTGCGCGCGCCTTCGACCGGCTCAACTTGCCCGAACTGGTGCGCGGCAGGGTGCGCGGCGGGATCAGCTCGATCAGGCAGTTCATACCGGTGATCGCGCGGACGCGGTCGCGGATCGTCTCGCGCAGCGCGGCGCGCTCGGCGTCGTCGCTGGTGCGGCACTGGACGAGCACCGCGGGGGTCTCCTCGCCGCCCGGCGCGGTGATCGCGAAAGCGGCGATGTCGCCCGACTTGAAGCCGGGCAGCTGCTCCACCGCCCACTCGATATCCTGCGGCCAGTGGTTCTTGCCGTTGATGATGATCATGTCCTTGGCGCGGCCGACGATATAGATGTAACCATCTGACAAATAACCCATATCGCCCGTGTCGAGCCAGCCGTCGACGAGGCAGGCGGCGGTCGCTTCGGGGTCGCGGTAATAGCCGGTCATCAGCGACGGGCCGCTGCACCACACCTTGCCGACGGTCTGGTCGGGCAGGCTGTTGCCGGCCTCGTCGCGGACCTCGATCAGCATGTCCCGCGCGGCTTTGCCGCAGTTGACGATCGCGCGATACCGGGTGGGGCGGCCGCTGTCGTTGGCGGCGCCCGACAGCTCGGTTTCCTCGACCAGTTCGACGACGATGCCCTCGCCCGGCGGCATGATGCTGACGGCGAGCGTCGCCTCGGCGAGGCCGTAGCTCGGCAGGAAGGCGCTCGCCTTGAAACCCGCGTCGGCGAAGGCATCGACGAAATGCTGCATCACGTCGGGGCGGATCATGTCGGCGCCATTGCCCGCGACGCGCCAGCGCGACAGGTCGAAACGGTCGGCGACATGCGTCTGGCTCGACACGCGGCGCGAACAGATATCGTAGCCGAAGGTCGGCGAATAGCTGAGCGTCGTGCCCGCGTTGCGGCTGATCAGGTCGAGCCAGGCGAGCGGGCGGCGGGCAAAATCCTCGGTCTTGAGGTAATCGACCGACACCTGGTTCGCGACCGGCGAGAGCAGGCAGCCGACGAGGCCCATGTCATGATACCAGGGCAGCCAGCTGATGCAGCGGTCGCTGTCCTGGACGTTCATGCCGTGCGAATGCGCGGCGAGATTGTTGAGCAGTGCGGCATGGGTCACCGCGACGCCGTGCGGGAAGCGCGTCGAGCCGCTGCTGTACTGGAGGTAGCAGGTCTCGTCCGACTTCTGTTCGGGCAACGCCACCTCGGTCGCGGGGCGCGCGGCAAATTCGTTCCAGTCCATCGGCGCGACATTCTGCTTCTCGGCCGCCTCGATCGCCATCGCGGCGATTTCGGGCGGGAAGAACAGCATCGTCGGATCGCAGCTGGTCAGCTGGACGACGAGCTGGCCGACATAGCTGTCGCGCCCGCCGAAGCTGGTCGGCAGCGGCAGCGGCACCGGCCAGGCGCCCGCGTAGATCGTGCCGAAGAAGAGCGCGGCGAATTCGGCGCCGGTCTCGGCGATCAGCGCGATGCGGTCGCCGGGCTTCACCCCCGCCGCGATCAGGCGCCAGGCGGTGGCGAGCGAATCGGTCTTGAGCTCGCTGTACGGATAGGGCCGCACCAGACGCCCACGCGGATCGTGGAAATTGAGCCCGCGGGTGCCGCTGGCGGCATAGTCGAGCGCTTCGCCGACGGTGGCGAAGTCCGAAAAACGGCGCGGCTGTGCGCATTCGGTCGGCGTCGGCACGAGCGCGTCCGCCGCGTCAATCTTTGTATCGTTCATAGGAGCTCCGGCATCCCGCGATGCGGGGCGCGCGGCAACAAGCATGTCATCTTTCTGGGCCATACGTGCTGCGCGATCCCTTATCGTTGGAACAAATCGCCTATTTTCAGGCATTGGTGCCCGATATGGCGGCGCTGGTCGTTCTCAATCGGGCCCGACTGTGGCATAAACATGGCATGGTCAACTCCCGCGCGCGATCCGACCGGGCCAGAAAACCCCTGGACGCAGCGCGGCTCGGCGAGCTGGCGCTGGCCTATGTGGCGCGATTCGCCACCAGCCGTGCCAAATTGATGCGCTATCTGTCGAGAAAGATACGCGAATCCGAATGGAGCGACGACGCCGATCCGGTCGCGGTGTGTGAGGCGCTGGTTGCGAAGGTCGAGCGGCTGGGCTTCGTCGACGACCGGCAATATGCCGCGATGCGCGGCGCCGCGATGACCCGGCGTGGGCTGGGGGTACGGCGCGTGAAGGCCCAGCTTTTCGTTGACGGCATCGCGCCCGATGATGCGGGCGAAGCGGTCGAGAGCGCTGAGAGCGCGGCACTGTCTTCGGCGCTGGGCTTTGCGCGGCGGCGTCGTTTCGGGCCCTTTGCTACTATGGCGGTCGACGACCCGGCGAAGCGCGAGCGGCAGGTCGCGGCCTTTGCGCGCGCGGGCCATTCGCTCGGCCTCGCGCGGCGCATCCTCGCGATTCGCCCCGGCGACGACGAGGCGCTGGCGGCGCTGGACGAAGAAGCGGCGCGCGATTAGGGCTGGGACGTCCCAACCGGCGAAAGGAATGCCGATGCGTGCGCTTTTTCCCGCCCTAGCGCTGATCATGGCCGCGCCGCTCGCCGGCTGTTCCGGCGGCGAGGCGGCGGCCGAAAGTTCGTCGACCGCGGTGACGGTGAAGATGGCCGACAAGGCGCATGTCTTCAACGTCGAGGTCGCGCGGACGCCCGAAGAACAGGAAAAGGGGCTGATGTTCCGCACCAGCCTGCCCGAAGACGGCGGCATGCTCTTTCCGTTCGAGAAGCCTAAATTCGCCAGTTTCTGGATGAAGAACACCCTGATCCCGCTCGACATGATCTTCGTCCGCAGCGACGGCAGCATCGACCGCATCGCCGAAAACACCATTCCCGAGAATCTGGAACCCGTGGTCAGCGGCGGCGAGGTGAGCGCGGTGCTCGAGCTCGCGGGCGGCACCGCGGCGCGGCTCGGCATCGACGAAAGCGCGACGGTGACCTGGAAAGACAAATGATCGGGCGCGGCGAGGCGGTTTGGCGCTTGCGCGACCGCTCCGCTTGCCTGTAAACGCGCGGCCATGGGCATTTTAGGCAAGATTTTCACCTGGTGGGACGGCGCGACCGTCGGCACGCTGCTGAACAGCTGGGCGAGCGGCGAGAAGGTCGGCGAGGACAGCCTCGGCAACACCTATCACCGCGCGAAAAAGGGCAATCGCCGCTGGGTGATCTACAACGGACCCAATGACGCGAGCCGCGTGCCGCCCGAATGGCACGGCTGGCTGCACGGCACCTTCGACGAGCTTCCCGCCGACGTCCTGCCCGCGCCGCGCGCGTGGGAGAAGGATCCGACCGCGAACCTGACCGGCAGCACGGGCGCCTATCGCCCCGCGGGCGCGCTCGAACGCGGCGGCCGCCGCGCCGCCGCGACCGGCGATTACGAGGCGTGGCGCCCCGGCGCCGAGTGAACCGCATGCGCGTGCGCCCGATCCCGACCGCGCTGGTCGCGCTGCTCGCCGCGACGGCGCTCGCCGGCTGCGACCGCAGCGCGCCCAAGGGCAAGGGCAGCGCGACCGTCCAGACGATCGCCAAGTCCGAGCGCGTGCCTGCCGAAGTGGGCGGCATCGAGGGCGCCACCCCGATGGCCGAGCGTGTCGCGGTGGTCGGCCTGCTCAACAAGCGCAACGGCCTCGTCCGCGATCTCGAGATGAAGCCCGGCGACAGCGCGCGCGTCGGCCGCGCGATCGTTCGCCTGCGCGCCTGCGAGACGACCGCGCCGTGGGAAGATCCGCCCGAGACCGGCGCCTTCGTCCAGCTGACGGTGCAGGACCAGCGCGACGACCAGTGGTACCGCGTCTTTTCGGGCTGGATCTTTCGCGAGCGCCCCGAGCGCAACGTGATCCAGCACCCGATCTACGACGTGTTCGTCAAAAGCTGCGCGATGACATATCCGGGCGGCGAACCCGTCGCGCGCGCGGTGCCCAAGTCCGAGTCAGGTGCCGCTACGCCCAAGGCGTCCAGCGCCCCCCAGTCGCCCGCCGCGAACGGTGGCGAAGGCACTCCGCCAGCAGCGCCCGCCGCGGCGCCGGCGCCCGCGCCGACCGTGCCGGCCCCCGCCAACACCGAATAAAGTCGCGCCAGATAATCGGCCTGGCTGATCTCGATCGCGCCGAGCGATTCGAGATGCGGGGTGATGAACTGGCAGTCGAGCAATTGCCAGCCGCCCGCGATCAGCCGCGCGACGAGATGCGCGAGCGCGACCTTCGACGCGTCGCGCGCCCGGCTGACCATCGATTCGCCGAAAAAGGCGCGGCCCAGCGTCACGCCATAGAGGCCGCCGACCAGCGCGCCCTGCTGCCAGCATTCGACGCTATGCGCGTGGCCGAGGCGGAAGAGCCGCTCGTAGCTTGCCTTGATCACCGGGTTGATCCACGTCGTCGGGCGGTCGGCGGCGGGCTCGGCGCACAGCGCCATCATGTCGGCGAAGGCGCGGTCGGTGGTGACGTGGAAATGCTCGCCGACGATGGTCCTTTTCAGCCGGCGCGACAGGCGGAAGCCGTCCAAGGGCAGGATCGCGCGCAGCCGCGGCTCGACCCAATGGACCGACGGGTCGTCCGCCGCGTCGGCCATCGGGAACAGCCCCTGCGCATAGGCGCTGAGCAGCAGCGCGGGGTCTATGGTCTCAAACGGCTTCAGCTCGCGGGCTTCACGAATTTGAGCGTCATGCGGTCCGATTCGCCGATCGCGACATATTTGTCGCGGTCCTTCTCGCCCTCGGTCAGCACCGGCGGCAGCGTCCAGACACCCTTCTCATAATCCTTGGTGTCTTTCGGATTGGCGTTGATCTCGCTCTTTGCGGCGAGCTTGAAGCCCGCGGCCTCGGCAAAGGCGATGATCGAGCTTTCCTTCATATAGCCCGACTTTTCCTCCTTCGCCGCATCGTCGCTCTCGTTCAGCCGGTGGTCGACGACGCCGAGCACGCCGCCGGGTTTGAGCATTGCGAAGATCTGCCTGAAGGCATTGGCGGTGTTGTCGGTGCCGTCGAAGCGCCAGTTGTGGACGTTACGAAAGGTCAGCACGACATCGGCGCTGCCGTCGGGAACCTTGGGATTCGCGCCCGTCTGCGGGAATTCGGCGAGCTTGGCCGCGCCATAGGTCGCGGCATCGGCGGTCTGCTTGGCCTTGAAGCGGTTGAGTCCCTTCTCCCACGGCGCCGCGACATAGAGCATGCCGCCGCCGCTCTTGGCCAAAGGCGCGAGGATTTCGGTGTACCAGCCGCCGCCGGGCCACAGCTCGACCACGGTGTCGCCGGGCTTCACCCCGAAAAAGGCGAGCGTTTCGGCGGGGTGGCGATATTGGTCGCGCGCGACATTCGCCGGGGTGCGCGTCGGCGCGGCGACCGCGGCCGCGATCGCGTCGCCGGGCTTGGCGGCTTCGCTGGCGGTGGCGTTCGATGTGGGCGCGCTGCACGCGGCAACGGCGATCAGCGCTGCACTTGCAACGGCATGGAAATGACGCATATCGGGCACCTCTCTTGGGGAACGGGCCGGTCGGTGCCGGCCCGGTTGGGGGACGGCCATAGTGCGAAGGGAAGGGCGTAGATGCAAGTGTCCATGCTGTCGGTGAGCATCGGCGCCGCGATATTGTGCGCCGTCTCCGAATGGGCGAACTGGCGCCGCAACAATCGGCGCGACGTCGACAAGGTCGGCTTCATGCCCTGGCGCGGGATCGCGCTGGCGTCGGCGTGCGTGACGATCTTCGCGCTCGCCTTCTGGGTGCATCAGGGGCGCGCATGACCACGCTGCCCGTCATCGATATCGCGCCGCTGCGGGCGATGGACGATGTCGCCGCGGTCCGGCGCACCACCGAAGCGATCGGCGCGGCGAGCGCCGAGTTCGGATTTTTCTATGCCGAGGGTCACGGCATCGCCGACGGCCTGTCCGAGCGGCTCGAGGCGGCGAGCCACGCCTTCTTCGCGCTGCCCGAAGCCGAGAAGGCGGCGATCGCGATGGCCTATGGCGGCACCGCCTGGCGCGGCTGGTTTCCGCTGGGCGGCGAACTGACCTCGGGGCGGCCCGACCGCAAGGAGGGGCTGTATCTGGGCGAGGAGCTGGGACCGGGCGATGCGCGCGTCGCAGCGGGCTGGCCGCTGCACGGGGCCAATCTGTGGCCCGCGGCGCTTCCCGAACTGCGTGGTGCGGTCGAGGATTATCTGGCGGCGGCGGTCGCGGCGGCCGGGGCGCTGATGCGCGGGATGGCGCTCGCGCTGGGCCTCGCCGCCGATCATTTCGCGACGGGGATTACGCGGCGTCCGACCCTGCTGTTCCGTATCTTCCATTATCCGCCGGGCGGCGCGGCCGACGACTTGGGCGTCGGCGAGCATAGCGATTACGGCCTGCTCACCCTGCTCGGGCAGGACAGGCACGGCGGGCTCGAGGTGCGCGCGGCCGACGGCAGCTGGATCGCGGTGCCGCCGCGCGGGCGCAGCCTGGTGATCAATATCGGCGACATGTTCGAGCGGCTGACGCGCGGGCGCTTCCGTTCGGCGCCGCACCGCGTGATCAACGAATCGGGGCAGGAGCGGCTGTCGTGGCCCTTGTTCTACGATCCCGATTTTGCGGCGTCGGTCGATCCGTTGCCGATTCCGGCGACGGCGCGGCTGCTGCCGCGCTGGGACGGCCTCGACGTCCATGATGCGGGCGGCACTTACGGCGACTATCTGATCGCCAAGGTGGGCAAGGTGTTTCCCGAACTCGCCGGGAAACAGCTCCGCTATCTGCCTTAGAGGCAGGCCTCGAGATAGGGCTGGTCGAAGCCGAACTGGCGCGCCTTTTCCAGCGTGTAGGGGCGCAGGCCCATTGAGCGATATTCGCCCATGATCTTTCCGTCCTTGTCCTCGTCCATATATTCGAATTTGAACAATTCCTGGGTGACGATGACGTCGCCTTCCATGCCGATCACCTCGGTGACGTTGGTGACGCGGCGCGAGCCGTCGCGCAGGCGCTTGATCTGGATGACCAGGTCGACCGAGTCGGCGATCTGCTTCGAAATCGCTTCCTTCGGAATCTTCACGTCGCCCATCAGCACCATATTTTCCATACGGCCGAGGCATTCGCGCGGGCTGTTGCTGTGCAGCGTGCACATCGACCCGTCGTGACCGGTGTTCATCGCGGCGAGCAGGTCGAAACATTCGGCGCCGCGAACCTCGCCCATGATGATGCGGTCGGGGCGCATACGCAGCGCGTTCTTGACGAGGTCGCCCATGTGGATCGCGCCATTGCCCTCGAGGTTCGCGGGGCGCGTTTCGAGCGGCAGCCAGTGCGGCTGCTGCAGCCGGAGTTCGGCGGCGTCCTCGATCGTCAGCACGCGTTCGCCGGGGTCGATCATTTTCGACAGCGCGTTGAGCATCGTCGTCTTGCCCGAGCCGGTACCGCCCGAGATGACGATGTTGAAGCGGCTGGCGCCCGCGATCTTCAGCGCGGTGCACATCTTCTGGCTCATCGCGCCCCACTGGCACAGCATGTCGAGCGTGATCGGCTTGGCCGAGAATTTACGGATCGAGATCGCGGTCCCGCGCAGGCTCAGCGGCGGGACGATCACGTTGACGCGGCTGCCGTCCTTGAGGCGGGCGTCGGCGAGCGGTGTGGTCTGGTCGACGCGGCGGCCGACCTGGTTGCAGATGCGCTGCGCGATCTGGAACAGATGCTGTTCGTCGCGGAACTGGATCGGCGCGATGACCAGCTGACCCTTGCGTTCGATATAGGTCTGGTACGGCCCGTTGACCATGATGTCGGAAATGTCGGGATCGGCGAGCAGCTCTTCGAGCGGTCCGAAACCCAGCAGCTCGTCGACCAGCACTTTTTCGAGCGCGAACTGCTCGCGGCGGTTGAGCGTGATGCGCAGCTCGGCGAGCACTTCGAGGATGATCGGGCGGAATTCTTCGGTCAGCTCGTCCTTGCTGAGCGTCGCCGCCGCCTCGGGGTCGACGCGTTCGAGCAGGCGCGGCAACACCTGTTCCTTGATCTTGTGGACGCTGGCTTCGAAGCCCTGCGCCTTTTCGGGCTCCATCGCCTCGGCCGTCGAGCGCTGGTTGAGCCGCTCCATCGCCTCCATTTCGGGGACGGGCGCCGTTACGCCCGGATCGGCCATCGGCGCCATGTCCAGCGCCGGAAACTGGCCGCCGCCACTACCCGCGCCGCCCTGCATCGGCTTCGCCACGCCAAAGGCGGGGCGTCCTGCGGTACCGGGGCGGCGTCCGAATGCGCTCATGATGCTGTCCTGCTTCCGAATCATATCCATGGATGTGTCGCCGCCAAGGCGGACGAACCCCCAATCGACAGGGTGAATAGCGCGGAAACTTTGACATTGTCCTAATGACCGGGTGGCGCGGGCCCGGGCGGCAGACGCAAAAACGCCCGCATCGAGGGGATGCGGGCGTTTTTCTGCCGGATCGGGCGGTTAAGGCATCAGCCGGCGATATGCTCGGCGAGGACGGTCAGGCCCGCTTCGTTGACCTCGGCGAAGCCGCCTTCGACCTCGATCGTCTCGGGCTCGGCGCCCTGCTTGGCATAGATGGTCAGCGGGCCGTTTCGCAGCGTCGCCATGAAGGGCGCATGGCCCTCGAGCACCGAGAAGTCGCCCTCGCTGCCCGGTACGGTGACCATATAGACGTCCGCGGTCCGCTCGAGGCGGGCGGGGGTGACGAGTTCGAATTTCAGAGCCATTTCACTTCCTTGGAGCCCCTCCCGCGGGGGAGGTGCACAGGTTCATTACGCGTCTTCGGCGAGCTTCGCGGCCTTGGCGATCGCTTCGTCGATGCCGCCGACCATGTAGAAGGCCGCTTCGGGCAGATGGTCATACTCGCCGTCGACGACGGCCTTGAACGACTTCACCGTGTCCTCGATCGCGACGAACTTGCCGGGGATGCCGGTGAAGACTTCGGCGACGTGGAAGGGCTGCGACAGGAAGCGCTGGATCTTGCGCGCGCGGGCGACGACCAGCTTATCTTCTTCCGACAACTCGTCCATGCCCAGGATCGCGATGATGTCCTGCAGCGACTTGTACTTCTGTAGCGTTTCCTGGACGCGGCGGGCGGTCTCGTAATGCTCCTGGCCGACGGTCGCGGCGGTCAGCACGCGCGAGGTCGAGTCGAGCGGATCGACTGCCGGGTAGATGCCCAGCTCCGAAATCGCGCGGTTCAGCGTCGTCGTCGCGTCCAAGTGCGCGAACGAGGTTGCGGGAGCAGGGTCGGTCAAGTCGTCCGCGGGGACGTAAATCGCCTGCACCGAGGTGATCGAGCCCTTGGTGGTCGAGGTGATGCGTTCCTGCAGCGCGCCCATGTCGGTCGACAGCGTCGGCTGGTAACCCACCGCCGACGGAATACGGCCGAGCAGCGCCGACACTTCCGAACCCGCCTGGGTGAAGCGGAAGATGTTGTCGACGAAGAAGAGCACGTCCTGGCCCTCCTGGTCGCGGAAATATTCGGCCATGGTCAGGCCCGAGAGCGCGACGCGGGCGCGGGCGCCCGGGGGTTCGTTCATCTGGCCGAACACCAGCGCCACCTTCGACCCCTCGGGGGTCGGGTTGCCGTCGGCGTCCTTGGCGATGACGCCGGCGTCGAGGAATTCGTGATAGAGGTCGTTGCCTTCGCGGGTGCGTTCACCGACGCCCGCGAACACCGACACGCCGCCGTGACCCTTGGCGATGTTGTTGATCAGTTCCTGGATGAGCACGGTCTTGCCGACGCCCGCGCCGCCGAACAGGCCGATCTTGCCGCCCTTGGCATAGGGCGCGATCAGGTCGATGACCTTGATGCCGGTGACCAGGATCGCGGCTTCGGTCGACTGGTCGACGAATTCGGGAGCCTTGGCGTGGATCGGGGCCGACAGGTCGCTGTTGACCGGGCCGCGCTCGTCGATCGGCTCGCCGATGACGTTGAGGATGCGGCCGAGCGTCTGCGGGCCGACGGGCACGGTGATCTGCGCGCCGGTGTCGCGCACCGGCTGGCCGCGGGTCAAGCCGTCGGTCGCGTCCATCGCGATGGTGCGGACGGTGTTTTCGCCAAGGTGCTGCGCAACTTCGAGGACGAGGCGATTGCCGTTGTTCTCGGTTTCCAGCGCGTTCAGAATCGCGGGCAGGGTGCCGGTGAACTGGACGTCGACGACGGCGCCGATGACCTGCGCGATGCGGCCCGTGGCGGTGCCGGCGGTCGCGGCGGCCTTCGGAGCGGCGGCCTTCTTCGGCGCAGCAGCTTTGGGCGCGGCGGCCTTCTTGGCGGGAGCCTTCTTCTCGGGGGCGGGAGCGGTTGCCATTACATTCTTCCTTGCTGGGATAGCTTACAGCGCTTCGGCGCCGGCGATAATCTCGATAAGTTCGGTGGTGATCGCCGCCTGGCGCGTACGGTTGTACACGATGGTCAGCTTGTTGATCAGGTCGCCCGCGTTGCGCGTCGCATTGTCCATCGCGGTCATCGACGCGCCCTGTTCGGACGCGGCGTTTTCAAGGAGGCCCTTGAAGATCTGGATGGTGACGTTGCGCGGGAGCAGGTCGGCGAGGATCGCTTCCTCGTCGGGCTCGTACTCGACCGCGGCGCCGCTCGAGGCGGGGACGTCGGCGGGCGGCGGAACCGGGATCATCTGCTGGCCGGTCGCGATCTGGAGCAGCGCCGAGCGGAACTTCGAATAGAAGAGATGCGCGACGTCGAACGCGCCGGCTTCGTACAGCTCCATGACCTTTGCCGAGATGTCGCTCGCCTGGTCGAAGCCGATGTCGCGGATGCCGGTCGTCTCATACTGCTCGATGATCTGGCCGGGAAAGAGCCGGCTGATCACCGGGCGGCCCTTACGGCCGATCAGGAAGAAGACGACCTTTTTGCCCTGCGCCTGCAGCTCCAGCGCCTTGTCGCGCGCGGCCTTGACGATGTTCGAATTGAACGCGCCGGCCAGGCCGCGGTCGCTGTTGAGCACCACGAGCAGGTGCGTGTCGCTCTTCCCGGTGCCCGACAGCAGCTTCGGCGCCGAATCCGACGCGCCGACCTTCGACGCGAGGCTGGCGACGACGCGCTCGAGACGCTCGGCATAGGGGCGCGCGGCCTCGGCGGCCGCCTGCGCCTTGCGCAGCTTGGCGGCGGCGACCATCTTCTTGGCCTTGGTGATCTTCTGGGTCGATTTGACCGAGACGATCCGCCCTTTGAGTTCCTTCAGACTGGCCATAAGTCCCGTCTTTTACCTTTTTGTCGTCATCCCGGCGAAGGCCGGGATCTCACCTTCGAGACCCCGGCCTTCGCCGGGGTGACGAGGTGGGTGGGTTACGCGAAAATCTTGCCGAACGCGTCGAGCGCCGCGACCAGGCCCTTCTTGGCGTCGTCGCCCAGATCCTTGGTCTCGCGGATCGTCTTGAGCACATCGGCATGGTCGCTGCGCAGATAGGCGATCATCGCCGCTTCGTAGCGCGACACGTCGGTCGTCGCGACATTGTCGAGATAGCCGTTGGTGCCGGCGAAGATCGACGCGGTCTGCTCTTCGAACGGCATCGGCTGGAACTGCGGCTGCTTGAGCAGCTGCGTCAGGCGCGCGCCGCGGTTGAGCAGCTTCTGCGTCGAGGCGTCGAGGTCCGAACCGAACTGCGCGAAGGCTTCCATTTCGCGGTACTGCGCGAGCTCGAGCTTGATCGAGCCCGACACCTTCTTCATCGCCTTGGTCTGCGCGGCCGAGCCGACGCGCGACACCGACAGGCCGACGTTGATCGCGGGACGGATACCGGCGTTGAACAGGTTGGTTTCGAGGAAGATCTGGCCGTCGGTGATCGAAATCACGTTGGTCGGGATGTACGCCGACACGTCGCCCGCCTGCGTTTCGATGATCGGCAGCGCGGTGAGCGAGCCCGAGCCATTGTCGCTGTTCATCTTCGCGGCGCGCTCGAGCAAACGCGAGTGCAGATAGAAAACGTCGCCCGGATAGGCTTCGCGGCCCGGCGGGCGGCGGAGCAGCAGCGACATCTGGCGATAGGCGACGGCCTGCTTCGAGAGATCGTCATAGACGATCACGGCGTGCATGCCGTTGTCGCGGAAGAATTCGCCCATCGTCACGCCGGTGTAGGGCGCGAGATACTGCAGCGGCGCGGGCTCCGACGCGGTCGCGGCGACGACGATCGAATATTCCATCGCGCCATTTTCTTCGAGCTGGCGTACGATCTGCGCGACGGTCGAGCGCTTCTGGCCGACCGCGACGTAGATGCAGTACAGCTTCTTCGATTCGTCGGTGCCGGCGTTCGCCTGCTTCTGGTTGATGAAGGTGTCGATCGCGACGGCGGTCTTGCCGGTCTGGCGATCGCCGATGATCAGTTCGCGCTGGCC